>JAVJTD010000253.1:0-11814 GCA_040219065.1 Planctomycetota bacterium
TGCCGCCAAGACAGCGCACTCCGAGTGGCCCTTGCTCGGCTCCTCTCAATTCGATCGTCAGCGCCGTCGAGGAAGCGGCTCCCAGCTCGGTGACCGCTTCCCGTTTCGGTCGCGCGGGCTCTGTTTTCGGTCGCGCGGGATCTAGTTTCAGATCAGCGGCCCGTCCCGATCTCGGCTTCCTGCGGTTGACCTGTTCCGCTGCCCCTCTTTAAGCTCGTCCACTCGGCTCGAGTCATGACACGAAGGAGGTGATCTGGTGAGCCCGGTGATCTGGACGATCTGCCTCTCGACCCTACTGGTCGGCGCCGCTCAGGATGGGCCGACCGAGATCACCCTGGGAGCCCAGCGTTCCTCGCGAGTCGGTCCGAGCTCGCCACCCGTCGAATCACCTGGTCTGCGGGCGCGCCGAGGGGGACCCTACCGAGGAGAGTCTCTCGGGTTCCGGCCGCAACGATCCGGCACGGTCACCGTCCTTGCCATCTCTCACGACTTCGACACGTATCTGATCGCGAGACGATCGGACGAGGTCCTGGCTGAATCGGATGGAGGCTGGATCGGCACCCATGCCCAGCTCACATTCGAGGTCGAGGCCGGTGTCGAGTACCGCCTCGAGGTGGTCGCCGTCGACTCTCGTCTCGGCGAGTCTCGTGTCGAGATTCTCGAGGGCTCTCCACCAGAGCTGGAGCCGCTCGAACGGAGGCGCCTGGAGATCGAGGACGCACAAAGAGCCGTCGAGAGTCGAAGGCGACGACCCGACGAAGCGTCTCCGCTCGCCGAGGCGCTGAATCGACTGGGCAACCTCCTGTTCACCTCTGGACGGCTCGAGGAAGCCGAAGCCGTTTTTCGTGAGCAGCTCACGCTCTCCGAGAAGCACATCGGCCCCGAAGACGAGAGCACGCTCTCGGCGCTCGCCAACCTCGCCGTCGTCGCCGGCGAGCTGGGCCGGCACGACGAGGCGATCCAGACCTACGAGCGGCTGCTGTCGACTCTGGAATCGCAGCCGGCTCCCAACCATCCCGCGATCGCCACGGTTCAAGCCAATCTCGCGCGCCTCCTGGGCTACCAAGCCCGTTACGGCGAAGCCGAGACACTCCTTCGCTCCTCTCTTCAAACCTTCATTCGACTCGTCGGACCCGACCATCCCAATCTCGCCCATGTAACGACCAGCCTGGCCGGTACGCTGCTCGACCAAGAGCGCGCCGGAGAAGCGGAGACGCTCTACCGGAGAGCCTTGGCCATCTACGAGAAGCACCCGGCGGCATCTCGCGAGCTGGCCCGCGTCCACAATGATCTGGGCAGCGCTCTCAGGGCCCAAGGTCGACTCGACCTGGCGCGAGACGAGCACCGGCGAGCTCTCGAGGTCTCGCGCCGTCACTTCGGGGACGAGCATCCGAACACCGTGGCGGCCCTGCAGAACCTCGCCTCGGTCGCCGCGCAGTTGGGACAGCCTGGTGAAGCGGCCGAGTCACTTCGGGCTCTGCTCCCGATTCTGGAGCGGACGGTCGGCCCCGATCATCCCAACGTCGCCGTCGCCCAGAAGAACCTCGCCGACGCGCTGCTCGAGACCGGAGACGTCGAAGCCGCGCGGGCATTCGCTGAAGACGCGCTCTCGATCGAGGCGAAGAAGCTCCCCGAAGAGCACCCGGCGCGGGGCCGCACCCACGTCCTGCTCGCCCGATGTGCCGGCGACGACGACGAAGCTGCCCGCGAGCACTGGGATCGCGCCCTCGCTCTCTACGAGCAGGCCCTCGGCTTCTCCCATCGATTTACGGGGGATCAGCTCCTCGCTGCGGCGACGGACGCCCGAGCGCGCGGGGAGGGCGAGCGGGCCGCCCGCCTGGCTGAGCGAGGCTTTCGATCGCGCCTCGAATGGACCGAGCTCCAGATGCCCTTGCTGCCGCCCGAAGACCGCTTCCGGTTCGCGGCCGAGCTCGGCATGGCTCTCGATCTCCACTTGGCGACAGCCAGTCTGACCACGAACCAGTGCTATGAGCGCGTCGCGAGCTGGAAGGGCCTGGTGTATCGGACCTCGCTCCGCTCGCAGCAATCGCTCGAAGCCGGCCTCGATGCTTCACAACGGGAGCAGGTGAGCGAGATCGAGCTATTGGCCGAGCAGCTCTCCGAGCTCGCCTTTGCCACGAACGTCTCGAATCCTCGGGACCACCTCGATCAGATGAAGGAGATCCGCGACCGGAAGCGGGCTCTCGAGGGCGAGCTGATCCGCAGCTTCGATCTGGGCCCCGACTCCCGGCGCATCAGCGTCGCTGCGCTCGCCGCAGCTCTTCCGGTTGGCTCGGCCATCTTGGATCTCTCGCTGCATCGCCAGGACGAGGGCCCCGGACCGGAGGTGAGAGCCTGGATCCTCCGCGCCGGTGCGGAGTCCGTCGACGAGGTGTCGCTCGGCTCGGCGCTGGCTCTCGAAGAGCTGATTCCGTCGCACGATGATTCGTCAGGAACACGCGGGGTCGTTGCTCCCAAAGGAGTCACGTCCAGAAAAGGCGCCAGTCTTCGAGAGGCGCTCTGGGCACCGCTGCAAGAACGCCTCGCCGAGTCGACCCTCGTCTTCGTCATCCCCGACGCCTTCCTGACGCGGCTACCGTTCGAGACGATCCCACTGGAATCGGGGCGCTTCCTGATCGAGGACATGCAGTTCGTCTACGCGGTCGATCCCGTCTCCCTGCTCCAACACCTCGAAGCCGACGCTCCCCGTCGTGCTCGCGCGCCATCGCTGCTGGCTGTCGGCGGTGTCGACTACCTTGCTGCGAATGCCGCCGGCGGAGGTTCTCCGACTCGTTCCAGTGCGAGATGGGCACCGCTGGTGGGCACGCGCGCCGAGGTCGATACCCTCCTCGAAGCGCACCGCCACCAGTTTGGAGAGGAATCGAGCGCCCTCGCCTTGATGGGCGAGGCGGCCACCGAAGAGGGCATTCGAGGCGAGCTGTCGCGGTACGATTCGATCCACCTCGCGACTCACGGGTTCTGCGAGCCGGACGGGCTGCCGTTCATGAAGGAGACGAAGCTGCCTACGGCGTCGCTTCCTCCGGGGCTCCTGTCCGGTCTCGTCCTCGGCGGAGCCGACGCCGCAAGTCGGTCGGAAGATGGTGACGGCTACCTGACCGCCACCGAGGTCGCCAGTCTCGATCTGAGCCGCTGCGAGCTGGTGGTGCTCTCGGCCTGCGAGACGGGTCTCGGCACGCCGCGTAGCGGAGAAGGGATGCTCAGCTTGCGACGTGCCTTTCATGAAGCCGGTGCCGACACGGTCCTCAGCTCGCTCTGGAAAGTCGGTGACGAGGACACCCGCCAGTTGATGCTGCGCTTCTACCACTTCCTCTGGCAGGAAGGCCTGCCTCCCGGACAAGCCCTGCGCCGAGCCCAGCTCGAGATGCTCGAGCAGAATCGCGTGCAAGGGGATGCCCGCCCCGAGTCCTGGGGCGCGTTCGTCCTCAGCGGCGAGTGGCGGTGAGTGCTCGGAAGCCAGAGCCATCAACGAAGTCAACCATCGAGGTGCACGCTGACGCGGGTGAATCTCACCGCGATCGGGCGCGCAGCCGATTCGACATCACGGCGCCCCCCAGGCTCATGAGCTCTTCCCATTCGACTTGGATACCGTGGAATAGACTGGGCGCGTCCTTCGTCTGAGCCTCCCGATCGCCATCACCACTTCATCATTTGAAGGGAGCGTCTCATGAAGTTGCGAAAGCTCATGCTCTGCTCGTTGCTGGGAAGCGGACTGATCGCTTCATCCACCCTGTACGCAGTCTCTGGTCGTGGAGTAGGCTCCTCAAGCGACTCGCTCTTCGACTGCCTCGAGATGGGCACCCGGGTCTCATTCTCAGGCCTTTCGAATCAAGTCGGACAGCTCACCGTCGACGAGAATGGAAGCCTGCGCGTCATCAAAGTGAGTCCGGAGTACATCGATCTCCAGGTGGAAGGAACATCCCAGGTCGAGCGAATTCCGCTTGGCGCCATTCACCGGGTCCGGTATCAGGCACACGACCGGCGCTAGGATCCCTCTCCCGAACTCGGCACTCGGGCGCTATGAGTATTTGAGCCTTCCTGGCATTCTCGTGTGCATCGGTGAGAGAATCGGCCGCCCGTTCTGACTCCTGTCGACGATCGACGGCGACTCCCTGACCCGAAGCCGAGAGAGCGATGTTGCAGAACCCGGATCCGAGCCTCATCAACGACGACCTGGCGCCCACGTCACCCGAAGGGCGCACCTGGTCCGTCTTCAACATGGCGGCGCTCTGGATCGGCATGGTGGTCTGCGTGCCGACCTACATGCTGGCCGGAGGTCTCATCGATCTCGGAATGAACTGGTGGCAGGCGGTCGGCACCGTCCTGCTGGGCAATGTCATCGTCCTGATCCCGATGGTCCTGAACGGCCACGCCGGTACGAAGTACGGCATCCCGTTCCCGGTGCTCTCGCGGGCGAGCTTCGGCATCCTCGGCGCCAACATTCCATCATTACTTCGTGGGCTGGTCGCTTGCGGCTGGTTCGGCATCCAGACCTGGATCGGCGGCTCGGCGATCTACCAGCTCATCAATGCTCTGAGCGATGGCGCACTGAGCGGAGACGATCTCGCCGTGCTGGGGATCAACCTCGGCGAACTGGTCTGCTTCCTGGCCTTCTGGGCGCTGCAGATGATCGTGATCATTCGAGGCCTGGAGTCGATCAAGATCCTCGAGACCTGGGCGGCGCCGTTCCTGATCGCCATGGGGCTCGCGCTCCTCGTCTGGGCGTATCTGAAAGCCGACGGCTTCGGCGCGATGCTCTCGGCGCCTTCGGCGTTCGACGTGGGCGGAGAGAAGGAAGGGCAGTTCTTGTCTGCCTTCTGGCCCGGCCTGACGGGCATGGTCGGCTTCTGGGCCACGCTGTCACTCAACATTCCCGACTTCACGCGTTACGCCAAGAGCCAACGCGATCAGGCCCTGGGGCAAGCGATCGGCCTCCCCCTCTTCATGACGCTCTTCGCGTTCATCGGCGTCGCGGTGACCTCGGCCACCGTCGTCATCTTTGGGGAAGCGATACCGGATCCTACCGTCTTGGCGGGTCGTATGGGCGGTGGCTTTGCCGTCGCGATCTCACTCTTGGCCCTCACTCTCGCGACCCTCTCGACCAACATCGCCGCCAACGTGGTCGCGCCCGCGAACGCGATCATCAACCTCGCGCCGAAGTGGGCGACGTTCCGCAAGGGCGGCCTGATCACGGCGGGCCTCGGGATCGTCATCTTTCCTTGGAAGCTGATCGAGACCACGGACGGCTACATCTTCACCTGGCTGATCGGCTACTCGGCCCTGCTCGGTCCGATCGGTGGCATCGTGATCGTCGACTACTTCTTGGTGCGACGCACTCGGATCGATCTTCAGGGGCTCTATCGCCGCGACGGTCACTTCTGGTACTCGGGCGGCTTCAACGTCGTCGCGCTCATCGCCCTCTTGGCAGGCGTCCTGCCGAACGTGCCGGGGTTCCTGGCGGAGGCGAGGTTGGTCTCGGACGTTCCAGCGTTCTTCCAGAGCGTGTACACCTACGCTTGGTTCGTCGGCTTCGGAGTGGCGGGCGGAGTCTATTGGGCGGGAATGAAGCTGCAGCGTTGGTAGCGGCTGTGGTGCCTGGCTTCTGTAGTGCCAGGTGCGGCGTGCCCCGATACTCATTGCCTGCCCAAGCGAGACGCAGACCCGCAGACAATCATTGCTGCCGTTCCTCCCGGTCTCTCGCCGTACGCGGCCACATTCGCCTAGGCTCCGTGCCAGGGCCACATCTCGTTGGTCTCGTGCCCGTTGACCTTCGCCCGCAATGAGCGCGAAGCGGCCGCCCCAAGACCAGACATTGCTGAGGGCGCTCACCCAGTGGTGGGGTTTCCCAACAAAACGAACGATCGGAGCTTTGCTCCTCCTGGCCCACCGGGTAGGATCCAGTTGTTCTGAAGCGCCGTGAGATGCTCTCGCGGCTCTACCAAGGCATCTCCGCAACGGATACTGCATTTCGGAGGAGGACCCGTGAACGATTCAGTAGTCGGTACGAGGTACGAGGTACGAGGTACAAGGTACGAGGTACGAGGACGAAGTTGACTTTGACTCGGATGGGCCTCGGTGTAGGTGTGGCGATGGCGATGCTACTCCTCGCCGGAACCGCCACCGCTCAAACGCCACCAGCAGGATCGACCACGTTCAGCTTCAACGGCCAGAGCCCGGTCGAGTCGGAACACTTCCACACGAACGCATCGGGAGCAACGGAACAGCTTCGCATCAGGACGACAATTACCGGTACCGATGCGGGCGACAAGGTCAAGATCTGCATTCGCAAGACCGATGGATCACTCGAAACCTGCTACACGGTCGAGAACGACAAGACGACGGGAGCGGATGACGACCGGACGATCTCTCTCAACGCCGGATACCAGGTGACGATCGACGAAGTGACGGGAAGTGGCCCCTCCGAGGGCTGGGTCCAGTAACTCGCGATCCCGCCCAATCGGCACAAGGCTTCATCTCCAGGAGGCAAGGGTGCGCTCAGGTACTCTCTGGCTGGTGGCCACGCTGGCGGCCTTCACCCTCGGTCTCGCCGTCGCTTGGTTCGTTCGAGTTGAACGACCGTCGTCGGTCGGAGAAGACCGGGCAGCTACCCCCTCATCGGTCGATTCCTTGAAAAAGGACATCCAGGAGCTCCGCCGGGAGGTCAGGCAGATTTCCAGCCGGCTCGGCGAAGCTCTCCCAATCCGAAGCGTCCACCCCGTCGAGTCTGAAACACCGCCGGGCGAGGTCTCCGCGCCGGAGGAGGGCGGGCTCGATTCACCCAACTCCGACGAAGTAGACGTCGTGGCGCTGCGGATCTTCGAAGCACGCACAGCGATCGAATCCCGAATCGCCAAGCTCGACGCGTCAGTGAAGGACGCCATCGACCTGATCCGCTCGGTCGCCGAGAGCTCATCGAGAGCTGCCATGATCGGGAGCTTCGACTGGAGCGCCGTCGTCAACGATACCAGTCCGATCGTGACGAGGCAGGACTTCGTCGATTTGCGCATCGGAACTCCGTACATCGATGTGATCAAGAAGTTTGGCATGCCGCGATTCATCCAAGGCTCGCTCTTCGGAGACATGGCTGTCTCTTACCCGCACCCAAACTACGAATATCCTGAGCACTCAATCACCCTCACCTTCGGGGGAGGCATCCTGGTCCAGAAGAGCAAGTACATCAAATAGAGCTTTCGCATCCGGCCGGCCGTCGCGATAGACGATGAGCAATCGGTGGCGCTGGCAGGAGATCGAGATTTACTTCGCGGCTTTCCGTTCTTCTTCTGACTCGCTTCGTGAAAGAAGACGCGGAGATGCCGAGGCCGGTTTCCGGAGCTCGCCGGCGATGATCGGGCCGCAGGAGCCCGCAGACACGCAGCTCGAAAGCGCAAGCTCGCGACGTCCGAGCACCTCAATCCGTGACGAGCGAGTCGGTCTCTTTGGCGATGTCGCCGGTCCACATGTTGTCGCGCTCGGCTTGACCGGCCTTCTCGCGCTTTGCCTCGAGCTGCCTTCTGACGAGCTCGGCATGCGTCGTGAAGTCGGGCAAGCAGCGTCCGACCATCTCACGCACGCTGCCGAGCTCCTTCTTCTCCATGAAGGCCGAGAGCCCCTCGCAGAGGTCTTTGATCATCTCGTAGCCTTGGAGCATCGCGCCGGTGCAGACCTGCACGGTGCTTGCGCCGAGGAGCAGGAACTCGATCGCGTCCTCGGCGGTCTCGACGCCCCCCATGCCCGAGACGGACGCTTCGGGGCAGGCCCGGGCGCACTCCATCACCTGGCGCAATGCGATCGGGTGCACCGCCCTCCCCGAATAGCCACCGGGCTCGGAGTAGCCCTCGACCGTCGGCATCGGCTTGAGCGTGTCGAGATTCACGCCGATGACACCGAGGATCGTGTTGATAGCGCTGATCCCGTCAGCGCCGCCGCGCACGGCGGCTTTGGCGGGCACCGTGATGTCGGTGATGTTCGGCGTCATCTTCGCCCACACAGGGACCTTCGAGACGCCCTTCACCCACGAGACGACCTTCTCGACGATGTCCGGGTCCTGTCCCATCGCCGCGCCCATCTTGCGCTCGGGCAAGCCGTGCGGGCACGAGAGGTTCAGCTCGAGTGCGTCGACGCCAGTCTCCTGCGTGCGCTCGACGATCTCCTCCCAGCGGCCTTGCTCGCACTCCTCCATGATGGAAGCGATCAAGGCGTGCTTCGGGTAGCTCTCCTTGCAGTCGCGCAGCTCGTCGAGCCACACCTCGAACGGGCGATCCGAGATCAACTCGATTTTCTGGAAGCCCAGGACCTTCTTCTTGTCATCGCGGTCGGTGAGCTTGCCATAACGCGGCACCGTGTTGTGCACCTTCTCGTGCTCGAGGCTGATCGTCTTGCAGACGATGCCGCCCCACCCGAGCTCGAAGGATCGCTTGATCACCTTGGCGTTGGTGCCAGGCGGCCCCGAGGCGAGGACGAACGGGTTCGGGAAGTGAATGCCGTCGACTTCGATGCTGAGGTCGGCCATCTTTGCCTCGGGTATCAGGATGCGAACGCCGCGAACGACTCGCCCAGGATCTTCAGCGCCTCGTCCACCTCATCGGCCGTGACCGAGAGGGGCGGCGAGATGCGGACGGCGTTGCCGTACAAGCCGCCCTTTCCGATCAAAAGGCCCCGCGCCTTCGACTCCTCGAAGAGCCGCGCCGTCGCTTGCGGGTTCGGTGTGCGATCGCCCGCCTGCTCGTCGACGACGAGCTCGAGCGCCTGCATCAAGCCCTTGCCACGCACGTCGCCGATGACGCTGGGGAACTTCCGCTGCAGGGCTTCGAGGCCTTCGCGCAATCTCTGCCCCTGCCTCTCGGAATTCTCGACCAAGCCGTCGTCCTCGATGACGCCAAGCGTCGCGTTCGCCGCCGCGGCCGACATCGGGTTGCCGCCGAAGGTCGAGATGGTCATCGCCTTGAAGGCGTCGGCAATTTCCGGGGTAGCGATCGTCACGCCGAGCGGCATGCCGTTGGCCACGCCCTTGGCCATCGTCATGATATCGGGCTCGACGCCCCAGTGCTCGATGCCGAACATCTTGCCGCCCGTGCGGCCGAAGCCGGTCTGCACCTCGTCACAGATGAAGACGCCGCCGTGCTTGCGCACGATGTCGGTCGCGACCTCGAAGTACTCCTTGGGCGGCGTGATGAAGCCGCCGACGCCCTGAATGGGCTCGGCGAGGAAGCCCGCGATCTTGCCGGTGGTCGTCGTCTGGATCAGCTCCTCGAGGTCCTTGGCGCACGCGACATCGCAGGACGGATACGTCAACTTCAGAGGGCACCGGTAGCAGTACGGTGCGGGCGCGTGCTTCACGCCGGCGATCTGGGTCGGTACCGCACGCCAGGGCGAATGCGCCGTCAAGGATTGCGCCAGCATGGAGCGGCCGGAGTAGCCGTGACGCAGGGCGATCAGCTCGATCGAGCCGGTGTAGACTTGGGCCAGAGTCACCGCGGTCTCGTCGGCCTCGGTGCCCGATGCGGTGAACATGCTCTTCTGCAAGCGGCCCGGCGTGATGCGGGCCAGGCGCTCGGCGAGCTCGACGATCGGCAGGGTCGGGTAGAGCGTGGACACGTGACCGAGGCGGTCGATCTGTGACTTCAAGGGCCCGGTGACCCTAGGATCGCAGTGCCCGATCGAGACGGTCAGGATGCCGCCGAAGAAGTCGAGGTACTCGCGGCCGTCCGCATCGCGCAGCCGTCGGCCCGATCCCTCGGTCAAGACGATCGGCTCCTGGTAATAATTCGCCACCGCCGGGAGGAGATACTCCTTGTGCTTGCGGCGGACCTCGTCGGCCTTCGTACCCGTCTTCGTCTCGCTCACGGAAGAGACCTCTCGAGGTAACGGCCGGCGCCCTTTTCGACCTTGAGGTCGCCGTCCTGGAACTGGATGCGTCCGTTCACGACGACCGTGCTCGGGCCGCCCTTCGTCTGGAAGCCTTCGAAGATGCTGCGGTCGCACTTGTGATGATGCGTCTTCGCCGAGATCGTGCCTGTCGCCTCGGGGTCCCAGACCACCAGATCGGCGTCGGCACCGACGGTGATCGATCCTTTGCGCGGATACAGGCCGAAGATCTTCGCGGCGCGCGTGGAGGTGAGATCGACGAACTGGTGCAGGTCTAGCCGGCCTTCCAACACGCCGTAGGTGTACATGAGCGCCAGGCGATTCTCGATGCCGGCGGCGCCGTTGGGGATGAGGCGAAAGTCGTCCTTGCCCATGTCCTTCTGCCCGACCAGATTGAACGGGCAGTGATCGGTCGCGACGACCTCGAGCGTGCCCGAGCGCAGCGCGGCCCAAAGCGGCTCCTGGTGTCCTTTGGGACGAATCGGCGGCGACATCACGGCGGCGGCGCCCTCGAAGTCGGGCTGATCGTAGATCGAGTCATCGAGCAAGAGATACTGCGGACAGGTCTCGCCCATCACGCGCTGTCCGCGCGCCCGCGCCGCGTTGATCGCCTCGACCGCCTGCAGGCAGGTGACGTGCACGACGTACAAGGGCTCCTGCGTCATCCGCGCCAGCATGATCGCCCGCGAGGTCGCCTCGCCTTCGAGCGGCGCCGGCCTGGAGAGCGCGTGGTACTTCGGCCCGGTCTTGCCCTCGGCCATCAGCTTGTTCTGGAGCTCGACGACCATGTCGCCGTGCTCGGCGTGGACGGTCACGAGCGCGCCGAGGGACTTCGCCGTCTTCATGACCTCGATCAGCTCGACGTCGTCGACACCGATCGCGCCGCGGTACGCCATGAAGGTCTTGAAGGACGGGATGCCCTCCTTCTCGACGCACTGGCGCATCCAGTCGGCGGTCTTGTCGCCCCACCAGGTGACGGCCATGTGGAAGGCGTAGTCCGAGACCGCCTTCTTGGCCTTGTCGTGCCAGGCGGCGAGCCCCTCGAGCAGGTTCACGTCGCGGGCGGGGATGACGAAGTCGATGATCGAAGTCGTGCCGCCGGCGACGCCGGCCGCGGTGCCCGTCTCGAAGTCGTCGGAGCTGACCGTGCCCATGAACGGCAGCTCCATGTGCACATGGGGATCGAGGCCACCCGGGAAGACGTACTGCCCCGAGGCGTCGACGATCTCGGCGCCTTGGGCCTCGAGCTTCGGGCCGATCGCGACGATCTGGCCGTTCTCGCAGAGCACGTCGGAGACGTAGCGATCGATCGCGGTGACGATCGTCCCGTTCTTGATCAGAACGCCCATATGGCTCCTCCAAGCAATGAGTGACCCGGGCCGGTCAAGGCAGCATCTCGCACATGTCGTCGTAGGTCTCGGGCCGGCGGTCGCGGTAGAACTGCCAGACTCTTCGCACCTCTTCGATCATATCCAGATCGAGGTCGGCGACGACCACTTCGTCTTTGTCTTCGGACGCCTCGACCAAGAGCTCACCTCGCGGATCGACGAAGTAGCTCGAGCCATAGAAGCGCCCGATGCCCCACGGCGCCTCGGTCCCGACGCGGTTGATGCAGCCCATGTAGTAACCGTTGGCGACGGCGTGCGCGGGCTGCTCGAGCTTCCACAGGTACTGCGAGAGACCCGCGACGGTCGCCGAGGGATTGAACACGATCTCGGCGCCGTTCAGCCCGAGCAGGCGAGCGCCTTCAGGGAAGTGGCGGTCGTAGCAGATGTACACGCCGATGGTCGCATACGCCGTCTCGAAGACGGGATACCCGAGGTTGCCGGGCTTGAAGAAGTACTTCTCCCAGAAGCCGGCGGTGTGCGGGATGTGGTTCTTGCGGTACTTGCCAAGGTAGGTGCCATCGGCATCGATCACGGCGGCGGTGTT
>JAVJTD010000102.1:0-6092 GCA_040219065.1 Planctomycetota bacterium
CCGGCTTCAGCCGGTCTCGGTGTCCTCCATCCGAGTGCCTTGGAGCGGACCCAGACCTCAGGTCTGAAGCTCCGTGGCCGACCACAACAAACCCGAGAACGAATGCAAGCCTTACATGGCCGGGCGCAAGGCGATACGCGCCCATTTTCTTGCCGAGAGACAGCTCCGCTCGAGTCTTGGAGGTTGAAAGTTGAACGTTGAGCCGTTGAACGTTCGAGGAGGCCCAAGCTCGCTCGTGGATGCCCTCGCCGACAGACTCGGTCACCGGCTCGCTCGGCTTGGGCACTCCATCGCCCTCGGGCCTGGTTTCTCAACCGGTCTCGGTGTCCTCCACCCAAGCGCTTTGGTGAGGACGCAGACCTCACATCCAAAACTCGATACCACGATGGTGCCGATTGCAATTGGCGAGTGAAAACGTAACCTGCCGCTCCAACCTTGCAGTTCGGCCGGGTTCTTTTTGAGGAACTCGAATCGGGTATTCGAAGTCAAGGCCGATGACTGCGCCGAAACCGCCAATCGACGGGCGCTCACGAGGACCCGGCCTTCCAAGAAGAAGACTCCTCGCCGAGAGAGTTCTCGGCGAGGAGTCGACCCCGTTTCCCTTTGCTCGAATGGCAGGCTCGGCTCAGTGAACGTTTCCCGTGAACACGGCCGCGCCCGTTCCGTCGATTCCATTTCAAGCAGACGGGATCCCGAATCTGAGAGTCCCGATCGCTCTCCCTCTTCCCCTTCGCATGCTCCCGCAACCCCAGTCTGGCCGAAGAGGCCGTGAAGACGGCGTCCGGCCTCGCCGCTTCATGGCGACCTCCACCTTCGATGTAGAATTGTGTCGAGGAATCACACGGGCCGCTCCCCGGTCGAGCCGGCGAGCAATTACGAGATCGCGACGCAGGGCCCACTCGGCAACTTCTCAATGCGTTCCTTTTAAAGAACCGGTCGGGATCTTGACCTCGAGCGTTGAGAGCATGACGATGAATCCACGGGACATTCGGGAGGCCAGCTCATTCGAGTGCGCCGGTGATAGAGTGCCGGCTGGAGTGTGAGTGTCATGAGCGAAGAACCTGCCTGTGAGCTCTTGATCAAGCGTTATCGTCGCGGTGAGCCCTCGGCGATCTGCGAGCTACTCGAAGCTCATTTGAGCTGGATCGCCTTGCGAGTCCGAGAGCAGCTCTCGCGAGCTCGCCTTGGGACGATCGACCCTGACGATATCGTCGGCGACGTCATGGTGCAGCTATTGAAGGACCGAGATCATTGGAAGTTCCAATCGGTCGACGACTTCCAAGGACTGCTGATCGTCATTGGCCAACGCGTCATCCTCCAGCGCCTCCGATTCGATCTGGCACAAAAGAGGGATCGCCGAAGAGAGTCTCCGTTGACCGTTCTCGGCCAGGCAAGGCGCGGGAAGGACTCCTCGCTCGTCGCACCGGTCTCCGAGGAGGACGGACCCGATCGACTAGCCGAGCGCAACGAGCAAGCCGAGCGCGTTCGCCACGCCCGCAGCCTGCTGCCCTCTCGAGAGAACGATGCGCTCGAGATGAAGCTCGAGGAGGAGCTCAGCTTCGCGCAGATGGGCCGCCAGCTCGGCATGAGCGCGGAAGGAGCCCGAAAGCTCTACCGCCGCGCCGCCCGGCATGTGCGAAGTCTCTTCCGCCAGCTCGATGATCGGCGCCTGTTGATCTGAGACCAGAGCAAGAGCCAGAGCCCGTGCGCCTGAGAACCAGAGCCCGCGCGGCCGAAACGGGAAGCGGTCGTCGAGCTGGAAGCCGCTTCCTCGACGCTGCTGACGATCGAGCCCAAAAAGCGCCGAGCAAGGGGACACTCGGAGTGTGGACTCGGTCTCGAGCTCGCTCGCCTTCGGCACTCCAGCCCGGCTTGGGCGCTCCACTCTCGGGTCGTCCCTGCGCAGCACGTCAGCCGCGGCCGGCTTCCCTCGAAGCGGTGCCGGTGTGCTCTTTGAGGACCTGCTGGACGGCGGGCCAGTAGTCGCGGACCTTGGCGGGGCCGATGCCGTGGAGGGCCGAGAGCTCTTCGGCGGTGGTCGGAAGCGCGGCAGCGATCTCTTTGAGCGCGCGGTCGGTGAACACCGTGTAGGCCGGACGGCCCTTCGCCAGCTCGAGTCGCAGGTCTCGCAGCCTCTCGAACAGATCGGGATCGAATCCCCCCGGCTCCAGTGAGGTGCTGCGAGAGCTCCCGCCGTTGCGGCTCTTGGTCCGCGAGCTACCACCCGAGAGCGGCGCGCTGAAGCGGAGCTCCCGCTGTTTCAGGAGCACCTCTTTGCCGAGGCTGGTGAGGAAGAGGGTCGGATAGTCGGTACCCTGGACACCGATCGCGCCGCGCGCGATCAGCTCGTCGACGATCATCAGCAGCGCTTCGCGACGGAAGCCCGACAGGATTCCGTAGACCGTGAGCTGCTTCAGCGAGTCAGGCAGATCCCGCGCCTTCGATCCCAGGAGCACCTTGACCAGCCGCTCCTTGCCGAAGCGCCCCTTCATCCGCGCCACCGCAGAGAGGATCTTGAGGATGACGACCGTCTCCTCATCGCTCAGCTCCCGCTCGAGGGTCTCGCCACCGGTGCACATGTCGCAATGACCGCACGACTCCTCGTGCGCTTGCCCACCGAAGTACTCGAGGATCGACGACCAGCGGCAACGGCGCTGATGAACGAACGCCAGCATGCGCGAGAGGCGATCCAGCTCCCGCTGCGCTCGCCATTCGAGGAACCGGTAGTCGATCGGCAGGTGGGTCTCGGCCACCCGCATCAACACCCGGATCCCGCGTCCGCTCGCCTCGGGCACGTACTCGATCGCTCCCGCCTGCATCAAGTTGCGCAGCGCTCGCTTGAGCTGATCGTCCGCCATGCCGAGCGAGCGGGCGAGCGCACCCGGGTCGAACGGGGTCCGGAGATCGGGCTCGGGAGCGATGTCGCGGCGGAGGGCATCGAGCACTTGGCGACGGATCTCCGAGGAGAAGGCCGCATCGGGAAGCCCTTCGAGCGGCGCGACTCGCACCAGCGCCGAGTGGAAGCCGCCGTAGACTCGCTCGACGACGCCGAAGTCCTCGAGGATCTTCAATGACGCCGAGATGGCCATCTGCCCGGCGGCGTCATCCACCCTCTCGAGGATCTCCGAGTTGGTCATCGTCACCAGCTCGGTGTCGGTGTCGCGCAGCACGGCATAGACGGCCTGCACGACCTCCCGAGGCGGATGGCTCGACTCGATGAAGAATCGCTGCACCCAGGTGTCGCCCGACTTGAAGAGCAACACACACCGCGAGTCCTCGCCGTCGCGGCCGGCGCGTCCGATCTCCTGATAATAGGACTCGACGCAGCGCGGCATGTCGTGGTGCACGACGAAGCGAATGTCCGGCTTGTCGACGCCCATGCCGAAGGCGTTCGTCGCGACGATCACATCGAGGTCGCCATTCATGAACCGGTCCTGGACGGCCTTGCGCTGGTGCGCCTCGAAGCCCGCGTGATAAGCGCCGATCGTGAGATCATGGGCCTCTAGCTGGCCCGCGATCTCCTCGACCTGCTTTCGAGTCGCGGCGTAGACGATGCCCGGCTTGGCCTTCTTCGCTTCGCGGACGATCGCACGAATCTTGCTCTCGTCCGACTCGACGATCCGGCAGGCGATCTCCAGGTTCGGCCGCTCGAAGCCTCCGACGAAGACGTGCGGCTGCTGCAAGCCGAGGTGCTCGACGATCTGATCCCGGACACCGTCGGTGGCGGTCGCGGTCAAGGCGACGATCGGTGGCCGTCCGACCAGCTCGGCGGCTTGCTTCAACCGCAGGTAATCGGGCCTGAAATCGTGCCCCCATTGCGAGATGCAGTGCGCCTCGTCGATCGCGAGCAGGCCGACCGGGACTTGCCGGATCGCGCGTGCGAAGCGGCCGTTCCGAAACCGCTCGGGCGCGACGAAGCAGATGTGATAGTCACCGCGCCGCAGGCCCTGAAGGCGAGCTTCCTGCTCGGCGAGCTCGATGCTGCTGTTGATGAGCGTCGCTGGGATGTCCTTCGCCCGTAGTCCGTCGAGCTGATCCTTCATCAAAGCGATGAGCGGCGAGACGACGAGCGTCACCCCGTTCAAGAGGAGAGCAGGAAGCTGGTAGCAGAGCGACTTCCCCGCTCCGGTCGGCATCACGGCGATCGTGTCCCGCCCTTCGAGGACGGACTGGATCACCTCGAGCTGACCGGTGCGGAACTCCCGGAAGCCAAACTGTCGCTCGAGCTGCTCGTGCAGCGATTCGAGAGTGTGCGACTGCGACATCACCGTTGTCGTGAAAGTAGGGACCGCCCAAGGGGTGAAAGGCGTCGCCAGTGTAGCAGACTCGCCGCGGCTGGCAGAGGCCAACCCAGGGCTGACGCACTGGGCTACCGGGGCTCGCGCGTCGTCGCTCGTGCACCGGTCGACCGCCGTGCGCGCTCTGGCTGGTCGCCTATTTGATCCGGAGTTCCGCCGCTGGGGCGGTGAGTGGATCGATTACTGATCCGGGTCCAGACCGAGGAGACGGGCGCGTCGCTTCCACTGCTGCCTGGCGAGCTCTCGCATGTCGACGACCGGATCTTCCTCGTCGACGATCTCGAGTCCGATGAGGGTCTCGAGAAGATCTTCCAGCGTCACGATCCCGACGGTACCCCCGTACTCATCTCGAACGAGTGCAATGTGCGCCTCCTCGCCGATGAGGCGATCGAAGAGCTGATGAAGCGTTGCGCTCTCGGGCACGGCCGGAAGCGGCCTTTGCATCTCCTCGAGGGTCGTATCGCCGCGGCATCGCAAGGCCTTCAGCAACAGGTCGCTCTTGAGCACGAAGTGTGAGGCATCGTCTCGGCTCTCGTCGAAGATCGGGATGCGACTGAATCGGAGCTCCGGATGCCCGGCCAAGACCTCGGCGACCGTGAGGTGCGCCTCGAGCCCGAAGAGCACCGTGCGTGGAGTCATGATGTCTCGAGCCTGGAGCTGACCGAAGCGAAAGAGATTGCGTAGGATCCTCGACTCGTTCTCCCCGAGGATGCCTTCGCGCTCACCGAGCTCGGCCATGGCTCGAAAATCTTCTCGGTCGACCTGGACCCGAGACTGCCCGGGCGCGAGAACCTTGGTGAGGAATTCGGCGAGCCAGACGAGTGGCGCCATCGCCCGCATGGTCTGCTGCAACACGGGAACGAGCGCCGGCATGAGCTGACGCCAATACACGGCTCCGAGAGTCTTCGGGATGATCTCGGAGATCACCAGGATCAACAAGGTCAGAAGGCCCGAGATGATACCGACATAGGCACTTCCGAAGACGGCCACCGCCTGCGCGCCGGCACCGGTCGCCCCCACCGTGTGCGCGATCGTGTTCAGGCTGAGGATGGCAGCGAGCGGGCGATCGACGTTTTCCTTCAGAGCGCGGAGCCTTCGACCTCGAACGGGCCGCGCCTCTTCCAAGCGCAGCACGAACGAAGGAGTCACGCTGAGCAGCGCCGCTTCCATGATCGAGCAAAGAAACGAGACGCCCAAGGCGAGCGAGACATAGACGATGAGTAGGAGCATGACCTCGACGACCGAGTGAAGCGAAGGCGATCCGAACGATCGCCCAACCTAACTCCAACTCCCGGATCTCGCTCGCCGCAAGGCTGACTGAGCGGGAACAACTGGGAGCGCGGGCGTCCCGCCCGCCTCGGGCCGCGCAGCGGCCAACCTAGTCGCGTCGTCGTTCGGACCGCCGGCTTCAGCCGGTCTCCGTGTCCTCCATCCAATCGCATCGGAGCGGACCGTGACCTCAGGTCCGAAGCTCCGTGGCCCGTCTTCACATCAAGCTCGCGAATGAGTGCAAGCCTTTCAGGCTTGGGCTGATGGACACGACCCGCCCGATTTCCCTGCCCTTTCATGGCGAAGAAGAGAGCCAGTCGATCGTCTCTCGTAGCGCGTCGTCGAGGGGAGTCGGTGTCCATTCACTGGACCCCCGCCCCGTTCACCCGAGAGAGCCTGGCCGCACTCTCGACCCGGATGATCTTCACCAGCGAACGCGCCCGAAGAGAGCTCGGCTGGACACCGACTCCCCTCGACGACGCGCTACGAGAGACGATCGACTGGCTCTCTTCTTCGCCATGAAAG
>JAVJTD010000281.1:0-8654 GCA_040219065.1 Planctomycetota bacterium
ACACGGAGTTTCGGATGTCAGGTCAGGGTCTTCTTCGATGCGCTCGGAAAGAGGACACCGAGACCGGCTGAAGCCGGCGCTCCGAACGACCCAGTCACCCAAGCACCCAAGCACCCAGACACCCAAGCACCCAAGCACCCAAGCACCCAGTCACCCAGTCACCCAGTCACCCAGTCACCCAGTCACCCAGTCACCCAGTCACCCAGTCACCCAGTCACCCAAGCACCCAAGCACCCAAGCACCACCCTCAGAGCTGCGTTACCCAATCCCGGTACAGCTCGTCGAGGGTGCGCTGGTAGACCTCGAAGAATGCCGAGCTCGCCGGGAGGCTGGCGAGGTTGTTGAGAGCCTTCGCGAGGGAGCCGGATCCGTAGGAGCTCTTGAGGTACGAGGTGAAGCTCAAGGACCAGGCGTAGAGCTGCTTGACGCGGTCGCGATCGGAGATACCCGTGAACGAGGACGGGATCTCGGACGGTGAGGGCAAGGAGCCGCCATTTCTCACGACACCGGCCAGGAGGCGGTTCGCGGCTCCGAGGTCGCTCCCGTCGACGAGCTGGGCGAGGCCTTCGTTGAGCCAGATCGGACAGCGGTTGGTGATGCTCGAGACGACGACGTGAACGAACTCGTGGCGGAGCGTGTTGCGAATGCGCAGCCGCTCGCGCTGGAAGTTCTTGATCGGGAGCCGGATCTTGCCGTCGAAGAGCCCACCCACCCAACCATGAGCGGAGGTCACGTGCTCGAAATCGGTCTGGGTGTACAGGATCACCTGAGTCCGAGCTTCGGGATAGTGATCCAGCTCGCGACCGATCGAGACGTAGGCGTCCTCGAGCAGCTTCAGGATCTCTTCACGGTACTCGTACTGCTCGGAGATGCCTTCGTAACGAATGTCGAAGTTGACGCTGGAGTCGAGGTAGAAGTCGGCCTCGACCTCGAGCTCTTTGCGGGCTTTCTCGAGCCTCGCTCGCAAGGGATCGTTGTCAGGCGCCAACCTCAGCGAATGCTCCCAGCTCTCGATCGCGCGGGCGATCTCCCCTTCGCGATAATCCAGGTCACCGAGGAACTCGTAGGCGCGCCCCGTCTTCTCGTCTTCGGGGAAGCGTTGGATCGTCTCCTGGAAGCGGGCGCGCGCCAGATCGAAGCGGTTCTCCTGATAGCGAGCGTATCCGATGAAGAACGGGTACAGCGGCTCGCCATCGTCGAGGACCATCGCCTCGTGGAAGTGCTCTCGCGCTCGAGTCAGCTCTCCGCCATCCAAGGCCGCCCGCCCGATCTGGAAGATCGCGTAGGCGAGGTTCTTGGTGATGGTCGCGTTGTCGGGCCAGTTGGCATGCGCTTCTCGCAGCAGTCCGACGGCCTCCTCGAGCTGGGCTTCGGACCGATCGGGCTCTCCGAGGAGCGCGAGGGCTCGCTCGTTGAGCCGGGCCGCACGTTCCGGATCCGCCGCCGCGTCACGGTAGGTGAAGCTGGTGACCGCCCAAACGCACATCCAACCCAAGAACATCGTCACCGGTATCGTCCTGCCTGTTTCGAACGTGGCTAGCCACCCCGCGAGGCCGCGGGAAGGAGCGAATCTTCAGCTTGAGGAGGCCGTGCGAGGGCGTCAACGCCCGTCCGCTCGTGACGCTTCGTCGATCCGCTGCCGGAGGAGCTTCAGGAACGGTCCGTATCGATAGGGGATACCGTGCCGCTCGTGAAGGTTCCGGATTCGCCGAAAGAACCGCTCGTGCACCTCGGGCATCGCGTCTCGATACGACGGATCGCAGAAGAAGATCCGGCAGCCCAAGGGGCGATGCGAACGGTGCACGCAGCGCCCGTCCACGTAGAACGGGCACAAGCGATCGAATTCGGGCACGGGCTCCTCTCCCCAACCGGCCAACACCCAATCGACCTCGAGCTCGGTCGCGAAGAGGTCGTGACCGTACTCGTCGAAGCGGCAGCACAGCCCACTCAGCTCGCAGACCGGACCGAGACGCGCGATCTCCTCGCTCGTGTCGCGGTAGATCCCCTCCAGCTCGTCGAAGACCGCTGGATCCGTCACGGGAACCGGACCAGGTCCGGGTTGGCGTCGTAGGGATCTCGCACGGTGCCCTTGTCGATGCCCGGACAACGTCGCCCCTCGGACTCCCAATCGGCTCGGCTTCGAACGACCTCGGGCCAGTACGGATAGGTGCGGCACTGGAGCGGGCGGTCTTCGTAGACGGTGCAGCCTTCGCCGTCTCGGTAAAAGATGCAGTCGCCGTTGGTGCGCTCGATCAGGCTGATGCGATCGCCGACGCGACGCAAGTAGCGCCGACCGAAGGTCTCGGGATCGGTGCCCACCCTGGCGGCGAGCTTTCGGATCTCCTTGGTGTCGACCCAGACAAAGCCCGGCGCCCCGGTGCAGCAGTGCCCGCAGCGCGTGCACTCGAAGGCGAGGCCTTCGCCCCACCACGGCCGCTTGAACTTGGTGCGTTTCACTCAGCGCCTCCGCCGGCGATCGCGCAGCCGGCGCCGCGAGCGCAGTCCCGAGCTGGACTCCGTCGGGGACGGCGCCTCTTCCTGGGGCTGTTCCTCGATCTCGAGCGACTTCCGGCCCTGCATCTGGGACTCGATGTCCTGGATGAGCTCTTTGGGGTCCTGGTACCGGATGTCCCGCTCCTTGGCCATCATCTTCTCGATGAAGTAGTGCATGTGTGGCGAGATGTTGCGGCGCTTGAGATCGGGCGAGGAGAGGCTCTGGAGGATCTGCTTGGCGAGGACGTCCTGGTTGGAGTCGCCTTCGAAGGGCAGCTTGCCGACGACGAGCTGGTAGAGGGTGGCGCCCAGGGAGTAGATGTCGCTGCGCACATCGACGTCGGCACGACCGCGCGCCTGCTCGGGCGAGATGTACTGGACTGTACCGACGGTGGTCTCGTCGCTTCCGTCATCATCGCCCGACAAGACCTTGGCGAAGCCGAGGTCGATCAGCTTCACCCGGCGGTCGCCCGTCAGGAGGATGTTGCCCGGCTTGACGTCCCTGTGGACGATACCGCGGGACATGAGATAGTCCAGCGCCCTCGCCGCCTGCAGCACCACGAACAGCGCCGTGTCCTCGTCGAAGCTCTCGCCGCGACGCAAGCGATCCACCAGCGACTCGCCGTCGATCAGCTCCATCTCCAAGAAGACGTGGCCGTTGCCCTTCTGGACCTTGTAGCCTTCGACGATGTTCTCGTGGCGGAGCTCGATCAAGAGGCGAGCTTCTTGGACGAACGCGCGGGCGATCGAGGCGTTGGTCTGAAGCTCGTCGAAGAGCACCTTGAGTGCGACCGAGGCCCCGTCGGCCTTGCGGCGAGCGCGATAGACGTCCGAGGTGCCACCCGTACCGATCAACGACTCGATCTCGAAGCCGGGGATCCTGGGGACCTCCTTGCCGCCGTGCTTCCGCAACTCGATCAGCTCGTCAGCGGACAGCAAGCCTCTCTCGACGAGGACGGAATCGAGAGAAACGGGCTCGCCCGCCTTCTCACGGCTCTCGAGAACCTGCAAGCAGGCCAAGAGATCTTCCTTGGCCAGTGCTCCATGGTGAACGAGCTGGGCCGCAAAGCGGACATCCTCGGGACTCGGCATGTGTTCTCCTCGACGGGCGCGATCCCCGAATGATACCGCGCCCGCGGCAAAACCCACAAGCCGGGGCCGGGGTGTTGGGGTGCTGGTGGGGTGCTTGGGTGCTGGGGTGCTGGGGTGCTGGAGTGCTCACCTGCTCACGAGTTCACGTGGTCACCAAGCCACCAAGCCACCAAGGCACCAAGCCACCAAGCCACCAAAGTCACCGGCAGTGCGTCGGTTCGGAGTGATTCGGGACGAGTCGGGGGTCACTCAGACTCGAGAGGCCGTCCAGCAAGTCTCGGAAGGATCAAGTTCGCGGGTGTCCAGGACGAAAAACTAGAACGGCTTCGGCCGATCTGGCGAGAACATGGGAACCTACCAAGCACGAGCCTCTCGAGGCTGGGAGCGGACGGAAGAGGGCAATGAGACACCCCGAGGGCAGCGTCGTCCTGAAGTACTGCGAAGCGATCGATGAGTTCTTCAAGCTTCGCGTCTTCACCGAGGACGAGTCGATCGATCTCCTCCTGGTCGAGAAGGCACCGTCGAAGCGCGAGTACGTGCGACTGGTGATCGAGCACTGCGTCGTCGACTACGAAGAGACGGTGCTGCCCAAGATCCGGCAGATGCACGGGGAGTGCGAGATCGAGTCCGTGGAAGAGGTGCTCTACCGAATCTGCGTGAACGTCAACCCGCACCTCGAGATCCACCAGGTCTCGCTGCCACTCTCGGGTGGCGACTTCGACTTCGAGGACGAGCCGCGTCCTCAGCCGACGAGTCAGCGGATCAGCCGCGGGTTCCAGAAGAAGATCGCCGGCCTCGAGTCCGCCCTCAACGAGCGGATCATCGGTCAGGAAGAGGCGATCTCCGGTGTGTCGGCCGCGATCAAGAAGGCGGCGATCGGGCTGCGCGACCCGCAGAAGCCGATTGGTGCGTTCCTGCTCGTCGGGCAGACCGGCACCGGCAAGACCGAGCTCGCCAAGGCGCTGGCCGACTACCTCTTCGACGATCCGCACCGCCTCGTGAGGATCGACTGCTCCGAGTATTCGATGCCACACGAGTACGCCAAGCTGATCGGCGCGCCTCCGGGATACATCGGTCACAACGACGGCGGCTTCCTGACCGAGGCAGTCAAGGAGCGACCCAACTGCGTCGTGCTCTTCGACGAGCTGGAGAAGGCCCACCAGAAGGTGCACAACCTGCTGCTCCAAGTGCTCGACGAGGGCTTCTTGACCGACAGCAAGGGCATGCGCGTCTTGTTCTCCAAGTCGATCATCCTGATGACGAGCAACCTCGGCGTCGAACAGATCCAGGCGCTGCGGAATCGCATCGGCTACGGCGGTGACGAGCGAAGCGACTACGCCGACCGCCATCTCGAGGCGACGACCTTCGACGCGCTGCGCGACACGTTCCGCCCCGAGTTCATCAACCGCATCGATGACATCGTCATCTTCAACGCGCTGAAGATCCCCGACTGCGTCAAGATCGCCAGGCGCATGCTCGGCGAGGTCAGCCATTACCTCTCGCCTGCCAAGATCCAGCTCGACCACACGCCCAAGGTGGCCGCGGTGCTGGCGCGCGACGGCTTCAGCGAGGAGTATGGCGCCCGCGAGCTCAGGCGTCACATCAAGCGCGTCATCGAAGACCCGATCACCGACCGCATCCTGACCGGGAAGATCCAGCGCGGGTCCCGCGTCCGACTCGAGATCCGGAGCGGCAAGGTCCGAATCCTCAGTAGCTGAGTGAGCCGTTCGTTCCCGGCACAGATGTCCCACTTCGAGGCAAGAACTGAGCACAGCCTGCCGGGCGCGAGACGCCGACTTCGACTGCGCTTGACACTCCTCCGCGGGCGGTTTACGGTCCGCCGTTTCCGAGCTCCCGGGGAAACCGGTACCGAAGCCCTGGGGCCACTCGCCGCTCGTCCCTCCTCCAGCCATGGCATTCCCATGATCCGAATCAGCCGACTGTCCCTCCTTCTCCTCGTCCTCACCACTCCTGCGAGGGCACAAGAGGCTCCCACGGACCAGCCGCTCCAGGAACGGCCGGCCCCCGCCGAAAGCAAAGTCACCAAGCTTCCCGACGGCATCGTGGCGCGGGTCAAGGGCATCGAGCTCACCAAGCAACAGTACTTCACGTTCCTCGGGCGCACTGCTTTCAAGCGCAAGGAGGGAGATCGGACCCTCGCGCAGATCATCGACGAGACGATCGTCCGCCTCGAAGCCCGGAAGCGGGAGATCGAGGTGACCCAGGAGCAGATCGATCGCCGCGTCGACACGTTTCGCGAACGCGTCGCCGAGCGCTCGAATGGCGAGGAGAGCTTTGACGCCTACCTGGCCAAGGAGGGCATCTCCCTCGCGGATCTGGAGTCCCTGCTCCAACTCGTGATCGCTCAGGAGGAGCTCGTCCGGCAGCACCTGAGCCTATCGATCGGTGACGAGATCCCGGCGCGTGAGATGAACCTGTGGCTGACGGCCATGCGCAAGGACAAGGAATATGAGCCCAAGACCCTGGCGAGCCCCGAGGGCGACGCCCGCGACATCATCGCCTGGGTCGCAGACACGCCGATCACCTTCGAGATGCTCGGCGCCAAGCTCTACCAAGTCCTCGAAGGAGCCGAGAAGTCGGGGCGTCTCCGCGAGCTCGCCAACCTGACCTTGCTGTTCCAGCTCGGGCTGGAGAACGGCGTCGAGGTCACCGAGGAGGACCTGGACCAAGAGGTCACCAAGCGCCGCGAGCTCCTCGCCGGCAACGAGCAGCTCGCGGGCATCTCCTACGAGGAGTTCCTCTCCGCCCAAGGCCTCACCCTCGACGACGTACGCAATAGCCGCCGCGTCCGCGCCGGCATCCTGCTCGACAAGATCATCGACGAGACGTATCCGCCCGATCAGCTCGAGACCGTCTACCAGCAGCGTAAGGAAGAGCTCGACCGCACCTACGGATTGAAGCGACGTGCGAGCATGATCCTCCTGCAAGCCGGGGCCTACCCCAACGCCCTGCGCAAGCGCTCCCTCGAGGAGGCACGCCTCGAGCTCGAAGCGATGCGCGAGCGCATCCGGCAGGGCACGCGCTTCGACTACCTCGCCCGGACCTACTCCGAGCACGCGACCAAGGAGCGAGGTGGAGACCTCGGCCTCTTCACCATCGAGGATCCGAACATCCCCAAGGCGCTCCGCGACGCCGCTTTCCGTCTCGCCAAGGACGAGGTCAGCGCGCCGATCCAGCTCCCGCAAGGCTACGCACTGGTCATGGTGACCGACATCGAGGACAATCCGACCTTCGAATCGTTGCGCGAGGCGGTCCGCAATCACCTCAAGCGCGAGTGGTTCGCTGAACAGGTCCAGAGCGCCCGGATCGAATTTGCCTTCTGATTCGACGGCGCCTCGGCGTCGGAAGGAGCAGAAGTAATGCAATTCGGTCGCGTGGTCGGCTCGGTCGTCGCCACTCAGAAGGACCCCTCCCTCGTGGGTCTCAAGTTCCTGGTCCTCGAAGTGCTCACCGCTCGCAACGAAGCGACCGGACAGCACGTCGTCGCCGTCGACGCGGTCGGTGCCGGCCTCGATGAGACGGTGCTCTACGCCTCGGGATCTTCGGCGAGGCAGACGCAGCAGACCGACAAGAGGCCCGCGGACGCGGTCGTCATGGCGATCATCGATTCGTGGGACGTCGAAGGGGACATCATCTTCCGCAAGGAGGGCTGAGCCTTGGAGCTGGCCCGCGTCCTCGGTCGCGTCGTCGCCACCGTCAAGGCCGACGGCCTCGAAGGAGTGAAGCTCCTCATCATCCAGCCGCTCGACGAGCACGAGAAGCCCGTCGGTAGTCCGCTCGTCGCAGCCGACGCGCTGCAAGCCGGAATCGGCGAGCTCGTGAGCTTCGTCGATGGCCGTGAGGCGGCGCTCGCGTTGAAGGAGACCTTCGTGCCGGTCGATGCCTGCATCATCGGCCAGGTCGAGCAGCTTCATGTACCGGAGGAGGTATGAAGGTCGCCACCGTGATCGGGACCGTCGTGACCCCGATCCAGCATCCGGCCTTCGAGCACCACAAGCTGTTGCTCATCCGTCCCGAGCAGCCGACCACCGGCGAGCGCAGCGGCAAGACGCTCATCGCCATCGACCTCGCCCAGGCCGGCATCGGCGACAAGGTCTTGGTGATCGACGAAGGCAGCTCGGCGCGGACACTGCTCGGCAGTGATGATGCTCCCATCAAAACCACCATCGTCGGCGTGATCGACGAGATCGAGATCCGAGGCGAGCGGGTCTATCCGAGAGACGAGGAGTGATGAGCGAGATCGAGCGCCTGAAGACCGACATCGTCACGATCGCAAGGCTCTGCTACCAGCACCGCTACATCGTCGGCATCGATGGCAATGTCAGCACGCGGATGGACGACGGTACGATCCTGATCACGGCGAGCGGCATCTGCAAAGGCTTCATGGACGAGACTCAGATCGTCCATCTCGACGCCGAGGGTCGGCCCGTCGGTGGCGGTAATGCCCGTGCCTCGTCCGAGCTGCAGATGCACCTGCTGGTGTATCGAAGGCGCCCCGACGTGAAGGCGGTGGTGCATGCGCACCCGGCTCATGCGGTCGCGTTCTCGATCGCGGGTGTGTCGTTGGCACAATGCGTGATCCCCGAGATCGTCACCACGATCGGCTCCATCCCGACGACGCCCTACGCGACCCCCGGCACCGAGGAGCTGCCCCAGTCGATCGCGGACGCCATCGCCAAAAGCGACGCCCTCATCCTCGAGCGCCACGGCACGTTGACGGTCGGCGATGACCTCCTCGACGCCTTCCGCAAGCTCGAGCAAGTCGAGCACACCGCCCGCATCACCTTCATCGCCCGCCAGCTCGGCCAAGTGAAGACGCTCGGCCCGTCCGAGATCGAGCGCCTCCTCGAAGTCCGCCGCAAGCTCGGCATCCAAGGCATGAACACCCTGGTCTGCGGCAACTGCGCGGCGAAAGACATCTTCACCGTCAAAGACCAAGTCGCCACCCGCGCACCCGGCTTCACCGCTCGCCGAAGACCGGGTGCTCTTTCATCTCGGCGGCGACTTGGTCTTTGACGGTGCAGATGTCTTTCGCCGCGCAGTTGCCG
>JAVJTD010000282.1:0-14797 GCA_040219065.1 Planctomycetota bacterium
ACGACCGCCCTTCTTACTCGTATGTAGCTTTGAAGCAAACAACTTACGAGTAAACACGAAGGGCGGTCGTCGATGACAGAGTGTACTCCTGAGCGGATGGTTGTTGAAGGGCCTGGTCGACGCGAGACGGTGGTGAGCTTCGATGCCGATCGCATCTCGAGTGACGGCGGCTTGTTCCTACTCCAGGAGCTGGAACGACGCACAGGGATTCTCCGGCGGGCATCGGAGTGCTTCGATGATCAGCGGAATCCGGCGCTGATCGAGCACACGGCCTGCGAGCTCGTGAGCCAGCGAATCCTCGGAATCGTTTTGGGTTATGAGGACCTGATCGACCACGACTCGCTCCGCGTCGATCCGCTCCTGGCGAGTGTCGTCGGCAAGGTGGACCCGATGGGAAAGAACCGCCGGGTCGAACGGGACAAGGGGAAGGCGCTGGCAGGCCGGAACACTTTGAATCGATTGGAGCTCTCGGCCTCGGGCGGGGATGGTCGCTACAAGAAGATCCTGCTTCGAGATGGGGCATTCGATCAGTTCTTCCTGGAGACGTTCCTCGCATCCGAGTCTCCTGCTCCTGGCGGGATCATCATTGACCTCGACGCCACGAACGACCCGGTTCATGGAGAGCAGGAAGGGCGCTTCTTTCACGGCTACTACGACGAGTACTGCTTCCTCCCGCTCTATGCTTTCTGTGGAGACCACCTGCTCCTCGCCGACCTTCGTACCGCGGATCAAGGACCCACGGTGAACTTGGTCAGCCGGCTCGAGATGATCGTGAACGGCATTCGGGAGAAGTGGCCCGAAGTTCAGATCACGTTCCGAGGTGACGCGGCTTTCTCCGTGGATGAGCTGATGTCTTGGTGTGAGGAGAACGGACACGGCTACGTGTTCGGTCTGCAGAAGAACTCTCGTCTCCTCAAGAAGATCGCAGACGAGCTGGAGGAGGCGAAGCTTGAGGCTGAGGAGACCGGGCAGGCGTCTCGAGTCTTCAAAGAGTTCCAGTACAAGACGCTGGACTCCTGGTCTCGAGAGAGGCGAGTGATCGCCAAGGCTGAGCATCTTCAGGGGAAAAGCAATCCGCGGTTCATCGTGACGAACGACTTCCCCGATAGCCATGCGCGGGCGCTGTACGAGATCGTCTACTGTGCGCGTGGGGACATGGAGAACCGCATCAAGGAGCAGCAGCTCTATCTCTTCGCGGACCGAACCAGCTGCCATGAGCTCGTCGCGAATCAGCTCCGCCTCTGGCTGCATTCGGCGGCCTACGTCTTCATGCAGGCGTTTCGACAACTGGCCCTCGAGGGGACCGAGCTGGAGAGGTCTCACTCGCACACGATTCGTGAAAAGCTCTTCAAGATTGGGGCGCTGATCAAGGTGACCTGCCGGAACATCCAGGTACGCCTGTCGGAGAGCTTCCCCTTCAAAGAGTTGCTTGCTGCCGCGTGGCGAAACCTCGCCACCCACTGACCTAAAAGCGCCCGAACAGACGACAGAATCAAATCGGTCAAAGGGGAAGGTCCGTCCGTAGGCGAGCAAATCTTCCACTCATATGAACTTCACTTCACACTTCTCGCTACCTTGCCCCCTCATCGGCGCATCAAGCCCGCTAGACGACTTCGGCAAGCGCCAACCTCGAGCCCCGGAGTCCGTCAGGCCACCCTCGGCCGGAACTGGTGAGATATCCGGGCTAAGGCTCCCCCATCCAAAGGACGATTGGCTCCAGGCGCCGATGTGGATGGCGTCTTCAGTCTGGTAGTATCCTAGGAGTCCGGCGCTTGCGCGTTGCTCACGAGTGGTTCGAGAGCCGGAGCGAATAGCCTCTAGAGTGGCTCGCGTATGTTCGTTTGAGAAAGAACGCAACAGGCAAGCATCCAAAGGGGCTGAGAATTCGATGTAGATGGCGAGCATGCCAAGAAAAGAAAGGCAGAATGCAGCTATGGCGCTGAAGTGCCATTGAGCTCGAGCATAGAAAACAAGAGAGGCTAGGAAGCCAGTTGAAAGGCAGAAGAAGATGGGCAAGACAGCGTACAGTAGATAGTCCCAGGATTGCGGATACGGGAGGATTAGACAATAAAGGAGTGGACACGCGGACAGAGTGAGGATGGGAGGGCGAAGAGAATGCAGGATCGGGTATTGTGACATCGCAAGTGGGGCCGTTAGGCCGAGGGTTTGCCCCAGTGACGTAGGCCGCTTCTCGTGGACCTGCGCTACGAGATCTCTCGGACGGTTGCGGGATTGCATCCCGCCGGAGTGAAGTCTCCCAGTATACTCCGGAATTGACTCCGCCAAAGTGTTGATTGTTGACGCCACCCCATCAGTAGCTCACCCGAAAAGTGGGAGAGTCCTCGGGCCGGGACTTCCGCCGGTCGTAGAGCCGGGTGGTGCTGATGCTGGCGTGCCCAAGCCACTCCTGAACGAAGCCGATGTCGGCCTGGTGCTCGAGGGCGTTGGGCGCGGCGGCCGCCCGAAGCGCATGCAAGCACAGCCCATCGACGTTCACCTCGGCCTCAGCCGCATACGTCTTGACCATCCGATAAATCCCATCGCCGGTGATCGCGGCATCCAGGACCCCAGTGCGGTTGTTCCGAACGGGCCGAGTGAGGGCGCCTTTCTTGTCCTCTCCGTGGCCCTCAGCCTCGAGGTGGGCCGCGACGGCATCCAAATGGCGGACTGCGCTCAGGACTTCATCCCCTGACCGCGGCGCTCGTTGTTCGTATCCGCCCTGCGTGATTCAATCCTCGAGTCACGGTGGACAGGCTTTGAACCAGCGGATCACCGAGGGAGAGCTCAGTGTGCGTCTTTCTCTTCTTGGGAGTTCCCGCCACGAGTGGCGCCACGCCATCCATCGGCAGCCTGACGGTCCGGCCGGCCGAGAATACCTCGGTGCTCGCGATCTTCGGCGCAAGGTGGGCGGTGTATACGCTCACCGACGAAGGGGGATGCTCGTGCGCGTTGCATTCGGATCGGCGGCCGAGCGAGATCCGCGCAGCGGAGCGGCGCCGCTATGCTGCCAAAGGCTGGAGCCGCGGGAAAGTCGATCGTGCTGTCGAAGCCAAGCTCAGTCAGGGCGCTGTTGCGACGTTCGAGGAGGTTTCATCTTGGCTGGCCGGACTCGCCCAGACGCTCGGTGAGATTGCCCTCTTCGCTCACGCGTTTGGCGGCGCGACTCGCGAGGAGGTCGTCGTGTCGAGCGGGCGCCGGGATTGGACGGTCGACGACTTCGTCTCCGAGGAAGGCGTCATTCCCCTTGACGTTCTCGTGATCGTGCGAGACACGAACCGCTGAGATCGCCTCAATGCAGGTCGACCCAGGCGTTGCCGTAGTCGCATGCGACCTGATCGCACCCGGCAGGATCGTGCCACGATGGTCCGCTTGCACCCGGCAGGATCGTGCCAGAAGCCGGCGCTTCGAAGCCGGCGCGATCTCCCGTAGCGGCAGAGCCCGCGAGACCGTAGAGTCCGCGCATGGTTTGCTCACTCTTCATCGCTTCGGTTCCCGGGCTCGAGGATGTCGTCGCTCAGGAGCTCGTGTCTCTCGGTGCTCCGCCTGGTAAGGTCGTGCCGGGCGGTGTCGCCGTCGAGGCCGATCCTTCCTGGGTTGGTGTCATCAACCGGTGGAGCGCGTGTGCGACGCGGGTGCTGCTCCGCGTCGGGGCCTTTCGCGCTCGTCATCTCTCCGAGCTGCACAAGAAGGCCGGGGCGCTCGACTGGCTCGGGCTGATCGACAGGCGTCCGCTTCGAGTACGGGTCACCTCCCACGCCTCGCGGCTCTACCACACCGGCGCCGTTGCCGAGCGTATCCACTCGGTGCTGAGTGACCGGGCGGGCCGGGAGCTCTCCATCGTGCGCGGCGATGCGCTGCCCGAGGATCTCTCCGAGCTGCAGACCGTCTTCGTGCGCATCGAGAAGGACGAGGTCACGATCAGCCTCGACAGCTCGGGCGATCACTTGCACCGGCGAGGCTACCGGAAGCGTACGGCGAAAGCCCCGCTGCGGGAAAACCTCGCCGCGGCGTTCTTGCGCCTGACCGGCTGGCCCGAGCCGGGTGTCCTTCTGGACCCCTTGTGTGGATCGGGGACGATCCCGATCGAGGCCGCCTTGCTGGCGAGCGGCTCGGCGCCGGGTGCCGGGCGCCGGTTCGCGTTCGAGCATTGGGGCGAAGGGTGGGATCACGAGATGGCGCCACCAGCACCTCGGCCTGATATCCGCGTCTTCGCGCGCGACCGGGATCGTGGTGCCATCGAGGCGACGCTCGCTAATGCCGAGCAGGCCGGTGTCGCGGCGATGATCGAGGCCGAGGTCGGCTCGATCTCCGGAGCGACGCGCGTGTCGGAGCAGGGGCTCCTGCTCACGAATCCGCCGTACGGTCGCCGGATCGGGAAGAAGGATCCATTGCGAGACTTGTATGCGAGCCTCGGACGGATCGTCCGTGAGCGCTTCGGTGGCTGGCGAGCCTGTGTCGTGTGCGGACGCCCCGAGCTGATGCGGGCGTGCGGGATGCCCTTCGAGGCGCGCACCGGACCCCTCGATCATGGCGGTTTGTCGATCCGACTCTACGAGCCCTCCCTTCGGAGCTGACGTACGCAGTAGCTCCTTTGAAACAAGGAACGGAACATCATGACGCGTTGGCAGGCCCTGTGGCTCTTGATCGTCTTCGGGGGAACATCGGTCGTCTGGGCCCAAGAGGTACCACGCACCGAGGACGTCGCCTTCCCGGGCGGCGCGGACGATGTCGAGCTCGCCGGCACCCTGCTCGTTCCGGCGACGGCCAGTGAGGACGCGCCGTGCGCAGGCGTGGTGCTCGTCACCGGCTCCGGCCCGCAGGATCGTGACGAGACGATCCTGAACAAGAAGCCGTTCCGCGTCCTGGCCGAAGGACTCGCCGCGCGCGGCTTCGCCGTCCTTCGCTACGACGACCGCGGCACGAAGGGCCTGGGCATCGGCGCGAGCACCGGCAGCTTCGAGGGATCGACCACGGCCGACTTCGCCGAGGACGCGGCTGCTGCGCTGGCGTTTCTCGAGGCGCGCACCGAGGTCGACGCCTCGCGTGTCTTCGTCTGTGGCCACAGTACCGGCGGCTTGGTCACGGCCCATCTCCTGGCCAAGGAGCAAGTGCCGGCCGGCGCGGTGATCCTCGCCGGGCCGGCCGTCCGCGGCGTGGATCTCTTGAACCGGCAACAGGAAGCCATCCTGAAAAAGACCCACGCGGTCGGCAAGTCCGGCCTCACCGATGAGCAGGTCGAGGGGATGCTGCCGAAGCAGAGCGCCTTCATTTCAGCAGTCGTGAGTGGCGACGAGGAAGGCGCCGACCTTGCCGCCCGCGAGCTGATCCGCTTTCAGGTCGGGATCCAAATGAAGAACCCGGACGTCGAGCTACCCGAGGCCCAGATGTCGGCTGCCGTGCAGCAAGCCATCGCGCCGCTCCAAGAGACCTGGATGAGCTACTTCCTGAATTACGATCCGATCCCGGGACTGCAATCGGCGAAGGTCCCGGTCCTGGCGATCTTCGGTGGCCGAGACCTGCAGGTCCTCCCGTCGCAGAATGCTGACCCGATGACACGCGCCTTGATGGAAGCCGGCGATCGCCGCTCCCGCGTCGTGACCTTCCCCGCCTTCAACCACCTCTTCCAGAAGGCCGAGACGGGGCTGCTCGACGAGTACGGCTCGTTGCCGAGCGACCTCGATCCCTCGGTGGTGAAGACCATTGCCGATTGGCTCGAAGAGATCGACGCTCGGTAAGAAACCAGAGCCCGCGCGACCGAAACGGGAAGTCGTGGTCGAGCGATGAACCGCTTCCTCGACGCTGCTGACGATCGAGCTGAAAGATGCCGAGCAAGGGGCCGTTCGGAGAAAGCTTCATCTGAGGAGCTGCCCTTGAACCGGCTTCGGTCTCCATCAGGTACGAGCGGTCCGGCCCAAGCTCGCTCGATGCCTGCCCTCGCCGATCGACTCGGCCTCGGGCTCGCTCGACTTGGGCACTCCGAGTCGGCTTCTTCACGATCGCTCGATCCCACCGAATCCGCCGCTCCGCCTGCCTCGAACGGTTGGGGAGTCACCAACTCATTCAGATCGGAGCTCCGACATGTTCCATAGATCCCTCTTCCTCCTCCTCCTCTTCTTCATTGCCGCCTGCGGGTCGACGACCGAGAACCGGGACCCGACCGGGGAGCGCTTTCCGAGCGTCGTCGGGGAGAGCCTGTCGGGTGAGGAGATGAAGCTGCCGGGTGACCTCGCCGGCAAGCCGGCGCTGCTCTTGATCGGGTATGTCCAGGACGCGCAGTTCGATCTCGACCGCTGGCTGCTCGGGCTGATGCAGGCCGGTGTCGACATCCCTCTCTACGAGGTGCCGACCATCGACGGTCTCGTGCCCGGCATGATCGCGGGCAGCATCGATGAGGGCATGCGGAGCGGCATCCCCAAGGAGGATTGGGGCTCGGTCGTCACCGTCTATGGCGACGCGGACCAGATCGTCGCCTTCACGGGCGACGAGAATCCACGCAACGGGCGCATCGTCTTGCTCGACGCAGACGGCAAGGTCGCCTGGTTCCACGACCGCGGCTACTCCGCTCGCCTGGTGCTCGAGATCCAGGAAAAGCTGAAGGCGCTGCGCTGATCACGAAGAAACGCCGCTCACCAGCGAGTCGATCTCGCGGACCAGCTCCTCATGCTCGGGCGAATCGGATTTCGCATAGTTCAAGTTCTTCAGTAGCCCGGTGAGGCGCGTGAAGAGCTCACGGGCCTGGTCCTTGTCCTCGAAACGAAACTCGCGCTCGATCAGCTCGGTCAGTCGGGCGAGGCTGCTGACCTGTCTCTCCAGTGACGTCGAGGCATCGACGGCGTCGAAGGCGTCTTGCTGCAGGTAGACCATGTCGAGCAGCACGGCCTTCTGCCAGGTGACGAAGTCTTCGAGGGAGATGCCCTCTTCGCCGGTCACCTGCATCGTCTGGTGGATCGTGTCGCCATCCTGCAGCAGCTCCTCCAGCTTCTGCACGGTCTCGACCCAGTCGGCTCGCAGGTGCTCTCGGAACCATGGCGCGAGCTGCTCGAGGTAGCGCGACCACGAGATCAGTGGATCGATCGCCGGGTAGAAGCGCTTGTAGGCGCGATCGGAGGACAGCCCCCAGAACGCTTTGACCGTCCCGAGCGTCGCCTGGGTGACAGGCTCATCGAAGTTGCCGCCGGCCGGCGAGACGGTACCAATCAACGTCAAGCTGCCGATCGAGCCGTCGGGGCACTTCAGGACGCCGGCGCGCTCGTAGAGGCTCTTGATCGTCGAGTCCAGGTAGGCGGGGAACGCCTCTTCGCCGGGGATCTCTTCGAGCCGACCCGACGTCTCGCGCATCGCCTGCGCCCAGCGCGATGTGGAGTCGGCGATGCAGAGCACGTCGTATCCCATCTGCCGGTAGTACTCACCCAAGGTGATGCCGGTGTAGATCGAGCTCTCGCGCGCGGCGACGGGCATCGACGAGGTGTTGCAGACGATGATCGTGCGATCCATCAACGTGCCACCTGTCCTGGGATCGACGGTCTCTGGATACTCCTGGATGGTCTCGACGACCTCGCCGGCGCGCTCGCCGCAGGCGATGATGATCACGATGTCGACGGCCGAGTAGCGCGCGATCAAGCTCTGCAGCACGGTCTTGCCGGCGCCGAACGGGCCGGGAATGCAGCCCGTGCCGCCGCGCGCGATCGGGAAGAACGTGTCGACGATGCGCTGCGTCGTGGTGAGCGGCTCGTCGGGATAGAGTCGCTCGACGCGGCGGCCCACGAGCATGGCTTCGGGGATCGCGCGACGGACCGGCCAGCGTTGCTGCATCGAGACCTCGTGCTCCAGGCCGTCCTCGCTCCGCAGGCGAGCGATCGGCTCTTGGACCGTGAACGAGCCGCTCTCGATCCAAATCACCTCCTCGGCTCCTCGGCTTCGAAACGGCACGAGGATCTTGTGCTCGAAGGGACCCTCCCGCGTCGTGCCGAGAACATCACCCGCCCGCACGGTCGCACCGGGCTCGACGCTCGGCTTGAAGGTCCAGCGCTTGTCGAGCTCGAGCGGCTCCTTGATCACACCCCTGGGCAAGAAGAAGCCGTGCTCGTCGGCGAGCGCTTGGAGAGGATTCTGGAGCCCGTCGTACACCGTCCCCAAGAGCCCGGGGCCGAGCGTCACCGAGAGCAGCTCTCCGGTGAGCTCGGTGAGGTCGCCGCTGCGGACACCGCGCGTGTCCTCGAACACCTGGAGGTCGGCCTCGCGGTCGCGGATCCGCAGCACCTCGCCGCGCAGGCGCTGCTCGCCGACCACGATGTAGGCGACCTCGTTCTTGATCACCGGCGTGTCGGCGTCGACCTCGATCGTGACGACGCCCTCTTGAACGGCGACGATGCGCGCCGTCCGCGATTCAGTGACGTGGAAGCTCATCGGTGCTCACGATCTCAGCGGCCAGCTCGCGAAAGCGCGTCCGTGCCATCTCCGGCTCGTAGCTCAGCCAGCGGCGGACGACGTCCCAGCGAAAGTAGTACGAGACGACTCGAGGGAAGCCGAAGGGATCGCCTTCCCCCAGCGTCTCGAGCGTCTTCCAGATGTCCTCGAGCAGGAGCCTTTCGAGCGCACAAGCATCGCCCGCCTCGAGGCAGGCTTGCGCTTCGGGTAGCCACGGATGCACCGCGGCCAGTCCGAAGTGTGGGCGATCCCAGCGGCGCGGGAGATCGCGGGCCCAGCGCCCGACGCCCCAAGGACCAGCGATCGACGGCGCCTCCTGACCCAGCCGGCGCATCCGCAACGCGACCATCAGCGTCCGTTGCTCGAGGCGGTACTCGATGAAGCGCCTCAGCTCCGGGTGCAGCTCGGACGCCATCAGCTCGCGGTAGCGCCGTGCGAAGTCCTCGTCGCGGCGCGTGATCGGCTGGTACTCCCAGCTCACGAGATCGCGAGCTCGCCGGAGCTGGTCGCGGTCTTCGGGCTCGAGCATGGCGAAGCGCTGCTCGAGCCTCAGCTCGGTGATCGGCAGTCGCTCGGCGCGCTCGAAGTGATCGAGGTGCGGCAGGCTGGAGATCAGCGTGATGTACTGGCGACGCGTCACTCGGAGCCTCGCAGCATCTCGGTGAAGCGCGGCAGGAGGTGCTCGAGGAACAAGGTCGAGAGGGCCTCGTCGGTCAGGTCGAGCTCCAGGTCCTCACCGACCAAGCGGAGGCGCGCGCCGGCGTGGATCTCGTCGGACGGAATGAGCTCGACGCCTTCGCGAAGCGTCTTGGCGGTCAAGCCATGCACCAGCCCGCGAAGCCGCTCGCCGGCTTCGGTCTCCGCGCCACCGTCGGCGAAGAGGGCCGCCGCCAGCTCGACCTGCACCGGACGATCCGCGACGTGCTCGCGGACGCGTCCTGCGACGTTGAGGACGAGGTCCCGGACGAGCGCCTCGTCCTTCAGCTCGAGAGTGACCAGGCTGCGGACGCTGCGCTCGAATGCCGCCACGAGGCGAGTGCGCAGCTCGAGCGCCGTGTCGCGAGCGGCCATGTTGAGGGACTCGATCGCGGCGGCTCGATCGGTGTCGAGCTCACGGCGCGCACGCTCACGCTCGGCCGCGATCTCGGCCTTCGCCTCTCGCAGGAGGCGCGCCGCGCGCTCGTTCGCGTCCTTCAGGATGCGATCCGCTTCGGTGCGCGCGGCCTGGACTCCCTCGTCGCGTATTCGGGTGATCAGCTCTTCGACGCCGTGGGCGGGTGTGACGGTCGGTCGGCTCTCGTTGCTCATCGGGTGCTCCTCAAGGAATGCCACCGGCGAGGACGAGCGCGAAGACGAAGGCGAAGACCGCGAAGCCTTCGACGACGGCGGCGGGCGCGATGGAGATACCGAAGATCTCGGGTCGGTTCTTCGAGGCGTTGATCGCCGCCGCGCAGACGCTTCCTTGAGCCGCGGCGCTGATCAAGAGCGCGACGCCGGAGAGCACGCCGAGGGCAAAGATGCCGGGGCTGTTCTCGAGCGTGATCGTCCGATTCAGGCTGAGCGTCACGACGATGCCGTAGATGGTCTGCGAAGACGGCATCGCCGACACGCCGACGAAGCGTCCGTGGCCGGACTCGGTCTCGAGCATGGCGCCGGCCGCTGCCTGGCCGCCGCGCGCGCAACCGATCATGCTGCCGATCGCACCGAGCGCGAGCGGCGCATACAGTCCCAGCCAACCCAGGAGCAGGATCACCGGTTCCAAGGGAGGTTCTCCTTTCTTCGGAACGGTCGAAACACCTTGCCTTCTTCGTGGAGGCTCCAGTCGAGGAACTCGATGACGTTCAGGCGCAAGCCGTGAATGACGCCGCTGGCCAGTCCGAGGACGAAGTTCAACGTGTGGCCGATCACCCAGACGAGCAAGGCCAAGAGCAACCCGACGCCCGGGAGCTTTCCGCGGATCTGAGTGCCCATCTCGTTGAACGCGGCTGCCAGGGACGCGGTCGCCAGGCCGAGGGCGAAGAGCCGCAGGTAGCTGAGGACATCGCCGAATGCCTTGGTGACATTCGTCAAGGCGAGGCCGCCCTGCAGGAGCCGCTTGCCCAGCCGCTCGCCCGCTCCGGCGAAGAGGAAGACGGAGGTGCCACCGGCGGCGAGCAGTCCCAGTCCGGTGACTTCGAGTACCAGCCGGCCATCCATCGCACCACCCGCTGCCAGGAATCCGCCGATCAGGGCCACGACCCAGCCGGCCGGGGCGAGCGCGCGGGCGCTGCTGCGCAGGCGCCACGCCTCGATGCCGTTGGCCAGCATCAAATGAAGGCCGCCCACGACCACCGCCAAGCCCATCATCGTCCGCGAGTCCTTCAGATCGAGGAGCTGCAACCGTGCCAGCCAGGAGCCCTCGGCGGGCGCGATCCCGAAGGTGCTTCCCGTCAAGACGCCGTACACGAAAGTGGCGGCCGTCAACGCGGCGAACAGGACGCGCAGCCGTCGCCCGATGTCGGTCTTGGCCATCCGCCACCAGAGACGGGCCAAGATCAGCGCCATCACCAGCGCGTAGCCGGCATCGGAGACGATCATCGCGAAGAAGACGGTGAACGAGAAGAAGATCGCCGCCGACGGGTCCCAGGTGAAGTAGCCGGGCGTCATGTAGAACGTCACGAGCTGCTCGCCGGCGCTGACCAAAGGCGCGTTCTCGAGCTGCGTGGGAGGGTCGTCTTCGGGAAGCGGCGCGCGAGACTCGACGGCCAGGCCGGCCTCCTCGGCGTATCGTGTCAGCTCCGGCAGCCTCGAGGCGGGGATCCAGGCCAAGAGCGCGAAGACGGGCTCTCGGTCGAGCGTCTGCCGCGACACGTGCTCCAACGTCGCGCGGTCGTCGAGACGGTCCACGTTGCGGGCGAGCAACCGGCACCAGCGAGTGAGCGCCGAGCGCTCGGCTTCGAGATCTTCGATCTCGAGCTCGACCTCTTCGAAGCGGACGCGGAGCTCCTCGAGCGGCATCTGTCCCGTGCGAGTGCGCGGCACGGGCAATCCTTCGGGCTGCGTCTCACTCAGGACGACGACATAGTGGTGGCGATTGTCGCGATGCACCTCGGTCCAGGTGGCCGCCGTCTCGGCGAAGCGCGCCATGAGGTGCGGCGGCACGACGTAGAACCAGAGCCTCTGCCCGGCGACGTCGCTCAGGTCGGGCAGCTCGAACTGCCCCCAGACCGCGACATCGGAGATGCGCTTCTCGAGGAAGTCTCGCTCGTCGCGCAGGGCCAGCAGGCGCTCCTTGAGATCGAGCACTCGGCGCTCGACGCGCTCGGGATCGAAGTGCCGCTCGTCGGTTCTTTGCTTGCGCTTCTGCGGGCAAGTCAGGAGGAGCTCGAGTGCCTCCTTCGCACGGGACGTCGTCGGCAAGGGACCCGGAGCCGCGGGCTCAGAGTGGGCTGGCAAGACGTGCAGGCAGCCGAGATCCTGCAGCCGGGCGAGGACCTCGTCCTTGTCGGCACAGTAGCCGAGGAGGGTGACGCGCTCGAGCCGGGCGATGCTCATGAGGCACCTTGGGCTGGGCGGTGCTTCGCCTTGGCGATCTTCGAGCGCACGACGGCATCGCGCTCGAGGTCGCCGATCACGATGCGAATGCGTTGGATCGTGCGCCTCGCCTCGGGGATCAACCGCCGCTCGAAGAGATTGACCCGCTGCGTCGTTCGGCGCCGCGCGTGCTCGAGCTTCTCGAGACGATCTTGGCCCACCTGAATGCGCAGCGCATGTTCGGCGGCCTCGCGAAGGCGCTCCACCAGGAGATCGACCCAGGCGGGCTTGGAGAGCAAGGAGTAGGGGGCCACCTCGAACGCGACGCCCGTCAGCTTGGGGAGCCTCACGCCGACGAAGTTCTCCTGCTCGATGTCGACACCGGTGATCCGCACCAGCCCGCTGAGGGACATGCGCGGGTTGGCGAGCATCGGGAGCGCGTCGCCGATGCGGGACTCGATCGCCGCGCCGGCCGCGAGCTGCTCTTCGAGCGCTCGCCGCTCTTGCTCAACGGCCAGGGTGAGCTGCCTTCGCTTGAGATCGAGGGAGGGCAGGATCCGCTCGTAGAGCTGGAGCTTGGCTCGCTCGCGCGTCAGTGCGCTCTTGTTGAGTCGCGTGCGGCTCATGAGGCGCCGGCTTCCTCGGACTGACGCTTCGGCAGGTAACGCTCGATCAGCTCCCGCTTGATCAGGATCTCCTCGGGCGCGAAGCAGTCGGCGAGCGTCTGCCAGCAGAGGTCGAGCGCCTTCTGCAGTGGCAACGAGACCCGGATGTCCATGAACCGCTCGCGGAACAGCTTGCCGAAGCGCAGCAGCTTCTGATCGAACGGCGACAGCTCGAACGCCATCGACTGCTTGTTCTCGGCCTCCTTCGCGCCGGAGTAGAGCCGAATCATCGCGTTCATGATCTGCCCGTGATCCTCGCGCGTCTCCTTGCCGATCACGTGCTGTTTGAGGCGCGAGAGCGAGCCGAAGGGATCGATGACGCCGTCGTGGAGGTAGAGCTGACCTTCGGTGATGTAGCCGGTGTTGTCGGGCACTGGGTGCGTCACGTCGTCGCCCGGCATGGTCGTGACGGTCAGGATCGTCACCGAGCCGGCGCCGCGGAAGCCGCAGGCCTTCTCGTAGCGCTGGGCGAGCTGCGTGTAGAGATCGCCGAGGTAGCCGCGCGTCGCGGGGATGCGCTCCTGGGAGATGCCGATCTCCTTCATCGCGTCGGCGTAGGCGGTCATGTCGGTCAAGAGGACGAGAACGCGCTTGCCTTCTTCCACTGCGAAGCGCTCGGCGACGGCGAGGGCCATGTCGGGCACGAGCAAGCGCTCGACGATGGGGTCGGACGCCTGGTTGACGAACATCACCGTCCGGTGGAAGACGCCGTGCTCCTCGAACGCGCTCTTGAAGAAATGATAATCATCGAAGATGAGGCCCAGGCCGCCGAAGACGACGATGTCGGCATTCGACTGGAACCCGATGCGGGCCAGCAGCGGATTGAACGGCTCGCCGGCCACCGAGAAGATCGGGATCTTCTGGCTCTCGACCAAGCAGTTGAAGAGATCGATCATCGGCACCTCGGTCTCGATGAGACGCGAGGGCACCAGCCGAAGCATCGGGTTCACCGTCGGCCCGAAGGCCTCGATGCGCCGCTCCAATCGCAGCTCGGGACCGCCATCGATCGCCTCACCCGAGCCCCGGAACACGCGGCCGAGGATGTTCGGCGAGTAGGGCACTTCGAAGCCGTGCCCGAGGAAGCGCACCCGCGAGTCGGTCGACAGGCCCTTGCTCCCCGAGAAGACCTGGAGGCTGACCCGGTCGCGCTCGATCGCCGTGACTCGGGCGAGCGACGTCGTGCCGTCTCGGCTCTCGACGACGGCGAGCTCGCCGAGTGCCGGACCGGTCGCACGAAGGCGAATCAGGTCACCGACGATCTCGAGGACACGGGAGTGACGAGTCAGCTCGGGAATCATGACGCACACCGAGACCTGAACAGAGAATCGCGCTCGAAGTGTTCGCCGGACGACGCCCGTCCGGACGCCGCCGCGAAGGCTAGCAAGGTTTGGCTCCCGCGACGAGTCCCCGTTCCATAAAGCTGAGGTGAGACCGGAGCCCGCGCGACCGAGACGGGAGGAGGTGACGGAGTCGGCATTCGCTCTCTCGACCGTCCTGCCGTCCGAGCCGGAAGGCATCGAGCAAGGGGCCGTGCTGAAGAGAAACGATCGGAGCCCGAACAGGTCCCTGGCGCGGGGTTGGGAACACGCTCGCGCGAACGGAGCCCATGAACGATTCAGTGGGGCCTCGTGAGGGACGACGGGACCGGGTCCCGCAGGCGTAGGTGAGGGAACGTTCTGACGCCTCGACCGACGGGCAAGTCGGCTCGTCCCTGACTCATCGCCAGACGGACAATGTCCTCGCCATGAACCTCGCCGTCCCAGCGGCAACGGCTCCTTGTCAGGGACCCGTGCGGGCTCTGGTTTCAGATCAGCGCGGCGCCGGAGCATACAGGTGGTGAAGCTGGACCTGCGTTCGTTGGAGTGCCCAAGTCGAAGCGAGCCATTGACCGTGCTTGTTGGTGAAGGCTTTCACGAGCGAGCTTGGGCCGGGGAAAACGTCGCGACGACGGCGCACTCCGAGCGGCCCCTTGCTCGGCACCTTCTGGCTCGAGCGTCAGGCATGTCGAACAGGCGGCTCCCAGCTCAACAGCCGCTTCCCGTTTCGTCGCGCGGGTTCTGGTTTGGGAGGCATGTTTCAGATCAGCGGCGCCCCCGGGCGCAGCGCCCGGAGCATACAGTGGTGAAACTGGTCCCGAGGGCGATCATCTCCTTGCGACACACCTGGTACGCCGTGTCGTACGAGGTGTCGAG
>JAVJTD010000287.1:0-9841 GCA_040219065.1 Planctomycetota bacterium
CCTGGTCACCTGGTCACCTGGTCACCTGGTCACCTGGTCACCTGGTCACCTGGTCACCTGGTCACCTGGTCACCTGAGCACCTGAGCACCTGAGCACTTGGTCACCTGAGCACTTGGTCACCTGAGCACCTGAGCACCTGAGCACCTGAGCACCTGAGCACCTGAGCACCTGAGCACCTGACCACTTGGTCACCTGGTCACCTGAGCACCCGAGCACGCCCTCACCCCACTCGGCGCTTCGACCAGAGGACCGTCCGGACTCCCGGTCTCCAGGCCGTGCCGACGTAGTGGAGGGCGAGAGGCAAGAGCGCGAGAATTGCGGCCCCCAGGGCCACGGCGATCAGCGCGTACTCCCGCCGGGTCAGCTTCTCGAACGCGCTCGCCTCGCCTCCGGCGCTCACGCGGCGAATGAGATCCGTCGGCAGGTGCTTCTCGTTGCCGTTGTGGTACGAGCCGCTCAGCCGGGTGGCCACTTGGCGCAGAGTCGAGGTGTCTTGACGAGATTGGCGGCCGTCGATGAACTTGCCCTTGCTCGGGTCGCCGACACCGACGACGAGGATGTCGGACACCGAAGCCGGCATCTTGGGCATGCCTTGCGCCGGCACGGTATCGCCATCGCTCATCAGCAGGACGATGGTGCTGCGCGGATTCCAGGGAAGGGCGATCTCGGCGGCTTTCTCCAGACCCGCAAAGATGTCCGTCTTACCCGTTCGGAAGGCGTAGTGCATCGGAAGGTCTTCGAGGATGTTCCGCACCACCTCGGCATCGCGCGTGTCGACGACGACCGGCTTGGCGCCATTGTAGAAGGCGACGATGCTGATACGGTACTGCTCGAGCGCCACGCGCTCGAAGAAGGACTGGAGCAGGTCCGCCGATCGTTGTAAGCGGCTCTGAACACCCGAAGGGCCCGCGTCGACCAGCCGCATGCTCGGGGAGACGTCCAAGGCCAGCACGAGGTGCTTGTAGTCCTCGCCCGCAAGAAACGCTTCGCCGCGCGAGTGAACCTTCGGCGTGATGGTGAGCAACGTCACGAGCCCCCAGCTCGCGGCTCCGAACGCCGCCGCTCTCAGGAGCGGCACCGCGCGCACCCAAGCCCGTGCTCGCCTCGATGGTCCAAATGCCAAAGGCGCCAGGCGACGCACGCGGCGCCAGTGGATCCACTCGGCGAGGAGGGAGAAGACGAGCACGGAGCCCGCGACCCACTCGGCTACCATGGCGTGTACCTCAACCCGAGTGCGGCCAGGAGGAGCACGGCGAGGGCACCCAGTCCGGCGAGGGACGCGGGCCCGAGATCGTCGATGGTCTCGGCGCTCGTCTTCTCCAGGCGGGTCGGCTGCATCTCATCGATGCGCTTGAAGACGGCCTTGAGTGCACCCGGGTCTCCCGGATTGAAGACAGCGCCGCCGGTGAGCGTCGTCACGTTGACGATGGGATCGGGGATGTCGGTCTCGGAGATGTGGATCGCGTAGACGACGATGTTGCTCTCGCGCAGCCTCTTCGAGATCTCGAGGTCCTGATCGTTGTTGAGATCGAAGCTGTACCCGTCCGAGACCAGGATGATCATCCGGTCTCCTTCGGAGCGGCTCTCGAGCACGCTCTGACAGGCGAGGAGCGCCTTGCCGATCTCGGTGCCGTTGAACCAATTCGGGAGGTTCTCGGGACGCATGAATGGTGGCGCGCACCGCAGCGCCGAGGTGTCCGACGTCAACGGCACCCAGTGGAGCACCGAGTTGCCGAAGAAGGTCAGCCCGAACGCATCGCCCTCACGAAAGTCGAGGAACTCGTTGATGGCTTCCATCGAGGCGTCATAGCGGCTGCCATCTCCGAACTCCGCGGTCATGCTCCCCGACACGTCGACGCAGAACTCGATGTTCGTCATGACGCGCTTCGTCTTCGGCGCGCTCAGCTCGCGAGGGCCGGCGAGCAGCACGATCGCGACGCCGAGCAGGAGCGCTGGCACCGACTCACACACGTCGATCACCGAGCGGAGGCCTAGCCCCCGACGCGCCACGCCTTCGTCGAAGGGAAGGACGACCCGCCGATCTGCACGTCGCCACACCCAGATCAGCAGCAAGGCCGGCAGAACGAGCAGGAACAAGACCCAAGGATGCGTGAAGCTCAAAGGACCTCCTCGGGCTCGGCTGGCAGGTGGCGATAGGGCTCGAGCAGCGTCGCGAGATCGACCGACTCGGGCGGATCTGGACGGTGCAGCCAGTTCTCCATCTGGCGCAGCAGCTCACCGGCTTCCGGGTGCGCGCGCAATTGGCGCAGCCCCTCCGCCGGCGAGACGTCCTGCAGCTCCAAGCGCTTTCGCCAGTGCACGAGCAGCATGCGCTCGAGAGCCGCTCGCCGCTCCTTCGGCAATTCGCCGCGCATCGCTTCCTCGACGAGAGGCTTCAAGCGATCGGCGAAGGTGAGCGGCCTTTGGGAAGGCACACCGGTGTCCTCGACCGTCTGCTTTCGGCCGAGGCGGAGGATCGCGATCAGACCCAGGAGCCAGGCGATTCCGAGCACGACCAGCCAGGTCGTGTACCCGCCGACCGAGCCGGGGCTCTCCGCCTCGAGCCGATGGGGCTCGAGGCGCTCGGGCGGCAACACGGAGCGGATCGTCACCTCGAGCGGCGGCAGGTCATCGGTCGGGCTACCGTCCTTGTGACGCATGTAGTCGGTCAGATCCCAGGTGCCCGGCACGAGCCCGTAGTACTCGAAGTGGTATCGGAACGAGTCACCGTGCGGATAGACATCGGTGATGCGGAGCACGATCGGTCGGCTTCGATCTTCGCTCGGCAGGATCTCGAGCTCACTGCCGGGCAAGACGACCTCTTGAATGCGAGCGGAGATGCCGACCGAAGCCTCGCGCTCGTTCGGCGGGTCGGCTTGGGGGCGACTCTCACAGGGAGCCAGCGTCGCTCCCATACACAAGGCGAGTGCGAGGATCCGAGTCAAGCCGGTCCAAAGGCAGATGCTCATCGCGCTCCCCTCCCCAATAGGTCCCGGGACCGGAAGAAGTGTCGCAGCCGATGGACGAAGGGGCGATCGGTCCGCACGCGGAAGTAGTCGATCCCCGCCCTTCGAAGCACTTGCTCCCGCTCCTCGGTCTCGAGCCAGCGCCTGCGACCGTGCGTCACGAACGTCCGCCCGGTCTCCGCCTCTTGTGCACGAAAGAAGCCCGCACCCTTCAGGCCTTCCTCGGCGGGATCCTGCATCCAGATCACCGCGACGTCGTGCTCTTGCGACAGCGGCTTGAGGGCGGCGACGGCACGCTCGTCGTGAAGGTCGCTCAGGACGATCACCAAGGCGCGGCTCTTCAGGCTCGCGTTCAATTCATTGATCCGACGTCCCAAATGGGTCGCCTCGTCGTACCGAAAGTGCCTCAGCCGATGCAGCCATTGCAGGATCTGCTGCCGCGACAGGCTGGGCTCGATGCGAATCGGCTGCTCACCGCCGCCGAGGACGCCGACCGGACTGACGCGATCGAGACAGGCAAAGGCCAAGCCGCCGGCGATGTGGAGCGCGACTGCGTACTTGCTCTTTTGGATCGAGCTGATCGTCATCGAGGCCGACGTGTCGAGCAGCAGGTAGCCGGGCATCCTCTTCGGCGCCTCGTACTCCTTGACGTGGACCTTGCCGGTGCGCGCCGTCACGCGCCAGTCGATCGCGCGAATGGGATCGCCGTATTGATAGGGGCGCGACTGGACGTACTCGATGCCCGAGCCGAGGAACGGCGATCGATCGGTGCCATAGCTCAGGCTGTCGGCGAGCCGACGGATGGCGATGTGGAACTGCCGCGCGTCGAGCGTATCGGCGGTCTGGAGGAATCCGTCCACGTCGGCCTCCTTCAGGCCGGCACTGCGCCGAGCTCGTTGAGCAGGCTCTGCAGCACGCCCGCGCCGGTCAACCCGTCCGCCAAGGCTTCGTAGTTGAGCCGAATCCGATGGAGGATCGTGTCCTCGCCCAAGGCAAAGAGATCGTCGGGCACGACGTAGTCGCGGCCTTGGATCAAGGCACGGGCGCGAGACGCCTTGATCAAGGCGATGCCGGCGCGCGGGCTCGCGCCCAGCTCGATGCTGGGATGGTTCCGCGTCCGGTTGATCACTTCGACGACATGATCGATGAACGCCTCGCTGACGTGGACGTGGTGCACCGACTCCATCGCGCGAATGAGCTGCTCGCTCGAGCCCACCGGCTTCTCGTCGATGACGTCGAACTCGGTCTGCGCGATCGCGCCGCGGTCCTCGCGCCGAACGCCCAGCCGCGCATTGCGCCGCAGGACCTCCTTCTCCTCCTCGGGCTCGGGATAGCCTAGCCGGTGGCAGAGCATGAACCGGTCGAGCTGGGCTTCAGGCAGCTCGAACGTACCTGCCTGCTCGATCGGGTTCTGTGTCGCGATGACGAGGAACGGTGCCGGCAGGCGAAAGGTCTTGCCGCCGATCGTGACCTTGCGCTCCTGCATCGCCTCGAGCAAAGCCCCCTGCACCTTGGGCGCGGCGCGGTTGATCTCATCGGCCAAGAGCAGGTTGGTGAAGATCGGGCCCTTCTTCACCTCGAAGTCGTTCGTGCGCTGGTTCAGGATCTCCGAGCCCAGGATATCCGACGGCAGGAGATCGATCGTGAACTGCACGCGCGCGAAGTCGAGGTCGATGGCCCGCGAGAGTGCCGAGGCGAGCAACGTCTTCGCGATCCCCGGCACGCCCTGAAGCAAGACATGACCGCCGGTGAACAGCGCGATCAACAGCCGCTCGACCACGACCTCCTGACCGACGACGACCTGCCCGACCCGGTTGCGAATCGCCTGGATGAACTCGACCGTCTCCTCAGGGACGACCGCTTGCTCTTTCTTCGCCATCGATTGCGGCACTCCTGATCTTCCTCGGGGACCTTCCGTATTCGAACGTCCCAGACTACCGGATCGAGGTGAACTTTGAACTCTGGACTTCGGAACCGCGCGGAGACCGCGACCGAGGTGCCCAGGCAGTGGAAGTCACCGACACCGGCTGGAGCTTCGCCTGAGGATCGAAGAACAGCGCCGCCACTCGATCAGGAAACCGTCCGCACCGCCTCCCGAAACGACGAGAGCCGGAGCCACTCGGATCGAGTCACTCCGGCTCATCGTCATCGTCTAGCGACCGGGAGGTCGCGGCTCAGCGGATCGCGTAGATGCCGCCCTCGGTTCCGCGAAGGAAGACGGTGCCTTGCGAGATGGCCGCCGACGCCCAGAACTGGTCCTCGATGGTATTGGTCGCCACGATCTTCAGCTCGGGGCCTGGCTCGATCACGAACGTCTTGCCGGCATCATCGGGGCAGAAGACCTTGCCGCCATACGTGTACGGGGAGGCCCAGAACGCCGCGGCGTCGGGAAGGCGCTTGCGGTAGACGAGCTTGCCGGTCTTCACGTCGAGACACTGAATGATGCCGCCTCGCTGCGAGAGGACGTAGACGTAGCCTCCGGCGACGACCGGGGAAGCCATCTGCGGCCCGGCGCCTTCGGCGGCCCAGGCGAGACCTTCACTGCCCTCTTCACCCGTCGGGGTGATGTCACCACTGGCGCCGGCCTTGACGGCGAAGAGGGTGCCGCCACCGCCGCCACCGCCACGGCCACCACGACCGCCTTCTTCCTGGTTCTCGTCCTGCGGCGCTGCGTTGGGACGACGTCCGCCACCGCCTCGACGTCCTCCGCCGCCCGACGTGCCGAAGAACAGGAGGCCGTTCGAGATCGACGGGGTCGATGAGCACTGCCCACCACCGATCCCTAGCTCCCAAAGGACCTTGCCGGTTGCGGGATCGTAGGAGATCACCTGCTGAGAGCCCGGAGCGACGAGCTCGGTTCGCTTCTCGTTCTTCCAAATGACGGGCGAGCCCCAGGTGGAGCCCTCTTTCCGCGAGACTCGCCACTTCTCATCGCCGGTCTTCTTGTCGAGGGCGACGAGGAAAGAGCTCTCGTTGTTGTCGACCTGGATGAAGACGTGATCTCCGTGCAGCGCCGGTGAGCTCGAGGTGCCCCAACCGCCTTGCATGGGGTAGACACCGAGGTCCTTCTTCCAGACGAGCTTGCCGTCCAGGTCGTAGCAATAGAGGCCCGTCATTCCGAAATAGGCATAGACGTGTTGGCCATCGCTGACGGGAGTCTCGGACGCATATGTATTGGAGCGGTGAGTCGGAATGCGCGGCTTGTCCTCGAGGGCGACCTGATTCCAAAGGACCTTGCCGGTCTCACGATCGAGGCAATAGATTTGGAATCGATGCGGCGTGTCGGGAGGGCCTTGCTGACCGCGCCCTCCGAAGCCGCCACGACCTCCGCGCCCACCGCGTCCGCCGCGCGCCAAGCGCTCGGCCGGGGAGGGCTCCTCTTCCTCTTCGGCTTCCGGCTCCTCGGACTTCTCGGCGGGAAGCTCGACGGCTGTCGTCACGAAGACCTTGTTCCCGACGACGATCGGCGATGACCAGCCGCGCCCCGGGATCTCCGTGTGCCAGGCGATGTTCTCCTCCGCTCCCCACGAAACGGGAAGCTCGGCCTCCTGACTCGATCCGCTGGCAGCCGGTCCGCGGAAGGTCAGCCAATCGTCACTGGGCGCTCCGATCAGATGGAGGCCCATCGTGATCACGACCGCGAAGAGACCCGAGATCATCGTTACTTCTCCTCGTGAGAGTGCCGGTCCGACCGTCGCCTTGGAGCTCGACAACCGGTCATTCAAAGGAAAGGGGCGAGCGCCGCGATTCGCAGCACTCGCCCATCTTCATCAGGCAGGTTCAAGTTTCAGAAGGCATTTCGGAGGACCTCATCGAATACGACGCTTCGGCCGGGTCGTTCCGAAAAGTCTCTCTTCTCGCCAACGGGCGTGCTCTTCAATGCTCAGCCGCCCGTCGCCGTCGGTGTCGTATTTCTCTAGCTGCTGCTGGCGGTGCTCCTCGAACGCCGCCTGGCGCTCTTCGCGATTCAACCGGCCATCGCCATCTCGGTCGAAGCGCTGCAGCAGCTCGGTGCGGCGAGCCTCTCGCTCAGCGCGATGAGCCGACGACTGAGCATCGAGCTCGGCGCCTTCCAGCTTGCCGTCGCCGTTCGCGTCGAACCGACTCAGCTCCTCGGCACGACGGAGATCCCGAGCCTGCTCGCGAAGCTCCCTCTGCTCGAGACGCAAGTCGTTGCGCTCCTGACGGCTGACCTCACCGTCGCCATCACGGTCGAGTCGCTCGCGGAGCTCCTCGCGCGACGGCCGAAAGCCGCGTTCGCCAAGGAGACCGCGCCCACCGCGAATGCCACGCCCGCCTCGACGGCCCGGGCGAAGCCCCTCGCGACCTGGAAAGCCGCGCCGACCTCGGCGTAGCACGCCACGATCGGGCTGCTGACGCCTCTCGAATCGTTCCGGACCTCCCCGAAGGCCTCGGCGCCCGGGTTGGGCCTCGGCCAGCTCGACCAGGAGGACCGACAGGAACAAAGTCGCGATCACGGTGAGTGTGCGGGTCATCGGTGGAATCCTCTCGACTTCAGTGGCGAAGCGGCCGCAGGAATGCCGCGAATCGAGCCGTTAGGAGCCGAGGAGCCTCGACCGACTTGCACAGAATCTCAGAATCTGGTGGTCGATTCGTTCCCGGCACGAATGTCCCACTTCTCGTCGAAGTGGGACATCTGTGCCGGGAACAGGATGCCAACTTCTCGTCGAAGTGGGACATCTGTGCCGGGAACAGAGTGCCAACTACTGACCGCCGGCGCCGCTCAGCAGCGCGTCGATGCGGCCTTCGAGATCGAAGCCCGAGGGGTGGCCGCGCCAGACGATCTCGCCTTCCTGGTTCACCAGCAAAGCCGTCGGGACACCGGTGACGCCGTAGGTCGACACCGCGGTGCAGCTCCAACCCGGATCCCCGTCGCTGCAGAACAGGTGATCGACGTCGCCCCAGCCCTTCCGCTCGACGTGACCGCGCAGGGTCTCGATATCGTCGTCGATGCTCAAGGCCAAGATGCGGGCCTTGCCTTCCCAATCCCGTCGCTTGGTGACCACTTCCTGGTTGTGCGCCATCGGCTGCTGGCAGGGACCACACCAAGTCGCCCAGAAGTCGAGGAACAGCACTTCGCCTTTGAAGTCCGAGAGCTTCTTCGCTTCACCCGTATCGAGGTCCGTGAGGAGAAGATCCGGCGCCGCATCACCGACGCTGGGAGGCAGCGAGAAGCTGAGGTCGTGCACCTTCGGCTCGGAGGCTTCCAGCGCGATCTTGCCGACCCGCATGTTGTCGACGTTGACCGTCAGCTCGGCCCCACCGGCCGCCAAGCCTTCGATGACGGCCTTCCCGTCCGCGTCGAGCTCGCCCTGATGTAGGGTCTGGTACCCGTAGTTCGAGTCGTAGTGCGTGACGGTGAACGGGTGCCCGCTGGCCGGGATGCCCGACGCAGTCGCGACCGAGATGCTCGCGGAATGCTCGCCCCGGAATCGGCTCGGATCGAACGGTACCCAGCTCGCAGTAATCGCCGCGGTCTCATTCGCGGCCACCTTCTGGGCCTCGCGCGCCTGGAAGGTCTTCTTGCCCTGCTGGTAGCGCTCCGTGGCCCGTCCGGAGAACAACGTCGCTTGGTACGTTCCCGGCGAGAGATATTGGACCTCTTCGCGGATCTTCACGCCGTCGACCTCGCCCTTGGCGATCGTGAAGAACCAGCCGTCCTTCGGCGGGAGTGTGACGGCGAGGCCGAGCTCGTACCCGCAAGCTTCGTAGTCGGGCTTGGTCGCGGGCGCCGGCGCGAGGCTGAGGGTGAGCTTCCCGGGAGCCGGCAGCTCGATTCGATGATCGACATCGTCTTGCGAGCTGGCCACGTCGGAAAGCTTGCCGTAGTGGACCCGCAGGAAGCCCGGCTCGTCGATCAGGTAGTGCGCCTCGGGTCCTTCGGCGGGCAAGTGCACCTCGAATCGCACCGTCTTCTCGTCGCGAGACAGCTCGACGAGAGGCGCTGCCGAAAAGGCCTCGGGACTCGATGTCGCGTTGCCCATCTGCATCGAGAGCCAGGCATCCGTCGCGACACCTTCCCAGTAGATGGCCGGCTTCAACCCGGTCGGGAGCGGCCGTCCGTCGGCGGTCCTCACCTCGAGGATCTTCTTCGAGACGGCGCCGAGACGAATCGTGTGCTCGGAAGCGTGCGCATCCAACGTTGCGGTCGCGGGTGCATGCCCGGGCATCTTCACCACGATCAACCGCGCGTGATCGGCCGCAGGCAGCGTGACGGCTCCGTCTTCACCGGTCCCACCGTCGATCCGCTTCATGCCGATCGAGTCGAGCTGCCGAGCCCAGACCTCGGCTTCGGCGACGGGCTGCCCGCTCACGTCCGTCACCCGCAGCGTGACGTCTTCGGCGGCGATCCCGGCCCCACACAGACAAACAGCGCACAGCAAAGGCAGAAGTCGAGCTTTCATTCCTCATTCTCCCAAGAGTGGAAGCGCGTGGATCTCACCCGGACAGGTCTCAGGGTAATCCTCGATTCCCATCTCGAACAGCGGCGATCGAGTCCTGGAAACGGAAGCAGTAGGCTCAGACGATTGGAGAGAGCTCAGCGTTGAGTAGAAAACCGAGGTGACGCCCGAAGAGGGACGATCGCCCTCGGCATGGAGACCCGCGCGTGGCTCTGACTACGACCAAAGCCCGCGCGACCGATACGGGAAGCGTCATCGAGCGCAAAGCCGCTTCCTCGACGCAGCTCTCGATCGAGCGGAAAGGCGCCGAGCCAGGGTACATTCGAACCGCATCGTCTCGGCGGCCCAGGTGTCACCTGGCCCAAGCTGGCTGACTTGAAACTAGCTCGGCGGGAATCCCTGTATCCCCCGACTTCAGTCGGGTTGGTTCCCCGGCTTCAGCCGGGAGGTGG
>JAVJTD010000288.1:0-15539 GCA_040219065.1 Planctomycetota bacterium
CGGGGGCGCTCTGGCAAGTGAACGGTCCCGTGCGACCCGGCGGCCCGGCCGTCACCGCCACCGTCACGGCCGTCCCGAGCCATCCCAGAGGCACGGCCGAGATCCAGTTCAGTCTGATGCCCCAGACCGGAGCCGACGGGATCTTCATCCCGTGCAGCAATGGGCGCTACCTGCCACTCGCCCAGACCGGGCTTCAGCAGGCCTGGACCTTCCTGCCGACCTCGTTCCGCCAAGCACCCGTGAACGGCTGCACCGGCGCCTCGACGGCACCCTTCACCCTGCCCGCCGCCTTCCCGGTCGGCGTCACCATCTACTACGCCGGCTTCACCTGGGACGGTATCACTCGCCAGGTCCAATCGATCACGCCGCCGGGAAGCTTCGCGACGCAGTGAGGGTGGTGCTTGGGTGCTTGGGGTCTCTCGGAGCGCCGGCTTCAGCCGGTCTCTGTGTTCTCCCTCCAGGCGCTCTTGATCGCCCGCCTCCTCATTCCGGTCTCCGTGTCCTTTCTCACGTGCTCGGATGACTGACTCGGTTACACGATCACCAACACACTTCTAAGGGTGCTTGGGTGACTGGGTTTTTCACGCCTCCACCTGGTCACCAGAACACCCAGGGTTGCCGGGGGCGGCGCTTGCCGCCGCCCCGTTCAACGCCGTCTCAATCGAAGAGCGATGAGAGGTCGATCTGGAAGAACTCGGGGTCGAGCTCCTTGGCGAGTGCAACGAGCTTCTTGCCTTCCTCCTTCATGCCCTTGCGGGCCAGGGCCTTGCCCTTGGCTGCGTAGAAGGTCGCGTTCAAGGGATCGAGGGCGATGGCTTGATCCCAGAGCTTGAGAGCCTCATCGAGGCTCTCGCGCTCGTCGTAGAGCAGCTCGGCGTAGCGGTGGAACGTCAGAGGGTTTTGGCTCCCCTTCTCGATAGCCTCCTGGAAGAGGCGCTTCGCCTTGATGGGTCGGGCCGGATAGGTCGAAGCCGCTGCGAAGGCCGCTTTTTCATAGCCGGCGCTCGAGACGAGCTGGAGCTTCTCCTGAATGTACCCGTGCCACTCCTCTTCGAGCTCCTTCACATCGTCGTCGTCCCGCAGACCCATCTTGGCTCGGAAGTACTCCCACACCTTGTCCTGCTCGACGGTGTGAAGGCCGGCGCCATGCGGCACGCGATCCTTGAGAGCCTTGTCGTGCGCGAGTCCGAGGAAGAAGTTGGTGAAGGCCTTCTCGTGCTTGCGGTCGCTCATCAGGAAGTGGGCGAGGGCCCAACCCCAGGTGTAGTGCTCGTACATGCGGTCGGTGGAGACGAGCTTCTCGAGCGACATCATCTCGCCGCCGGCGATGTCCGTCTGGATCTCGATGAGGCGACCCTCCTGGATCAGGCCCGACTCGAACTTCTTCTTCTTCGGGTCGTACGTGCTCGCCCCGTAGTACTCGGCGAGGGACTCACCGGGAAAGTGCGGGTACTTGAACCGAACATCGATGAGCTTTTGAAGGTAGTGGTTCGCTTCATGGAACATCACGCCCTGGGTCAGCTCGGGATCGGTCCGGTCGTAGAAGATGTTCAGCTCCCAGGGCTCGACGTAGCGGAAGTAGCCGATGATTCCGCCCCCGACGCCACCGATCTGATGGAAGGCCTCCCGGTCGCCGTAGAAGCAGACCACCAAGGGCGCCGCATTCGTCTGGATCTTCCACTTCTTGGCGAAGTCGACGAAGTACGCCTCCATCAGGTCGCGGTAGCTCTCGAAGATGTGCTCGGGGATCGTGTACTCCCAGCGGAAGTGGGAGGTGTTCTCCTTGTAGCGATTGCGCCACAAGGAATGCTCCTTCATCGCCTCGATCGCCTCCTTGCGTTCTTCGAGGCGCTTCGAGAGCAGACGGTCGCGCTTGTTCGGCCGCATCCACTCGCCCTCGTAGAGAACGAGCCCCTTCTCGACCATCTCCTTCTCTTCTTCGGTCTCGGGCGAAAACTCTGTGTCGCCCGAGACGATCGACTCGAGGATGAGGCGACTCGGGACGAAGACGTTGCCGTTCTCGAACTTGGCGCGCACGCCGCCATCGACCCGCTCGAGCGTGAGCTGCTCGTAGATCCGACCGTCCTTGAGGCAAAGAATGTCCTCGCCGTCCTCGGCGACCGAGAGCGGCGTCAGCGCGAGCAGGGACAGCATCCAGCTCCAAACGATCATCGATCCCTCCTCAAAGCACCGACTTGAAATAGGCTTGCTCGAAACGCTTCCAGTCCTGCTCGGACCAGTCGGCGAACGTCTTCTCGAAGACGGCGTCCAGGACCTCCTGGCGACGCTTCTGCCACTTCTCGCGCTGCTTGCGGAAGTGCTCTTCTTCCTCTTCCTCGGTCATCGGGTCGGAGGAGTCGTCTTTCGACTCGTCCTTCTCCTCGTACTCGGTGATCACCGCTTTGAGGTTCGCCATGTAGTTCGAGATGATGTCCTTGGTCTGGCGGTTCTTCGCGCCCGGCCCGGCGACCAGGAACCGGACGAGCTCGGCCGCCATGGCCGAGTTGATCGAGCCCGAGTCGTTGAACGCCGAGGAGTCCATCTTCATCAGTTCGAGCGGCGAGGTGAGCTCGCGCTTCTGAGCGGCGACCTTGAGCTCGACCCGATCGTAGGCGTCGGGCGGAAACTGGATCCCTCGGCCGCGCGCCTTCGCGCCGTAGATGAGCTGCGTCAAGCCCGACCCCAGCCATGGCGGCAGCGCCCAGTACAATTCCCGGTCCCGGTCCTGGAACCAGATCTCCATGATGCGCATGTTGACCCAGCGCATCTCGTAGTCGCCGCCGAAGCCGGTGTCCTTGTGGGTGACGATCTCGGTCGACATGCCGCCCCAGCCGTCACTGCCCTTCCGGAACGCCCGCTCCTCGTCGATGTCCTTGCAAACGCGGATGATCGGCGAGCGCACGTACTCGCCTTCACCGACTTCAGGAAAGGTCTTCTCCAGCCAGCCCATCACCGCCTGCGCTTGGGTGAGGATCTTCTTGGCGAAGCTGAACCTGTCACCGGCGTGGTCGAGCAGGAGGAAGTTGCCCACCTCGATCGCTTGCCAGTCGCTGGGCAGCCGCTCCTTCATCTTCTCGTGCAGGGCCTTCTCGGCGTCGATGCGCTGGATGCGGCGCTGATCCGGCGTCATCTTGTCCATCTTGACGTTCGAGAATCGAATCGTGCTGCCGGTCACTTCTCCCGGACCGATGGGGCCCTGCGTTCGCTCGATCTCCCGGAAGGACTTCAGGGATCCGAGGATCGCTCCGCCGAGCTTGGGATAGGCTTGCTCGATGCACTGGAACTGAACGGCGAGGTCGACGCCCTCGAGATGGTAGATCCAGGTGATGAGGCGCATCGGGCCGTAGGTCGTGAGCTTCTCGACCTTGATATCGAGGCACGTCACCGAGACGCCGTTGACCTCGCGCTCCTCGCGCCCGTGCTCGTACCAGCCGCCTTCGGTGAAGGTGCGCCGCAGGTAATCGGGGTAGTCCTTGTATGGGTTCGTCAGCTTGATGACGATCTCGTCGTCGGACTTCTTCTCCGCCTCGACCTCGGGCCCGCCGTCGGTCACGCGCTCGACGAAGGCGATCACCTGCATGTCGGGCTTGTGCTCGGGGAAGTCCTTGGGGTCGCGGTGAGTGAAGCCGCGGTCGCCCAGATACTTCGCGATGATCCAGCTCTCGTCGACCTTGAGCGGGATCTCCTGCCAGTCGCGCGGGATGCCGATCTTGTATCCGTACTTGTTGTCCTCGTGATACTGCGCGAGCGCGCTGGGCGCCAGGCCCAGGGCCAGGAGCAACGTCAAGAGGCCCGCCTTCCCGAGGAGGCGGAGAGACCCTGGGATGTTCCGGGTCGTGATCATGGAGAGCTCTCCCGCTTGGATTGAGTGCGGCACTCCAACGCAGCAGTCGTCGGAGCGGGTTCTTGGAATCCCGAATGTCGATTCATTCTAGGCAGGAGCGGATGACCGATCCAGCCGTGAATGGAACGCTGTGAGACGCCCGACGCCCGCACGGAATTCTCGCCTCCTGTCATTTCTGCTGCAGGGGATCGCGGCAGGCTGGACAGCGGCTGCCTGATTCCACCATCATCACGGGCGTCCACCGCCAACCGATCTCCCGGCTTCGTGGCCGGTCATCCAGGAGGAGCCCCGTGAGCGATCAGCAGGTTCGAGTCGCCCTCGTCGGTCTCGGCTTCGGTGCCGAGTTCATCCCGATCTACCAGCGACACCCGAGCGCCCGTATCGTGGCGATCTGCCAGCGATCGAGGCAGAAGCTCGACGCCATCGGAGACGCTTTCGGCGTGGAGAGGCGGTACACGAGCTACGAAGACGTCTTGAAGGACGACGAGGTCGACTTCGTCCACATCAACACGCCGATCCCCGATCACGCGCCGCAATCGATCGCCGCGCTCGAGGCCGGCAAGCACGTCGCCTGTACCGTCCCGATGGCCACGACCGTGGAGGAGTGTCGCAAGATCGTCGAGCTCACGAAGAAGACCGGCCTCAAGTACATGATGATGGAGACAGTCGTCTACAGCCGCGAGTTCCTCTTCGTCAAGGAGCTCTACGACAAGGGAGAGCTCGGTAAGATCCAGTTCCTCCAAGCCTCTCACCAGCAGGACATGGACGGTTGGCCGGACTACTGGCCGGGCCTCCCGCCGATGCACTACGCGACCCACTGCGTCGGACCGTGCATGGCGCTCACGCGCGGCGAGGCCGAGACGGTGTCGTGCTTCGGCTCGGGTACGATCCGCGAGGAGCTGATCCCGAAGTACGGCTCACCGTTCGCCATCGAGACCGCTCACCTCAAGCTGCGCGGCTCCGACCTGACGGCTCGGGTGATCCGGTCCCTCTTCGACACGGCGCGCCAGTACCGCGAGAGCTTCGACGTCTACGGCTCGAAGAAGAGCTACGAATGGCCGCTGGTCGAAGGCCAGTCGCCGGTGATTCACACCGCCAAGAAGCCCGAGCCCGAGATCCCCCAGCGGGTGGAGGTGCCCGATTACGCCCACCTCCTGCCAGAGCCCATCCGCGACTTCACGACCAAGGGCATCTACGACCTTGCCGAGAACACCCACCTCTCCTTCACCCAAGGCGGCGGCCACGGCGGCTCCCATCCGCACCTCGTGCACGAGTTCCTGACCGCGCTCGTCGAAGTACGAGATCCCTATCCCAATGCCGTTCAATCGGCGAATTGGACCTGCGCGGGCATCCTCGCGCACGAGTCCGCAATGAAGGGGGGTCAGGTCCTGACCATGCCCGAATGGAGCTGGATGGGCTAAGAGAGGCTCTGATCGGAGAGCCGAAGCCGAGCGGACTTCGGCCTCCGATCTGCGTGGCTATTGGACTTGGAAGGACCGGGTCTCGGACAGGGAGCGCACTCGTCCGGTTGCCGGGTCCCAGGCCATGCCGGCGTAGTGGATCTGCGTGCCGACGGCGACACCGGCCGGCACGGAGACAGGAGCCGTCGCGGCGCCCGTGCAATTGGCGAGCACCACGGACCGCGTGGCTGCCGGCAGTGAGCACCAGAAGGAGAGTGCGCCGTCGTGGTCCAACCCGAGCAGGCGCCCACCAGCGGCAGGGAGCGAGAGACCTCCGTCGCCGCGGCTGATCAAGACTTCTGCGCTCGCCCGGCCCAAGTCGAGGGGAGCCGTGGCCTGGAAGTGGACCGGGGGGCCGCCGGCGATGGGGGTCCCGACCAAGGACCAGTCCAGCCCGCATTCGTCCGCGCCGATGTCGATCGTGCCGAGGACGCGGTCATCGAGGCCCGAGTGATCGAAGGCCGGAAGACTGCCCGGCGGAGTGGGTGTGCCGGCCGCGATGCAAGGGGACGCGCATTGCAAGCGAAAGTCGTCCTGGGCGGCATCGACGAACAAAGGGTCGGAGGCGATGTTGCCAGTGCCCGGATAGCCCCCCTGGATGTTAGAGTGCTCGAGGGAGACCTGGTCTCCGCCGATTCCGATCGCGAGCTCGCTCGGCGAATCGCCCCAGAAGATCGTATTCCGGATCGTGAAGCTCGTGCCTCCGGATCCGGCCGGTCGTGAGTAGAGAGCTGCCCCGCTCGTGGCCGAGGTGTTGCCGCTGAAATTCGAGTTGGTGATCGTCAGCTTCTGGCCGGGTATCGGTGAGTAGGTATGGATACCCGCTCCTCCGGGCGCTGCAGTCGTATTGCCGGCCACGACGGAGTTCTCGAGAGTCAAATCCGAGACGAGGAACTGATCGATGCCGCCGCCGCCGGCCCCCGCGGTATTGCCGCTGATCGTCGAGCTTCGAATGGTGATCGTGGACTGGTTCATCTCCAGGCCACCGCCGTAGTACAGGGCCGTGTTGCCCGAGATGGTGGAGTCCTCGATCGTCGCGCCGAGGCCGACGACGAAGTAGACGCCCGCTCCGATGGTCGCGTTGTTGCCCGTAATCGTGGAGCTCACGATCGATGGCGAGCCATAGGCGTGGACACCTCCGCCATAGCTTGCCGTGTTGCCCTGGACGCGAGAGTCGATGAGGGAGGCCGAGGCGAAGCCGCCGAAGGCGATGCCGCCACCGGTGCCGCACGGAGGAAGCCCTTGTGCCTGATTGCCGACGATCGTGGTGTTCACGATCATCGGGGACGTATTGAAGCAGAAGACGCCGCCTCCGTTGCAGGCCGAGCCGTTGGTGAGCGTGAAGCCGTCGAGGATCGATGCGGAGGTCTCTCCCATTTGGAAGGAGACGACCGGCCCAGCGGCGTTGCCGTCGATCGTCGTGGATTGCGGTCCGCTCTGAGAGCTCACCGTGATCTTCTTGCCGAGGAAGTCGATGTTCTCGAGATAGGTGCACGACGCCACGGAGATCGTGTCGCCATCCGACGCGCTTCGGATGGCATCCTGGATGGAGCAGAAGGGGTCGCTCGGTATGCCCTTTCCTGGGCAACTGGGATTGGCACAATCGACGTACCAGGTGGTTTGCGCGCTGGTGGTCCCGGCGAGTAGCAGTGTAAGGAGTAGTCGTCGCATCCTGTCGGGCTCCCGCTGTGAGGTTGGTGGATGGTCGGGTGTCGCCGCCGTCCTGTGGGGCCGACCGCGGACCGGGGACCGGTTGGGATCCTGCTTACCATCCGCAGTGGGAGGGGAGCGTTACACCCAAAATCTGCGGAATCTCGAGGTTTGCGGGAGGATCCAGCCGGAGCCCGGGCATCCTTCCGGCATCGATGGCGAGAGGCACGAGGCGATTCATGCCGGCCGAGCCATCGCCCGAGGATACGCGGAGCATGCGGAGTGTGAGACCGGGCTCGAGTCCAACGGAGTGCCCAAGTCGAGCGAGCCGGTAACCGAGTCTGTCGGTGAGAGCTCACACGAGCGAGCTTGGGCCGGAGGACACCGAGGCCGGCTGAAGGCAGCACTCCGAATGTGTCCTTCTTCGCCTTCCGAACAAGGCATGTCAGAACAGAGCTCACACGGAGAGCACGGAGTCCACGGGGATCTCCACACGGAGAGCACGGGGGCTTGGCACCTTTTCACGGAGCGACACGGAGAACACGAGGCTGACGGAGATCATGGAGTACGAATACACGCCTCTCAGTTCGGGGGCCACTCGATTGGCCAGCTCTTGCGCATTCTTCGCGGGACCACTCCGACCACGATCTACTTCGCCACCCGAATCGAAGGCAGGGTGATCTCCTCGAGGCGAGTGCTGTGCACCTCGACGTCCCCGCGCTTCGAGACGCTCATCAGCACGTATCCCAGGCGCAGCTTCCCGTCGCGCACCATTGCGATCGCGAGGCCCTGTCGCTCCTGGCCCCACCAAGCGCCGCCACTGAACTTCTCCCAGGACTCGTCCGGAAAGCGAAGGGATCCTCCCACCGAGCAAAGGCTGGCGCTGAGCCCGGCACTCAGGAGATCTATGAGGGTGATCTCGGTGTCGATGGCGAGGGGAGCGCCCCCTTTGAGGATCCGGGTCTCGCCGAGAACGATCAGCTCGTAATGCCCGTAATAGGTGGACAGCGGACCTCGGCCGTCGGTGCGTTGCAATGAGAGGTCGTCGACGCCGTCGCCATCGAGATCGAAGCGGCGGATCTCCGAGGGGGCTTCCGTGTCCGGGCCGGTCGGATTCAGGTGGGTCCAATCGAGCTGGATGATCTCAGGGCTTTGAGGCGACTCGGCATCCTGAGTGGGAATGACGGTGCCCGGGAAGATGGGGGAGGGGAAGTCGATCTGTTGCGGCAGAGGACCCACTCGGAGGGGCGGACGGATTTGGATTCCGCCGAGCTTCTCTTTGAGCATCTCTTCGAGCTGCTTCTTCATGATCTCTTCGAGAGAGATCGGAATGACCGAGTCCTCGATGGGGCGGGTCTCCTTCTTCTCGGGTTCCGATGAGCCGGGCTCTTGGAAGGGAGTCATGAACAGCGAAGCGGCGAAGAGGCAGATCAGGGGCGCGGGCATGGGGGCCTCCGAGTGACCGGGCAGGGATCTCGTCCAGAAGAGGCCCGGCTTCGACGCACGCCCCGCCACCGAGTTCCGAGAGTCGCGTCGCGTTTTTCCAAGACCGCCATGTGGCCCGCGGGTAGGGTCGGCGACAGGCTAGGTCGACAGGAGGAACAGATGACTGAGAGCATGAAAGCACGATTTCGCGCGACCCAATGGGAGGAGACTCCTCTCGAGATGCTGGGCGAAAGCGCGAAGCGGACTCGTGCGAGCGTTCGGCAGACGTATGCAGGGGACATCGACGGCGAGTCCGTGCTGGAGTATCTGATGGTGTACCGCGCGGACGGCTCGGCTTCGTTCGTCGGAATGGAGTGCATCGAAGGGACTGTCTGCGGGAGGGCAGGGAGCTTTGTCCTTCGCCACGAGGGCGAGTTCGCAGACGGTGTCGCACGGCTGAGCTTGACGATCATGGCGGGAGCCGGTACCGGAGAGCTGGGCCAGCTACGAGGAGGGGGGCGTTTCGAATCGGCGCATGCCGAAGAGTACGAGCTGTGCCTCGAGTGCACGTGGGAGACCGATAGCAAGCCATGACGAGCCCTGCCCCAGAAAGCCGCGCCGGCGCGGACCCGCCGCGCGGCCTGCTCCACCGTGACGCCGCAGGTGAGCGATTCGATCTCACCCTCACACCGCCGTCGCCGGGCCTGGCCGAGTATGTCGAGGTCTACTGGGACGTGCAGTGGGACCGGAGCGGTCATCCGCCGCACGATCAGGAGATCCTGCCGCATCCGAGCATCCAGCTCGTGATCGAGGCCGGTCACTCGGGAGTCTTCGGGATCGGCACGGGCAAGTCGGTCAAGATGCTCGAGGGAAAGGGCCGGGCGTTCGGCATCAAGTTTCGGCCGGGGATGTTCGCAAGCCTGCACCAGCCGGTCGCAAGCCTGACCGATCGACAGGTGCCCCTCGAAGAGCTCTTTGGAGAGAGGGGAGCCGAGTACGAGAGAAGCGTCCTCGAAATAACGAGCGGCAGCGACCGCATCGCCCTGGCGGAGGCATTCCTGCATTCCCTGGCGCCTCCGATCGACCCCGACATGCTCCTGGCTCGCCGTCTCGTCGAGCGCGCCACCCACGACCGCGACTGCCAGCGAGTGGAAGACCTCGCCGCAGAGTCCGGTCTCTCGGTCCGGTCCCTACAACGTCTCTTTGCCCGAGTCGTCGGCGTCTCCCCGAAGTGGGTGATCCAGAGGTACCGCCTCCACGAAGCCGTCCAGTGCCTCGAGCAAGGCGACCCCGTCGACCTCCTCCAGCTCGCCCAGCGCCTCGGCTACTTCGACCAGTCCCACTTCAACCGAGACTTCAAGAAGATCATCGGAGCCACGCCCGCCCGCTACGCCGCCCAGGCGGCGCGACCGACTCTCCGAAAGGACTCTCCCGAATGACCTCTCGTCTGGATCCTGATCATTCCAAGGCAGCCGCGAACCGCTCGCGCAAGATTCCGGGCAGCAGAAGGCTCGCCCTGCTCCTCCTCATCGGCGGTCTCCTGCTGGGCGGCTGCCAGTGCCCGGGCGCCGGAAGCTTCGATCGCGATCAGGTGATAGCCGAGGTCCGTGAAGCAATGCGCCAGTTCGAGGCCCAGGAGAAGGAGCGGTCCGTCGATGGTCTCCTGAGCTTCCTGGACCCCGAGTTCGGCATGCTGCAGGACGGGCAACGAGTCGGCCACGCCGCGACGGTCGATCAAATGAAGATGTCGCTCCCCAGCCTCCGGTCCTTCGAGCCAAGATTCGACGACATCGAGATCCGGGCGCTCACCGAAGACCTCGCCCTGACATCGATGGTGTTCCACGACGTCATTACCGCGGGCGACGGTTCCGTCACCCGAATGTGGGGCCCCTCGACCTTGCTGTGGCGCCGAAGCAACGACGGCAAGTGGCGAATCCTGTTCGCCGACTCCGACCACTACCCCGAGCCCGAAGATCGCTGAGACATGAAGGCCCGACCGTTGAGGCAGGGGCCTCATCCGCGCTGGCCCCATGCCTAGCCCTCCGGCAGAGTCACGGGCCCGAAGACCCTCGCCGTGGGTCCAGACCCCAGTGATCCCAGGGACCGGATGCATCGAGGGCGAGCGTTGTCCGATTTCACCGAGGCCGAGCCAGGGAAGCGAGCCTGGAGCTCATCGTCGTGGAGCCAATCTCAACGGGTGATCCGAGGGACCGGTTGCAACGAGGGCGAGCAGTAACCTGGAGCACCGAGGCCGAGGCAGGGAAGATCCCCGAATGAGTAAGGGAGAATCCCCGAACACCGGCTCCGATCCACCCAGGGAGCAGTCCCCCAAGCCTCAACCCCTTGACGCCCCCGACCCCCACAAGTACCCTCCCCGTCAGCCTTTCGCCCAAACGCGCGCCCGTAGCTCAGCCGGATAGAGCATCGGATTTCTAATCCGAGGGTCGCTGGTTCGAGTCCAGCCGGGCGCGCCATGTCTTCCGCTGCTACGGGGGAACCGGCAGTGTCGAAGGTGCCTCCCTCAGCGGCTTACGCGGATCGCCTTACTCCTCGCCGAGCTTCTTCGACCGTGCGCTTAGGGAGGCGAGGTGCAACGCCAGGGTCTTCACTGGGTCGAAGTCGTTCCACACGCCGCCGCGGAGTCGCTTTCGAGGGCCTTCGGTTCGGCCCGCGAGCATTCCCCGGTTCAGCGTCTTCATTGCGCCGGAGACGATCCCGCTGATGGTCTCGCGGGGCTGCGCCTACGGGCGTTGCACGTTCTGCTCGGAGGGCAGGCTCGACGGCAAGGTGGATCTCGTCTCGGACTTCGCGTGGATAGAGGAACTCGACTCCGCCGCACCGGGTGCGGCACTGTACTTTCAGGACAGCATCTTCCCCGGAGGCCACCGCATCCGCGAGGGTCTCCTGCCGCTCCTTCGGCGACTCGGCCGCGAGTGGGGCTGCCAGGTCTACCTGCCCATGCTCACGGAGCGGCGACTCGCCGAGCTGGCCGAGCACGGCTGCACGTACCTCTACACCGGGATCGAATCCGGCGCCTCGACGGTCTTGAACGGCATCCGGAAGCCAGGCCTCGACCGCCAGCTCGTCCTCGCGCGCGCCCGATGGGTCGCGGACCAAGGCCTGGCGTTGGGCCTCTCCCTGATGTTCGGGGCGATGACAACAGAAGGAGAGCTCCTCGAGACTCCTTCAACGCTGGCCGAGACCCGTGACCTCGCGACCGCGATCCTCGATACAAGTGTCGACGTCGCCGGTTTCTACCCGAACGTCCAAACCGTTCTCCCCGGCACGCCTCTCGCCAAGGGCCTGCAGCGATCGGGAAAAGCCCTAGACTTCTACGCGATGCCCAGAGCCCCGATCTTCCGGGGACTCGAAGACGGCGAGATCGGATACAACTTCTTGTCCCTCCAGCCGTTTTCGGCCAACCGCCAGCGGCTTGCGCGTCTGATCACGGTTGTCGCCGTGATGATGAAAACCTCCTCCTGAGCCCCAATGGAAAATCGTACTCCGTCTCCCAATCGGTCCCCGTCAGGCAGAGCATGCAAAGCTGGCGCTTCAGAAACGGCCGTCGCCTGCCAACACGAATACGTTATAAGTGGGCTTCCGCGTACCCAACGAACTCGCCATGTTCAGTTCTAACAATATCCCAGCGGTTGGCCCCCTCTGGCCGTTCCCTTCTTCCGCAGACCGTCAAATATAGGCGACGCTTGGCACGCGATACTCCGACGAAGAACACGGAGCGTTCGGTCGCTACCGAACCCCAGAAAGTCTGGTCTTCAACTCCCAGCAGTACCACGGTGTCAAACTCCAAGCCCTTGCTCTTGTGAATCGACATGATCCGCACTGCCCGATCACCTGAGAACGAAGCCAAGGCTGCTTCTGCACTTTCGCCGTTCGTGAGAAAACTGTGCGCCCGGTCAATCGTCGCTTCGATCTGTCGTTGTAGGTAATCTCCTTGGCCGTAGGCGTATGAGAGGCCAACCACGGCATCGCGGCCAACGATCTCGATCAGCTCCGTCACGACAAGTTGGAGATCGTCAAAGTCTGAAAGGTCGATCTCGTGCGTTGCGATTCTTTTTGGCTCTCCTAACTACCGAGTGGGTGCCGGAAGCGCGATCGGCCGCTCTGGGAGGGGCGTTCGGCTTTCTTGAGAGGGGGCACGTCCTGAAACGCTCCCTCGGCCTCGGGCTCAGGAGCTGCCGGGGCGAGCCCTGAGCTCCGGGCGAGAGACTCGAAGGCTGGTGTGTTGTTCGAGGAAGAGGCGGAGAGGAGGGTGGAACGCGCACGAGTCCTGCGGTTTTCTGTGTGTTCACAACAACATACAGGAGACAAGACTCATGCGCGCGACCTCCATGATTCGCCGGATACTCGGGATGAGCAAGACCATTGTCGAGGGAATCGATCTCGAGGGGCAGGAGCTGATCGCGATCGTCCGGCCTCAGTGGCAGAAGTCTCGGTGCGGTTCCTGCGGGACGATCGCTCCGCGGTATGAGCGGAAGCCGAAGCCTCGTCGCTGGCGACACCTGGGGCACGGGTCGATGAAGATGTTCGTCGAGTACCAGCTGTGGCGGGTCAGCTGCCCGATCTGCGGCGGTGTCAAGACCGAGCGCGTACCGTGGGCGAGGCCCGGCAGTCACTTCACCCGGGACTTCGAAGAGTTCACTGCCTTCCTTGCGCAGACCACCGACAAGACGACGGTGACACGCCTGATGGGCATCTCCTGGAAGACCGTGGGCTCGATCATCGATCGTCTCGTGCTGGACTACCGCGACCCCGAGCGACTGGAGGGCCTGAAGAGAATCGGTGTCGACGAATTCAGCTATAGGCGACGGCATCGGTACATCACGACGATCGTGGATCACGATACAGGCAAAGTCGTTTGGAGCGAGAAAGGTCACGGAGCCAAGGCCCTCGACAGGTTCTTGAAAGTGCTCGGAGAGGAAGGCCGTGCTCAGATCGAGCTCGTCTCGATCGACATGGCGGGTGGCTACAAGAAGGCCGTTCGTGATGGCTTGCCCAACGCCGAGATCGTCTTCGACCGCTTCCACGTTCAAAGGCTGGTCAGCAAGGCCCTCGACGAGATCCGGCGAGAGCTGCTCCGAGAGACGCGCGGCACTCCCGAGGGCAAGAAGCTGTTCAAGAGTCGCTTCGCGCTCCTCCGGCGGTGGTACCGAACTCGAGAGAGCGAGGAGGAGAAGCTCGAAGAGATCCGCAGAACGAACCAGAAGCTCTACCGCGCCTACCTGATGTATCAGGACTTCGCCGACATCCTCGACATTCCAGACCCCGACGAGGCCGAACGTGCTCTGCGAGGCTGGATGGGCTGGGCCTCTCGAAGTCGACTCCGACCCTTCGTCAAGGCTTGCCGGACAATCCGTGAGCACCTCGATGGCATCCTGTTGTACCTCCGCAGCGGTCGACTGACGAACGCCCGCGTGGAGGGCATCAACAACCGCATCCGGGTCATCGCCCGGCGGGCCTACGGCTTCCATAGCGCCCAGGCTCTGATCTCGATGATCTTCCTCTGCTGCGGCGGCATCACGCTCAACCCACCGCTACCAGTCTGAATCTACCCACACGGTATTTAGGAGATGCTTCTTTTTTGCACGCCCGCGACGAAGCGATCCCACCGGGAACGCGCTCGATACTCCGGTTGCGGGTCGAGCCCCAGCCCGAACACTACAAGCTCGAGCAGTCGTCGATAGGGAGCGGGCTGCCGCCGCCCTGCGGCAACGAGAAGGAAGTCGACGATGAGCTTCGCGACCGGCTCCGATGCGAGGTTTTGGACATCGTCTTCATCGCGAAAGGGCACTCCACGCGCTTCCAGCGCAGTACGTAACTCTTGGCAGTACAGCTTCTGTTGCTTGCCCACCAGCACCGCAATCTCAGAAGGACAAACGTTCTCGTTTTCGATCCAGGCGTACACCGCATCGGCAACAGCGTTAGCCTCCTCTTCATCGTCTCGGAAGCGCAGGATTCCGATCTCGCCGTCATCGCCCTGCAGGTCGCCGTCGTTGACTGCAGCAGGCTTGTCCATGACGCGTACCATGGCATTTTGCATTCGGCGGAGTCTCGGCGCGGATCGGAAATTCTGGTAAAGGTTTAGAGACCGGGCACCAAAATCGTGTGTGTAGGTCTCGAAGATACCCTCAAGTGCCCCTGCCCAACCCATAATCCTCTGCTTGGTATCGCCTACCGCCGTCAGTCTTGTGTTCGTACCTAGAAAGCATTCTTTGATGAGCCGATACTGTGCCGAGGTGCAATCTTGGAACTCGTCAAGAAACACGTATTTATAGGTTTGCCTAATCGCGTTGCGTGCGATTCGACTCGATGCGATGATCTGGACCGCTAGCGGTACCATGTCTTCGAAAGTGATGAGCCGCTTGGGGATGCGAAACTCACCGATGGCATAGTCTGGATCGAGCTCATCCTGCCCAGTAAGGACGATGCGGGAGCGATCGATGACACACTTTGCGAATGCGTGAAACGTTTGACTGTCCAAGCGGACGGCACGCTCGAGTCCGCAACGCTTCCTAACTCGGTCTTTCAGGTTCTGGCTTGCATCGACCTTGAACGAGATCGCCAGAATGCGTTTGGGATACCGGCACGAGCCCGTGCGTAGCAGAAAGTCGGCGCGCTGTGCCAGCATTTCCGTCTTCCCTGCTCCCGGGCCTGCCGTAAGTGCGATATTCTGTTCGATTTCTTTGACTGCTGCATAGGCATTCGGTTCAAGATCTAGCCCGTCAGCAGGCAGCCAATTTGCTGGGCCGATCATTCCGGAAGATTCGCCAACATGTCCTCGACACACTCAAGCATGCGCTTCAACACTTCGGGAAGCGACTGGACCAAATCCTTGTCATTCTGGCTCGCCATGGCTCGGATGTGCCAGGTTGGCTTGCTCCCAATCTCGAATCGCTTGTGGTACGCGTCGAGGTAGGTCTGTTCCTCGTCGGAGTACTGATCGTCCAAGACATCGTGGTTTTTGCCTAGAACAGCCGTAATCGTGTCTTCGTCGGGTTCGACTAGCCCGGATATCTCACCAAAAAGAAGAAACGACCGCCCTTCTTACTCGTATGTAGCTTTGAAGCAAACAACTTACGAGTAAACACGAAGGGCGGTCGTCGATGACAGAGTGTACTCCTGAGCGGATGGTTGTTGAAGGG
>JAVJTD010000104.1:0-5433 GCA_040219065.1 Planctomycetota bacterium
AAGCCGCGCTGCTGGAGGTCCTTGACCAGCGCGGCTTGCTCGACGAGACGCTCGTCACCTGGGGTGGCGAGTTCGGACGCACCACTTACTGCCAAGGCGCATTGACCCGCACCAACTACGGTCGCGATCACCACCCACGCTGCTTCTCGGTATGGCTCGCGGGCGGCGGTATCCAGGGCGGCGTCGTCCACGGTGCCACCGACGAGTTCAGCTACAACATCACCGAGAGCCCCGTCCACATCCGCGACCTCAACGCGACGATGCTCCATTGCCTCGGCATCGACGCCCCGCGTCTGAGCGTCAAGCACCAAGGCCTCGACGTGAAGCTCGTCGGCGTCGAGGAAGAGCCCCACGTCGTCCGAGAGATCCTCGCCTGACTCGAGACCAACCACTGGGAACGCGGGCGTCCCGCCCGCTTGGCTCGCGGAACAGGCTCGCTAATCTAGTAGGTTCACGGCGAGCCCCCGGCCCAAGCTCGCTCGTGCAAGCGCCCACCGACTGACTCGCTCTTCGGCTCGCTCGGCTTGGGCACTCCGACGGACTCGAGCGCTCCCCCGGCTGCTCCGACCTCCCCTCGGCTCGACTTTCCTCTCGACACTCCGCGACTGGTCCGATTAGGCTGTAGCCGATTGAAGCCGCGTGAAGCGGCCAGGTTCCAACCTTCCCCAGCACAACTCGTATTGTCTCACTCGGAGTCGATCTCCCCATGGACAGACTGCCCGTCGTCTTGTGGATCGCTGCCTTGCTCGCCAGCCCCTGTCTGGCCCAGCAGCAGAGTCCTCGCGAGCGCCTGATGGATACGACCCTCGGGACGATCATCGAGCCCGAGATCGGCGTTCAAGGAGACAGCACGTTCTCGATCCCGACGGCCTGGGCCGAGAAGCGGCCGGTGATCGACGGGGTCGTGGACATCTCGTTCCAAGGCGAGGGTTGGGACGAGTTCGCCTGGGGACCGATCGACGTCTCCCGCCTGCACGACGGCAGTGTCCTTGCCTGGTACCTCAGCGACTGCACGCACCTCTACATCGGCATCATCGACTTCAACAGCGTCAACCCGAACTCGCACGAGATCGGGCTGTACTTCGACGATGCCACCCCGACCGACACGGTTGGAATGATCGATGACCAGTGGAACGGGGCCTGCGAAGGTCCCCCGCATACCACGGAGGCCGCCGAGGGCAACTTCTGGCTCTCGAAGAGCCTGAAGGACAGTGGCGGCGATGTCTTTCGGCAGTGGGCGGCGAGCGCACCGTCGTCGTTGGTCTGCGGCGTCTTTCCATATGAGCAGCCGGCGTCGGGCATCCTGAGCGTCCACGGCGTCACCTCGGGCTCCGCTTCGATCGAGATCCGGATCGACCTTCGGAGCAGCGCACTCAACGGCGAGCCGGGGGATGTGATCGGTCTCAGGCAGTACGTCCTCGACAAGGCGAGCGGCGTGACCCACGGGCTGTATCCGGCGACGTCGGTGTTCGACGATCCGGCGACGTATGCCGAGATCGATCTGTCATTGCCCTACTCGGCGACCTGCGGTCCCGACGACATCGGCGTCAACCTCGCGGGCGATCCGTCGCTCGTGACCGATGGTGCCCAATTCGTGGCCTGTGGCTTCCCGGCCGACGAGGTCGGCGATCTGGGAATCGTGCTGTTGAGCGCGAGCGGCAAAGACGGAATTCCGCTGCCGAGCTCGGGCGGATGCGTCGTGCCCTTGACGGCCGACACGATCACCACACTGGGTCTCGGCCTTCAGGTGGTCCTCTCGGGGACGGTCCAGGGCCCGGGACTCGATCGCTCCCTCAATAGCTTCGCCACTCCGCTCCTGCCCCAGGGCTCGTTGACCGTGCCCGGCTTCTCGCTCTACGCGTCGGCCATCGTCTTGGATACCGCGGGTGGCACCTGGGGATCGGTGACGCGCGCGACGCAGTTCGTCCTGGGCTCGCAATGACGCGCTGAGCTGCTCTGAAGGAGCCCCTCCCCCCGCGATCGGTGAAGGGGCTTCCTCTCGATCAGCCCTTGGCCTTCTTCGCTTTCATCGGGCTGACGCGGAGGAGGTTGTCGTCGCCGCATGAGATCACCCAGCTGCCGTCCTTGGAGAAGGTGACGCCGCTCGTCGACTCGGCGTGTCCCTCGAATCGCGCCAGCTCGGTCTTCTTCTCGAGCAGCCAGACACGAGCCGTGTTGTCGGTGGATGCCGTCAGGAGCGTCTTTCCATCCGGCGCCCAGACGACTTCGACCATGCCGTTTCCGTCATCCTCACCTGCAGCGATCGGCGACAGGCGCGCGATCTCCTTCTTCCCTTCGAGATCGAGCACGCGCACGGAGTGATCGCCGCAAGCGGCGGCGAGGTGCTGGCCGCTCGGTGAGAAAGCGAGGTCGTAGATGTTCATCTCGCCGAGCTCGAAGAGCGCGAGAGCCTCGGGCTTGCCGATCTCGAAGATGCGGACACGGCCGTCGCGCGTTCCGGCGGCGAGGTGCTTGCCCGCGTCGTCGAAGTCGAGCGCCATGATGCTGTCGTCGAACCCTTGAATCCGATGGATCACCACGCCTTGGGCGACGTCCCAGACATGTGCTTCGTCGTCCCACTCGCCGCCGCGCGTGGCGACGTGCTTCCCGTCCGAGGTCAGCGCGACGCACTTGACGATGAACTCTGCGGCCCGCAGCTCTTGGAGCTTCTTGCCCGAGCTCACGTCCCAGAGCTTCACGAAGCCGTCATCGCCTGCCGTCGCGAGGATGCCGGCGGCCGGGGCCGCATCGAGGTCGTTGATCATCTTGCCGGCGTGGCCCTCGATCTCGCGCAGGCTGCGCTTGGCTTCGAGGTCCCAGATGCGGATCCTTCCGTCCCAATCTCCCGAAGCGATCCAGCCCTCCTTCGAGCACACCGCCACGGCTTCGACCGTCTCGCCGTGCCCCTCGAGGAGGAAGGGGTCGTCTTGAACCGACAGCGTCATCAAGGCCAGAAACCAGAATGCATGGAACATGAGTGTTCTCTCCAGTTCGACCGGTATGCCAGTTCGCGTCGGAAAGCTACCAATCGCGCGAGGCATTGAACAGAGGGTGAGGTTCCACTCGGCGTCGTCGTTGTGGTCCGCGAAGGCGGTCCCTATCATGACGCGATCTCTGAGTGGAGCAGGACGAGAGGGCCCGATGGAACCGGTCATCCAGATCGAGCAGCTTCGAATGAGCTACGGCGTCCAGGAGGTGCTCCGCGGCATCGACCTCGTGATCGGTCGCGGGGAGATTCTCGGCTACCTCGGCCCCAACGGCGCCGGCAAGACGACGACGGTGCGGATCCTCACCGGTCTCATCGACGAGTACACCGGCAGCGTAAGCGTGTGTGGCCTCGACGTCAGAAGCGATCCGCTCGGCGTCAAGCGGCGCATCGGCTTCGTGCCCGAGCACGCGGCGCTCTACGAGCAGCTCACCGCCCTCGAGTTCCTCGACCTCGTGTCGTCCCTTCACGGCGCGAGCCCGGCGGCCACGCGTCTCAAGGCGAGCGGCATGCTCGAGACACTCGGCTTGAGACCGATCGAGCTCGAGCGGCGGATCGAGACGTACTCGAAGGGGATGCGACAGAAGGTCCTCCTGGTGGCCGGGCTATTGCACGACCCCGAGGTGCTCTTCCTCGATGAGCCGCTCTCGGGCCTCGATGCGAACACGGCTTTGATCGTGAAGGAGATCCTGCAGGAGCTGCGCGCGCTGGGGAAGACGATCTTCTACTGCTCGCACGTCCTCGACGTGGTGGAGCGCACCTGCGACCGCATCGTGATCCTCTCGGACGGGCGAATCGTCGCCGACGGTTCGTTCGAGGCGCTTCAACAGCAACGTCAGGGCAGCTCGCTCGAGCGGATCTTCACCGAACTGACGAGTGAGGGACAGCAAGCGGCTCAAGCCGCCGAGTTCGTAGCGCGGCTCCGGAGCTGAGATGCTGACAGCGATCGCACGCTTGCTGCTGTCGGCCGCGGAGCCCGTGCTCCGACTCCTCGACATCGACACGCGCGCCGTCCAGGCGATCGTCGAAGCCAAGCTGATCGCGGACCGCCGGCGAGTGCCTCCGAGCTTCGGCGCCGTGCGTCGCGACAAGGTGCGCAACTGGTTCGTCTGGCAGATCGCGTTGTACGGCTTCGTCGGCCTCGCCCTGTCGATCACGATGTTCGTCGGCAAGTCGCCAGCGGCCGGGCTGCTCGCCGTACACATGGGCATCCTGGTGCTGCTCGCCCTGGCGGTCCTCTCGGACTTCTCGACCGTGCTCCTCGATACGACCGATGTCGCGGTGCTCGAGGCACGGCCACTCACGCAAAGGACGATCCTCGCAGCGCGGCTGGTGCACGTCGTGCTCTACGTCGGCGCGATCGTCGCCTCGCTCGGCTGGGCGAGCTGGATCGCCTGCGGCGTGAAGTTCGGCTGGCGCGGCGCGCTCGGCTTCGGTCTATCGCTCGTCTCAAACACAGCCTTGATCATGGGCACCGTCACCCTGCTGTTCCTGAGCTCGATGCGCTTCTTCAGCTCTCGCCACTTGAAGACGCTCGTGCTCTGGTCGCAGATCTTGGCGACCCTGACCTTCCTGTTCGGCTTTCAGCTCATGCCACAGATGCTCGGGCTGGGTCTGGACAGCGCGACAGGCGACACGGGCGTCTGGCCCTACTTCTTTCCACCGGCCTGGATGGCCGGGCTGAGCACAATCGGCGGCGCCGGGCTGGACCGCCGCACCGAGCTCGCCGCACTGGGAGCATTGGTCCCGCTCGTGATCCTCCTCATCGCCAACCGGCTCTCGAGCGGCTTTCGTCCTTCCGCCCTGAGGGATCCGAGCCCGGTCCCGGCTCGCCTTCGCCCAGCGCGTCGCCCGTGGGTCGAGCGACTGGCGAGCCGCTTGACGCGGAACCCGGTCGAGGCGGCCTACTTCGCGTGGACCTGGCGTCAGGTCAGCCGAGAGACGTCCTTCAAGCTGCGCGTCTATCCCTCCTTGGTGATGAGCTTGGTCTTTCCGCCGCTGTTCTTGTTCGTCCTGCCGAGGAGCGGGAGCTGGGACGACCGGCTCGCCGAGCTGCGTGAAGGCGATCTGTACCTCTTCGTCTTGTACTTCGCCTCGCTGTCGCTGCTCGGGTGCCTCTTGATGATCCGCATCAGTGATCGGCCCGAGGCCAAGTGGATCCACGAGGTCTGCCCGGTGCCCGGTCCCGGAGACGCGCTCGTCGCCGCGTTGAAGGTGATCCTCCTTCGCTTCGAGCTGCCTCTGTTCACCCTCACGGGCGGCCTGGTCCTGGCGGTCTGGGGATTTGACTACCTCGGCGACGTGCTCTTGGCCGGAGCCGCGACCTTCCTGATGGCGACGATGGAAGGTCGCGGCTCCGGCCAAGAGCACGTCGCCGAGGTAGTCAAATCCCCAGACCGCCAGGACCAGGCCGCCCGTGAGGGTGAACAGAGGCAGCTCGAAGCGAA
>JAVJTD010000306.1:0-24275 GCA_040219065.1 Planctomycetota bacterium
CACCCGGCAAGGTCAGCATCCGGGTCTCGGACGCACTCCTTGCCCAAATACTCACCCCTTACAAGCTTCATTGCAGGTATTTGAAGCAAGCGGTGGTCGAGACGCCGACCGGCGATCGGCTCACCACCGACGACGCGCCGCCGGCACTCGCCATCCTCCGGGGACAGCTCGCCATCGAGCGCTCCTGCCACCGCGACCGCCCCGCCGAGCTCGGCGCCGTCGAGCTCAACCTCGCCTACAACCAGATCATCTACGTCCTCATCGCCCAGTGCATCATCGATGCGCGGCCGGCCGCCTTCCAGTCGTGGACGCTCGATGAGTACCGGCGTCGCCAGCTCCCCGACGTGCTGATCCACGACTTCGCCTGCCAGTTCCATTCCCCCGTCCGGCCCCAGGCCTTCGAAGGGCTCGTCGCGATGAAGAAGGCCGTCCAGAGACGGAACTTCCTCCTGATGAAGACCTACTGCGCATTTCGTGACGATTCGGGTGGCTTCGCCGACGGCGAAGTCGTCCTCGCCATCGTGGACGGCGAGTCCTCCCGCAAGAACCCGGCTTCCTGATGTGAGCTTCGCCGCTACATGACCGACCCAGCGCCCCTCACGCTCCAGCTCAGACAGCTCCCGCCCGCTTCTGCCCGGCGACTCCTCGCCGATCACCTGCGCGAGGAGATCATCCGATTCCTCGCGATCGATGAGCACGCCTACGACCCGCGCGCCGGCTTCGCCGACCTCGGCTTCGACTCCCTCCGGGCCGTCGACTTCAAGGATCTCCTCGAGCAGCAGCTCGAAGCTCCCCTGCGCTCGACGCTCCTCTTCGATTACGCCACTCCCCACGACCTCACCGAGTACCTCGCAGGGGACGTGCTCGGCATTCCGAGCGCCGAAGCGAAGCCGGCCGCTCCTGAGCCGACCCGGAAGATCGAGAAGCCTGCCGAGGACCTCGAGAGCCTGGACGCCGAGACGCTTCGCTCACTCCTGCGTGAGAGGACGGGCGAGCTCGCGGCTCTGCGCGCGCGTACCGAAGAGCCGATCGCCATCGTCGGCATGGCCTGCCGCTTCCCCGGTGCCGCGCGCAACCTCGAGGACTACTGGGCGCTGCAGCTCCGCGGCGAGGACGCCGTCTCCGAGGTGCCTCCGGAGCGCTGGTCGATCGACCGGTTCTACTCATCCGACCGCGGACAGGTCGGCAAGATGGCGACCCGGCGCGCGGGATTCCTCGAAGATCCGGTCGATCGCTTCGATGCCCGGCACTTCAACATCTCCCCGCGCGAAGCGCAGCAGCTCGATCCGCAGCAGCGCATCCTCCTGGAGACCGCGTGGCACACGATCGAAGACGCCGGGATCCCGGCCGAAGCACTCAATGGCTCCCAGGTGGGCGTCTTCATCGGTCTGAGGGAGTCGGAGTACTTCGACTCGCAGTCGGGTCGCATCCCCGAGGCAGCGGGCGCCTACTACGGGACCGGCAACGCGCTCAGCACCGCCGCCGGTCGTCTGTCCTTCTTCTTCGGCCTCAAGGGCCCGTGCATCGCGCTCGACACAGCCTGCTCGTCGTCCCTCGTCGCCCTCCACATCGCCGTCCAGAGCATTCGCCGCGGCGAGTGTGAGGCCGCCCTCGTCGGCGGCGTCAACCTGATCCTCGATCCCCTGTCGATGGTCGGGCTCTCCCAGGCGCAGATGCTCTCGCCCGACGGCCGGTGCAAGACCTTCGATGCATCCGCCGACGGCTACGTCCGCTCGGAGGGCTGCGGCCTCGTCCTCCTCAAGCGGCTCTCCAGAGCGCAGGCGGATGGCGACCGGATCTATGCTGTCGTCCGCGGGACCGCGATCAACCAGGACGGTGCCGGAAGCGGGCTGACGGTGCCAAACGGCCCCTCTCAGGAGCGCGTGCTCCGCTCGGCCCTGGCCAACGGCGGCCTCGAGCCCTTTGACGTCGACTTCATCGAAGCTCACGGCACGGGCACCTCGCTCGGCGATCCGATCGAGGTGGGCGCGCTCGACGCGGTGTTCGGGCCCGGCCGCGATCGGCCGCTGCTCGTCGCCTCCGTCAAGACCAACATCGGTCACCTCGAGACCGGTGCCGGGATCGCGGGACTCATCCGCACCGCGCTGTCCATCCATCATTCCACCATTCCCGCTCACCTTCATCTGAGCACCCCCAATCCTCACATCGATTGGGAGCACACCGTCATCCAGGTGCCGCAGGAGACGCGCCCTTGGCCGGAGAGGCCAGGCCCGCGCGTCGCCGGCGTCAGCTCCTTCGGGTTCAGCGGGACCAATGCCCACGTCGTGATCAGTCAGGCACCCCTTCGAGAGGACGCTCCTTCCGAGGTGCGCACGCGGACCGATCTCCTGCCGCTGAGCGCCGCCACCCCCGCCGCCCTCGAGAGCCTCGTCTCGAGCGTCCAGACCTGGTGCCGAGGTCTACCTGAGGACACGCCGCTCGAGAGCATCACCGCGCCCGCGGCGCTCGGTCGCACGGCCCTGCGCCACCGACGCGTCCTCGTCGCCAAGGACCGGGACGAGCTCGAGCAGCAGCTCGCCGCCGCCGTCGCCCGTCCCGATCAAGGCCTGGTCTTCGAAGCCACGAGCGAGGGGCCGCGCGTCGCCTGGCTCTTCACCGGGCAAGGGTCCCAGTGGCCGGGCATGGGCAAAGACCTCTACGCCGCCGAGCCCGTCTTCAAGGAGACGATCGACCGCTGCACCGACGGGCTCCGCGACGAGCTCGAGCAGCCGCTGCGCGACATTCTCTTCGGCGACGCCTGCGACCTCGTCCATCAGACCCGCTACACCCAGCCCTCACTCTTCGCGCTCGAGATCGCGCTCGCCCGGCTCTGGCAAAGCCTCGGGCTGATGCCAAGATGGGTGTTGGGGCACAGCGTCGGCGAGTACGCGGCTGCCTGCCTCGCGGGCGTCTTCTCTCTCGAGGACGGGCTGCGGCTGATCTCTGCCCGCGGCCGACTGATGACCGAGCTCACCACACCGGGTGACATGATCGCCGTGCTCGCCGCGCGGGAGAAGATCGAGCCGATCGTCGCGCCGTTCGAGGACCGCGTTCAGATCGCCGTCGAGAACGGACCGACGAGCTTCGTCTTGTCGGGAGACCGCCTAGCCCTCGAGACGATCCGTGCCGAGCTCGTGCGCCAAGGCCTCGAGCATCAGCCGTTGACCGTCTCTCACGCCTTCCACTCCCCGCTCATGGACCCGATGCTGGCCGAATTCGAAAAGGTGGCGCGGTCCGTGACCTACTCGCGGCCACAGGTGCCGTTCGTCTCCAACCTCGAGCCCGGCCTCTGCGACGAAGCGCTCGCCACGCCCGAGTACTGGGTCCGGCACGTGCGCGAGCCGGTGCGATTCCTCGCCGGCATGCGCGCGCTCGATGCGCTCGGCGCCGACGTCTACCTCGAGATCGGTCCGGTCGCGACGCTCCTCGGCATGGCGCGCCGCTTCCTCGCCCGGCGCGAGCTCGCCTGGCTCCCGAGTCTGAGGGCTCAGCAGCCAGCCAATCAGACGATCGCCCGCTCGCTCGGCGAGCTCTGGATCCGTGGCGCCGAGGTCGACTGGAGCCGTTGGCACGGCGGCCCGAAGCGGCGTGGATCCTTGCGACTGCCGCCCTATCCCTTCCAAAGGGAGCGCTACTGGTTCGATCGCTCCGCCGCGGTCTCGACATCGACGGCCGAGCGGCCGACCGATCACCCGCTCCTCGGGCGCGAGCTCTCGACGGTTCTGAGTCGCCGCGGTGACCGGCTGTTCGTCAGCGAGTGGTCGGAGCTGGCGCCCCGCTTCTTGAAGGACCACCGGGTCTTCGATCGCGCGATCGCCCCCGCGGCCGCCTACCTCGAGACGCTGCGAGCTGCCGCCGAGCTGGCGGGCGAGCCGGCGGTCCTCGAGGACATCCTGATCCAGGCGCCCTTGCCTTTGGGCGCGTCCGAGACTTCGATGCAGATCGCGGTCACTCGCGGCGGCGACGGCGAGACCGCTCTCGAGCTCGCGAGTCGCGTGACCGGCGAAGGCGAAGATTCGAGCGCGCCCACCTGGCGCACGCACGTGGTCGCCCGCGCCGGCTCGGCCGAGGAGCCCATCGATACGCCCGACACGCTCGAGGAGCTGGCGCAGCGCTGCGATCGCAAGCTCGACATCGAGGACATCTACGCCGCCCATGCCCGATTGGGGCTGGACTACGGTCCCGCCTTTCGCGTGATCGATTCGTGCTGGAGCGGAGAGGCCGAGGCACTGGCCCGCCTGCGACTCCCGGTGGACATCGCTCCCGACGGCTTCGGGCTCCACCCCGCGTTACTCGATGGCTGCTTCCAAGTGATCGGTGCCTTGGCGACCGACAGTCGTCAGACGATGTTGCCGACCGGCGCTGAAGGGTTCCGCCTGAGGGCGCGCGCCGGGCGCGAGCTCTGGTGCCACGTCGCACGGCGTCCCGACTTGCCCGGCTCGCGCGGCTTCCGTGTCGACGTGACGCTGCTCGACGCTCGTGGCGAGCCATTGGGCGAGGTGCGTGGCCTGCATCTCGTGCCCGCCAGTCGGGCCGCCTTGCTCGGCGTCGAAGAGAAGATCGACGACCTCCTGTACGAAGTGACGTGGAGCCCGCAGGCTCTCCCCGCCACACAGGACCACGAGCGCGTGGCTTGGATCGTCGCCGCGTCGGGGGATCCCCTCGCCGGCGCGCTCGCCCGTGAGCTACCCGGCACGATCGTCTCGCGCGGCGAATTGAAGTCCAGCGCGGGTCCAGCGCCGGCGCACGTCGTCTGGCTCGAAGGCGCGAGTGACCTTGCGCCGCAAGGCTCGAAGAGAGCCCTCGCCCTGACCTCCCAGGCGCTCGAAGTCGTCCAGGCGCTGCCATCCGAGGCCGCCCCACGGCTTTGGCTGATCACGCGGAACGGCCAGGCGGCCACCGATAACGCACCGACCCTCGATCCCGCGGGCACGGCGATCAGCGGATTCGCGGCGACGGCGCGTCTCGAGCATCCCGAGCTCTCGGTGACCGTCGTCGACCTGGGCGTTTCCCATGACGAGGATGCCAAGGTCCTGGCCGACGAGATCCGGGCAGCGACGCGCGAGACGCTGGTGGCTTGGCGCGGCGGCGAGCGCTTGGTGGCCCGACTCTCCCGCTCGCGCGATGCCCGGTCCGGCTCGCGCCTGCCACTTCCCTCAGATGCACATTCCTTCAAACTGCAAGTCGCCGAGTACGGCTCGCTCGACCGGCTGGAGATCGCTCCCTGCGAGCGCCGATCTCCGGGAGCGGGCGAGGTCGAGATCGCGGTCCGGGCCGCGGGCCTGAACTTCAAGGACGTGCTGCACGCACTCGGCATGCTCAAGCAATTCGCCGAGGCGGAGGGCATTCAGCACGCCGTCGATCAGCCGCTGGGGTTCGAGTGCGCCGGTGAGGTCGTCGCGCTGGGTGCGGGCGTTACGGGGTTCTCGGTCGGCGATCGCATCGTCGCCTCGGGCGCGGGCTGTTTGGCCAGCCACCTGACGCTGCCCGCCACCGGCATCGCACAGCAGCCGTCCACGCTGGAGCCGGTCGACGCGGCCGCGATCCAGACGGTATTCCTGACCGCCGTCTACGCCTTGGAGCGTTTGGCGAAGATCCGGAAAGGCGACCGTGTCCTCATCCACGCGGCCGCGGGCGGCGTCGGTCAAGCGGCGATCCAGATCGCGCGGCGCGCCGGGGCCGAGATCTACGCGACCGCCAGCGAAGGCAAGTGGGAGCATCTGAAGAGCCAAGGCATCGAGCACGTTTACAACTCCCGCACGCTCGACTTCGCCGACCAGGTGCTCGCCGACACCAGCGGCGAAGGCGTGGACATCGTCCTGAACTCGCTCGCGGGTGACTTCATCGGTGCCAGCGTCGGCGTGCTCGCCAGCGACGGCCGCTTCGTCGAGATCGGCAAGATCGACATCTGGGACGATGCGCGCATGGACGCCATGCGACCCGACGTCGACTACTTCTCCTTCGATCTGAGCGACACGTTCCGCGACGACCCGAGCCTTCTCTCCGAGCTGCTCCAAGAGATATCGTCACTCTTCGAGGCTGGCGAGCTGCAACCGCTCGCGCGGCAGGTGTTCGATCTGCGGGACGCCCGCCAAGCGTTCTCGCACCTCGCGCAGGCCAAGAACATCGGCAAGGTCGTCCTGACGATCCCCGATCCGTCCGAGTCCGAGGAGTCGGGCCAAGGTCGAGAGGTGCAGGGCGATCGGCGATACATCGTGACCGGTGGCCTGGGCGCGCTCGGTCGCGTCGTCGCCAGGGCGCTCGTGGATGAAGGGGTGCGTCACCTGACTCTGGTCTCGCGCAGCGCGACGGCCGAAGCGGCCGAGGATCTCCTCAGCGAGCTCGCCGCCGAAGGCGCCAATGTCCAGGTCGCCGCCGTGGACCTCAGCGACCGAGCGGCGGTCGAGAGCTTTCTCGACGAGCAGCGCGCCCAGGGCCCCGCGCTGGGCGGCGTCGTCCACGCGGCCGGTGTGCTCGATGATGGAATGATGCTCCAGCAGACGCCCGAGCGGCTCCAGACCGTGCTCGGCCCGAAGGCCGGCGGCGCCCAGTGGCTCCACGAGCTGACGCGGGACGACGACTTGACCCACTTCGTCCTGTTCTCCTCGATGGTCTCCCTCCTCGGCAACGCCGGACAGAGCGGCTACGCCGCGGCGAACGGCTTCCTCGACGGGCTCGCCGAGCAGCGCGCTGCCGAGAAGCTGCCCGCCCAGTCGATCGGCTGGGGTCCGTGGGCCGAAGCCGGCATGGCGGCCCGCCTCGACGAGCGCAGCCGAGCGCGTCTCTCCGAGATCGGGCTGAGAGCGCTCGACCCCGATGTCGGCGCGACGATCTTCAAGCGCCTTCTCCGAGATCCCACGCCGTACGCGGCGGTGATCCCGATCGACTGGAAGAAGTTCCTCGCCCGTATTCCGGGCGCGAAGGCCCCGGCGTTCCTCGAGACCTTCGCCCGCGCGGAGGCCTCGGGTCCGAAGAAGCGAAGCGCCATCCTCGAGGAGCTGATCACCTCACCCGCCGGCGATCGACCCGCCGCGATGCAGCGATTCCTCGACCAGCAGCTCAGCGAGGTCTTGGGCTTCTCGTCCAGTGGTCAGATCGAGGCGCGTCAGAGCTTCTCCGATCTCGGCGTCGACTCCTTGCTCGCCGTCGACCTCAAGAGCCGCATCGAGAGCTCTTTCGACGTGTCACTGCCGGCGACGCTGCTCTTCGATCAACCCAACCTCGAGGCGCTCGGGACATTCCTCCTCGGCCAGCTCGAGGACCGCTTCGGCGCGGTAGAAGAGACCGAGATCGAAGAAGTCGCGGCGACCGACGAGGGAGACGATCTCCACACCCTCGACGAGGACGAGCTCGCACAACGGCTCGCGGAGCAGCTCGAAGCGATGCAGGATGGCGATGGCGGATCGAGGAGCTGAGCGAGGCCGGAGGCAATGAATCAGCGCGCGGCTGGGCAAGCCGACCCCAAGTCATTGATGGCCGAGGCGCTCCGCGCCTTGCAGTCGACCCGGGCCCGGGTCCAGGAGCTCGAGGACGCGCGGCACACGCCGATCGCCGTCGTCGGTCTCGGCTGCCGCTTCCCCGGCGGTGCCGATGATCCGGCGGCCTTTTGGGAGCTGTTGGCCAACGGCCGCGACGCGATCAGCCGAGTCCCCGAGGCCCGCTGGGATGCCGACGCCTGGCACGACTCCGACCCGGATGCGCCGGGAAAGCTGGTCGCCAAGGAAGGGGGCTTCCTCGCCGAGCACGACACCTTCGACGCAGCCTTCTTCGGCATCTCGCCGCGCGAGGCGATGTTCCTCGATCCGCAGCAGCGTTGGCTGCTCGAGGTCGCCTGGGAGGCCCTCGAGAACGCGGGCATCGCGCCTTCGAGCTGCTACGGCAAGAACATCGGCACGTTCATCGGCATCAGCACGATGGACTTCTTCGGCTACCTCCTTCGCTACCTCTCGCCCGAGAAGATGCTCAGCCCGTCCGGCACCGGGGTCACGCACTCGGCCGCCGCCGGACGCATCGCCTACACGCTCGGCCTGAGAGGACCTGCCGTCGCGATCGACACCGCCTGCTCGTCGTCGTTGGTCGCTGTTCACGAGGCTTGCCAGAGCTTGCGCCTCGGCGAATGTGACGCGGCGCTGGTCGGCGGCGTGAACCTCGTACTCATGCCTTTGTCCTCGATGGTGTTCTCTCAGGCACACATGCTCTCCCCCGATGGCCGCTGCAAGGCGTTCTCGGAGCGAGCGAACGGCTACGGCCGCGGCGAGGGCGCCGGCATGGTGGTGCTCGAGCGCCTCGATGATGCTTTGAAGCAAGGGCATCGCGTGCTCGCCGTCGTATCGGGATCCGCCGTCAACCAGGACGGTGCGAGCGGTGGGCTGACCGTCCCCAACGGGCCGTCACAAGAAGACGTCATCCGTCGCGCCTTGAAGCAGGCCCGCCTCGAGCCGAGCGCGATCGAGTACATCGAGGCGCACGGCACCGGCACGTCGCTCGGCGATCCGATCGAGGTGCTCGCCCTGGGCAGCGTGTTCGGCGAGCGCGCGGGTGACCGGCCGCTCCGCCTCGGCTCGGTGAAGTCGAACTTCGGCCACCTCGAAGCCGCTGCCGGGATCGCCGGCCTGATCAAGACCGTGCTCCAGATCCAGCACGGGCTCTTGGCGCCCCATCTGCACGCCGATCCCCCCAGCACGCACATCCCCTGGGAGCGCCTGCCGATCGAGGTGGTCCGGGAAGCCGCGCCATGGAACGCCGCACCGGACGAGCGCGCTTGCGGTATCAGCTCGTTCGGATTCACGGGCACGAACGTCCACGTCATCGTCGAGGGACCTCCCCAATCGGAGCCCGCGGTCGCGGCCAGCGAGCCAGCGCGCATCGCCTGTGGCATCCCGATCTCCGCGCGCAGCCTCGAGGCGCTCCGAGAGCAGTGTCGCCGCCTCGACCGGCACCTCGAGCTCCACCCCGCGACGACGCTCGAAGACCTGGCCGTGACGCTCGGTGCCGGCCGGAGTCACCACCGCTTCCGTGTCTTCATCCGGGCGAGCTCCCTCCAAGCGTTGCGCGACGATCTGATGGCGCTCGCCGAAGGGCTGACGCCCGAGACGGCCTCACTCGTCGAGCTCGAGACCCTTCGCAGCGAGCGGGTGCTCGGCTTTTGGCTCGAGCCCTCGACGTCGAGTGAGCCGACCGGGCTGGAGGGCGCTCCGGCTTGGAAGGCGCGCGTCGCCAGCAGCGAGGCCGTCTGGGCCGGGCTGCTCGATCGCCCGCTCGATGAAGCGATGCGCTCCGAGGCGCCCACGCCGCTGGAAGCAGCCGCCGCCACGCTGACCACCCACCTCGCCCAAGCCGAAGCCTGGCGATCGCTCGGACTCGAGCCCGCCCTCGTTGGCGGCGCTGGCATCGGCGAGCTCGCAGCCGCATGCCTCGCGGAGATCCTCGACGAGAAGCAAGCCGCCCGCCTCCTTTCTGCACGGCTGGGAGCGGCACTCCCGCTCGAAGTCACGGCCAGCCGGCTCACGTTGCGCGAGTCGAAGAAGCGCTGGCGAGCTCGCCCGGGGTCTTCGGGTCGAGACGTCTCGACGCCCGACTACTGGATCGAGTGGGCGCGCCGCGTCGAGTCGCCGGACGAGGCCCCCCTGGACGAGGAGACGCGTTGGATCCGGATCGGCGCAGGAGAGCAACAGCCCACGACCCTGGGCGCACTCGGCGAGCTGTATCTTGAAGCGGCACCGCTCGACTGGTCAGCCGTGGCCGAGCGGATCGGGGGACGACGCATCGCCCTGCCGACCTACCCCTTCGAGCGTCAACGGTACTGGGTCTCCGTGGGTGATCGTCCCGAAGACTCGTTCGGCGTCGCCGGTGCCACCTCGGCGACCTGGCTCGGGACGAAGATCGAGATTGCCTCGGAAGGCACGTGTGTCCACACGGCCCGCGGCGTCCGGACGAATGATCGTCCCGGGCACCACGCCGACACCCTGGCGCGGCTGGTCGCTGGAGCACAGGATCTTCTCGGGGCGAGCGCGATCGAGTTGACCGATGTCCGGGTCGGCCCCCTTTCGGAGGAGGCGCCTGAGGCACGCCAGGTCATCGCTCGCCCGGCGGGTGACGGCAGCGCGACGATCGAGGTGACCGGTCAAGACGGGAGCGGCTGGGAGACCCTGGGCTCGGCGCGCGCTCGCACGGCCTGGGTCGAGACCGAGACGCCTTGGCCAACGGCTGCGGGTCAGGCGATCTCATCGGGCGAGGAATCAGACGACGAGGACCCCTCGCCCTGGCGTCCCGAGCGTCTCGCGCCCCTGCTCTCCCCCTGGGCCTCTGACCAAGGCGGCGCACTCGAGATCGATACGATACGCCTGCTCGGTCCCCCCCCAGCCGAGGGCCTCCTCGTGCGCCAAGGCGATGATCATGGAATCGTGGACTCGCAGGGTCACCCGTGCCTGACGCTCTCCGGTGCTCGCATCCGGGAGGCCATCCTGACGCTTCCCGAGTACCGGCTCACGTGGTCGGATCTCCCGGCGCCACCCGAGCGCGAGGCCGACTCCGGGACGGTGTGGATCACGGGTGGCGACGCTACCGAGCGAGCCGAGGTCGCCGCAGGGCTGGACGGTCGCGAGGTGCGACACCTCGAGAGCCTCAGGTCCACTGAAGCTTCCCACATCCACTCAAAAGATACTTTGATCGAGATCGTCTCGAGGCGAGGAACTGCTGCGGAAGCTATCCGCCTCTGGCTCGAGGGCCTTCAGGACCGGATCCGAGGCGGCCTGCCCGCCCGCTACGCGCTCGTCACGAGGCACGCGTTCTCGCTCGAGGGCGAGGCCGTCGACCCCGTGCACCGCGCGCTCTGGTCGGCCGGACGCGTGCTCGCCGCCGAGCACCCCGAGCTGGACGTGCGGCGTCTCGATGTCGACGACTGTCGCGACGTCGGTCCGCTGCTGCGTGCCGCCACCCGCGAAGAGGAGATCGCTCGGCGTGAGGGTAAGACGCGTGTCGCGCGGCTGATGGAGGCGTCGCCACGCGAAGCGGCGACGACCCTCGACGATCCCCCCGGTCGCGTCCTGATCACGGGTGCGTTCGGAGCGCTCGGGCGCGCCGTCGCCGAGCGATTCGCCGAGCGTGGCACCAAAGAGCTGATCCTCGTCTCGCGCCGCGGTGCCCGCCCGGAGGACCAGGACTGGCTGGCTGCCTTGGAAGCACTCGGCGCCCGCGTCCACTCCCTCGCGTGTGATCTCTCCGATGCGTCGGCTTGCGACGAGACGCTCCGCCCGCTCCTCGAGTCCGGCGGTCCCCTGCGCGGCCTCGTCCACGCGGCCGGCGTGCTCGAAGATCATTTGCTCGCCCAGACCTCGCTGGAAGCGCTGCGGGCCGTGCTCGCCTCGAAGGTCTCCTCGGCCGAGAACCTCTTCGCTCTCATCGAGCCCGACTCGCTCGACATGATCGTCCTCTTCTCCTCATCGGCCGCCTTGCTCGGCAATCCGGGTCAGTCGGTCTATGCCGCCGCCAACGGTTACCTCGACGGGCTCGCCGAGAGCCGATCGAGCAACGTCCTCAGCATCCAGTGGGGTCCTTGGGCGGACGGCGGCATGGCCACGCGCTCGGCCGACGCGCAGCACACCTTCGAGCGGCTGGGCATTCGCCCGCTGCCGCCGTCGCGAGCGCTCGCGACGCTCGAGACGTTGCTGGCACGCGGCGAGTCCGGGACGACGCTCGTCTTGGATGTCGATTGGCAGCAGCTCGGCGACGCCCTGCCCACCTTGCCCCCCATCCCGAGGCTCACCGGCGTGGCGCCAGCCGTCGCGGCGCGACGCGTGCAGAGCGAAGAGCTCGATTTGCTCGCGGACCTGTCCGAAGAGCAGCGTATCGCCGAGCTCGAGACGCGACTCGCCCGGCGCGTCGCCTCCGTGCTCGGCCTGCCGGTGAACGAGCTCGATCGACGGGCCGCGTTCGTCGACCTCGGGCTCGATTCGCTGATGGCGCTGCAGCTTCGCAATCGCCTGCAGGCGGACTGGGGCATCGCGATTCCGATGGCGCGGCTCCTCGCGGGTGAGTCCGTTCATGAAACGGCCCACAACCTCCACGCGCTGCTCGAGGAGCTCGGACGGTGGAGCGGTGACGATGGCAAGGTCGACGAGGACCTTCTCTCCCGCATCGAGTCCTTGAGCGACGAGGAGGTGGCCCGCCTGCTCGCCGAAGGCGACGCCGATGGGTGAGCTCGACGATCGGCTGGATAAGCTCTCGCCCGAGAAGCGGGCGCTGCTCGAGCGACTCCTCGCCGAGCGCCGCGCCACGACGAAGCGATCAGATGGTCCGATCCCGGCGCGAGCGGCCGACGAGAGAGGACACGTCCTCTCCTTCTCGCAGGAGCGCTTCTGGTTCCTCGAGCAGCTCGAGCCCGGTAACCTCGCCCACCACATCGCCGGCAAAACGGTGCTGCGAGGCACGCTCGACCTCGAGGTGTTCACGCAAGCCCTCGAAGAGGTGATCCGGCGTCACGAGATCCTGCGCACGGTCTTCGACGAGCGGGACGGTCACCTGGTGCAGATCGTGCGACCGGCAGCGCCGATCGATCTCCTACCGCGCGATCTCCGCGGGCTGAGCGATGCGGAGCAAGCTCAGGAGCGGCGCCGGCTCGAAGCGCGTGTCTTTCGCTCTCCCTTCGACCTGAGGCGCGGACCGCTGATTCGCTTCCTGCTCGTGCGCTTGGGTGACGAGGACTGGGAGCTGCTGAGCTGCCTTCATCACATCATCGCCGACGGGCTCTCGGCACGTGTCGTCGCGGCCGAGCACGGGGCCGTCTACTCGGCAAGGCTTCGCGGCGAGTCGCCCAAGCTGCAGGAGCTCCCGATTCAGTATCGTGACTACGCGGCCTGGCAACGGGAGACTTTGACCGAGGCGGTGCTCGAGGAGAAGCTCGACTACTGGCGCGGGACCTTGCAGGACGTCGCTCCCCTCGAGCTACCGGCCGACCGGCCACGGCGCGCTGACCGCCGATCGGTCGGATCCCGCGCGCGGCGTGAGATCTCGAAGGAGACCTTCGCGGCCGGGCTGAAGCTCGCGCGCAGCGAGCGGACGACGCCGTTCGTGTTGATCCTGACGACGTTCCAGGCGGCTCTCTCGCGCTGGACCGGGCAGTACGATCTGACGGTCGGGACGCCCGTCGCCAACCGAGATCGCGCCGAGGTCGAAGGCCTCATCGGCTTCTTCGTCAACAGCCTGGTGTTGCGGCTCGACGCGAGCGGTGATCCGAGCTTTCGAGAGCTGCTGCAACGCGCCCGCGATCGCGTCCTCGAATCGCAAGAGCATCAAGACGTGCCCTTCGAGCGCATCGTCGACGCGCTGCAGCCCGAGCGCGTGCTCGATCGCAATCCTCTGTTCCAGGTCGTCTTCAATTGGGTCGACTACGTCGGCGAAGACTTCGCCCTGCCCGGCCTCGAGCTGCGCTATGAGGGACGGCCGGCGGGTACGCTGTTCGAAGCGACGCTCTACGCGACGCGCGTCGAGGATCGGCTCGAGCTCGCCTTCGAGTATGACTCCGATCTCTTCGAGCCAGAAAAGATGGAGCGCTTCCTCGAAGAGCTCGAGACGTTGCTCGCGAGCGCGACCGAGGATCCGGATCGTCGACTGTCCGAGCTGAGCTTGCTGACCGGCGACGAGTCCCGCCGCATCGCCGAGTGGGAGTCCGGGCCTGTCACGGGGTCAATGCGCTCGGTCCTCGAGCGGTTCCAGGTGCAGGTCGACCGCCGTCCGGACGCCATCGCGGTGCAGGACGAGGATCGAAGCTGGAGCTACGACGAGCTCGATCGCGCGGCCAGTCGGATCGCGGCACTGCTCTCGGAATCCGGCCTCGGCCCGGGTCATCGCGTCGGCCTCCTGCTCGAGCGCACGGGCGCCCTGGTCGCCGCCGTGCTCGGCATCGCTCGATCGGGCGTCGCCTATGTCCCGCTCGATCCCGACTTCCCGCGCGCGCGCCGCGACGGCGCTCTCGAAGATGCCCAGGTGTCGGCGATCGTCACCGAGGCCTCGCTCCAAGCAGAGTGTCCCCACGGCGTGCCTCTTGTCCTTTGGGACGCGATTCCTTCAGGCGACTTCACGGCTCCCGAGGTCGATCCCGAGTCGCCGATGTACGTCATCTACACCTCGGGCTCGACGGGTCGCCCCAAGGGCGTCTCGGTGCCGCACCGCGCGGTCGCGCGATTCGTCGAGGCGATGCTGGAAGCACCCGGCTTCCAAGGCGGTGACGTGCTCGTCGCGGTGACGACCATCGCCTTTGATATCGCCGTCCTCGAGTTGCTCGTCCCGCTCGCCGCCGGCGGACGCGTCGTCCTCGCCACTCGGGAGACGGCGATGGACGGCATCGCTCTCGCCGAGCTCCTCGAACGAAGCGACGCGACGGTCCTGCAGGCGACCCCGGCGACCTGGCGGCTTCTCCGCCTCGCCGGCTGGCGCGGCCGCCCCGGCCTGCGCCTGCTCTGCGGCGGCGAGCCCTTACCGCGGGACCTGGCCGAGGAGCTGCTGCCACTCGGCGCCGAGCTCTGGAACCTCTACGGCCCCACCGAGACGACGATCTGGTCGACGATCGAGCGCGTCCGCTCGGCGCCCGGGCAGCCGATCCCGATCGGTCGCCCCATTCGCGGCACGCGCGTCCGAGTCGCCGCCGAGGACGGGCAGCCCGTCCCCATCGGCGTCGACGGCGAGCTGTGGATCGCCGGCGAGGGCGTCGCGATCGGGTACTGGAACGAGCCCGAGCTCACGAGCGATCGCTTCGTGAGTGCCTCGGGCGTGCGCTGGTACCGAACCGGCGACCGCGCGCGCTGGCGCTCCGACGGAAAGCTGGTGTGCCTCGGCCGCCTCGACACTCAGATCAAGTTGCGCGGCTATCGGATCGAGCCCGGCGAGATCGAAGCGCGACTGCGCGATCACCCGGCCGTCGCCGACGCAGCGGTCACCCTCTGGGAGCCGACTGACGACGATCGGCGGCTGGTCGCCTATGTGACGACCGAGCGTACGAGTGCTCAAAGCGACGACGAAGTCGAGAGCTGGCGGCAGGTCTGGGACACGGTGTACTCGGGTAGCGAGGCGAAGGACCCGCTGTTCGACATCACGGGCTGGGGCGACAGCACGACCGGCCAACCGATGTCCCAGGCGTCGATGCGCCAGTGGGTCGACGGCACGGTCGCGCGGCTTCTGGACTTGCGTCCGCGGCGCGTGCTCGAGATCGGCTGCGGCCTCGGTTTGCTGACCTTCCGCGTCGCGGCGAGCTGCGAGCGATACCTGGCCATCGACGCCACGGCCAGCGCGGTCGCTCACGTTTCGAGGATCTGCCTCGAGCACGGATTCGATGCCGTCGAGACACGGCAGCTCGCGGCGGATGACCTGGAGTCCCTGCCCGAAGAGAGCTTCGATCTGATCGTCCTCAACTCGGTGGCGCAGTACTTTCCCTCAGCGAAGTACCTCCTCGAGGTCATGCGGCAGGCGATCCGGCGCCTCGCCCCGGGCGGGCATCTCTTCCTCGGTGACCTGCGCAATGCGCCGCTGCTGGAGCTGTTCCATGCGAACGTCCAGGTCGCTCGCGCCGATGAGAGCGACGACGCCGAGACGATTCGTGCGCGCGCCGAGCGCGGCGTTCAGCGAGAAAGAGAGCTGACGATCGACCCGGCGCTGTTCGAGGGACAGCTCCTTCTCGGCGGTGACGTTCGAATCGACCTTCGCTCCGGCGCGATCCACGACGAGCTGACGCGTTACCGCTACGACGTCACTCTGTCAGCTCGAGAGCCAGGTCCCGCACCGACCGACACGCGAAGCTGGAGCTCATTAGAAGCTCTGAGTAAAGTAGCGGATTGGCTCGAGGCGAGCGACTCCGATGCCGTGAGGCTCACCTCGATTCCGAACGCGCGGCTGAGCCGCGTGCTCGAAGCCAAAGCGGCACTGCAGGGCCGACATCAGACAGCCGCCGGGCTGAAGGCCATCCTCGCGGCCGAGCCGATCGGCGTCGAGCCTGACGCGCTGCGGCAGATCGCCGAGAAGGCCGGACTTCGGGTCGAGCTACGCTGGTCCGGGCGAGCGGGCGAGATGGACGCGATCTTTCGGCGCGAGGTGCCGGTGCGTCCGGTCGCCCTCATGCCACCCGGCGATATCGACGTCTCCTCCTGGATCCGCGAGCCCGAGGCGACGAGCCACGCTCTCCCCGATGTCCTTCGAAGCCACCTGCAGGAGAGCTTGCCCGAGGCGTGGATCCCGAGCGCGATCGTCCGGTTGGAGGCGATGCCGCGCACGCCGAACGGCAAGCTCGATCGACGTGCCTTACCGGCACCGGACGTGACACGGCGCCGAGGCGAGCTCGTACCGCTCGAGGGCGAGGCCGAGCAGGTGCTCGGGGAGATCTTCGCCGAGGTGCTGCAGACGTCTCCCATCGGGCGCGACGACGACTTCTTCGATCTGGGTGGCCACTCTCTTTTGGCGACGAGCATCGTCTCGCGCATCCGGCAACGGCTGAACGTCGAGCTCCCATTGCGTCAGATCTTCAAGACGCCGGTCGTCGGCGCGCTCGCGGCCGCCGTCGCCGCGGCGCGGGCCGATGCAGCGCCGATCGAGTCCATCCCCCCGCTGCCGCGAGGCGATGCGCTCCCCGTGTCGTTCATCCAGGAGCGCATGTGGTTCCTGCATCAGCTCGATCCCGCGCTGCAGGCCTATCACATGCCGGGCGCCATCGTGCTCGACGGCGAGCTGGACGAGGCCATCCTGCGAGACGCATTGCAGGACGTCGTGCAGCGTCACGAGAGCTTGCGCACTGTCTTTCGGGCTCGTGACGACGGGCGGCTCGAGGCGCGTCTCACCAGCGGTGGCTTCGAGTGGAGCAGCGAGGATCTGAACCGGAGCCTCGAGCCGCTCGCAGCCTTCCGAGAGCGCGCACAGACTCTCGCCGCCAGGCCATTCGACTTGACGCACGGTCCACTGCTGCGCGTCGCCCTCTTCGAGCTCGGTCCCAGATGGCACGGCCTCGCTGTCGTGCTCCATCACATCATCGCCGATGGCTGGTCGATCGCCGTCCTGACGCGCGAGCTGGCCGCCGCCGTCGAAGCGCGCACGAGCGGCAGGGCTCTGACGCTCGCACCGCTCCGCGTGCAGGTCGCCGACTGGGCGGCCTGGATGAAGCAGCGCGCCCAAGCCGGCGGCCTCGAGCGCTCGCTCAGCTACTGGCGACGGCAGCTCGAAGGCGCGCCGATGTTCTTGCCGCTGCCGACGGACGCGCCGCGCCCTCCGGTCGTCACCGACAGTGGTGATCGGCTGGTGGCTCGCCTGGATCGAGAGATCCGCGAGCGGCTGAAGGCCTATGCCGCTGCCCACGATGCGACGCCTTACATGACGCTGCTCGCCGTCTTTTCCGTCTGGATGCAGAGGATCACCGGCGAGGACGAGCTCCTGATCGCGACGCCCGTCGCCGGTCGCGATCATCCCGATGTCGAGACGTTGATCGGCTGCTTCATCGAGCAGGTCGTGCTGCGGATCAGGCCAGGGAGCGCAGGTACATTCGACGCGCTCGTCGGGGAGGTGCGCACGACAGTCACCGAAGCGCTGGAGCACGCAGACCTGCCATTCGAGCGCCTGGTCGAAGCGATCGATCCGCCACGCGATCGCAGCCGCCCGCCCCTCGCCCAGGTCTCCTTCGAGTCGCTCGACTTCCCGATGATCCCTGCCCAGATCGGCGCTGCTCGCGTGACCGCTGTCCCCGTCGGAACGGTGGCTCCGAAGTTCGAGCTGACCGTCCGCATCGGTGGGATCGACACGGGCGAGGTGACGATCGAGTATCGCTCCGACCTGTTCGAGCCCCGCACGATCGAGCGATGGTGGCAATGCTTCGATCATCTGCTCACCAGAGTCCTCGAGCAACCAGCCCAGAAGCTGTCCGCGATCTCGGCGGTACCGCCCGCACAACGGGACGCTCTTCTCGAAGCCGCCCAGGGTCCGATCGACGAGGCGGTCGGCTCCGTCTCGCTCGCGCGCACGCTGTTCGAGGTCTGCTCGAGACGACCGGATGCGGTGGCGATCCGCAGCGCTGATGCGAGCTGGACGTTCCAAGAGCTCATCGAGCGCGCATCGACGGTCGCGGCGGCCTTGCACCGGTTGGGACTCGGTGCCGAGGATCGGATCGCGGTCTCCCTGCCTCGCTCCCCCGAGCTGTTGGCCGTCGTCGTGGGAGCATTGCGGGCCGGCGTGCCGTGGGTCCCTCTCGATCCGAGCGATCCCCCGGCTAGGCGCAAGTCGATCCTCGAAGACTGCGATGCTCGCCTCGTGATCACGAACGATGCGAGCGCCCTGCCCAATGGCCTCGCGGCGCGAACCTTTGAGGCGTTGAGTCGCGAAGCGGGACCGATGCCGCCCTGGCCCGACGATCTCGAGGCACCGGCCTACGTGCTGTACACCTCGGGCTCGACGGGTCGGCCGAAGGGAGTCGTGGTCACCCGGCGAGGGCTCTCGAACTACGTCGACTGGGCCGCGCGTCACTATCCGATCGCGTCGGGCGACGGCGCACCCTTGTTCACCTCATTGAGCTTCGACCTGACGATCACCAGCCTGTTCCCGGTCTGGCTGGGGGGACGTCCGGTTCACCTCCTGCCCGAGGGCCCGGGCATCGAGCCGCTACTGGGCGCGATGGACGTCTTTCGCCCGTTCAGCCTGGTGAAGCTGACGCCGGCTCACCTCACCGCGCTGGCCCTCGCGACGACGCCCGAGCAGCGGCGCGGTTGGTCGCGTGCCTTGGTCGTGGGCGGCGAGGCGTTGGAGGAGCATCACCTCGAGCCGTGGCTCCGCGCCGATCCCGAGGTTCGGATCTTCAACGAGTACGGTCCGACCGAGACCGTGGTCGGCTGCTGCGTCTACGAGGTCACTCCAGGTGAGAGCGGCAGTGTGCCGATCGGTCGCCCGATCGCGAACACGACACTCGACGTGGTCGATGCCGGCGGCGAGCTCTCGCCGTGGGGTGCCGCGGGTGAGCTCTGGATCGGTGGCGCGGGTGTGGCCCAGGGCTACCTCGGCCGCGAGAAGCTGACTCGCGAGAGGTTCGTGCCCGATGCGTTCGGGAGAGCCGGGCAAGTGTACCGCTCCGGCGACCGCGTCCGGCGGCGTGCTGATGGGTCGTTGATGTACCTCGGCCGTGACGACGATCAGATCAAGATTCGCGGGCACCGCATTGAGCTGGGAGAGATCGAGGCGGCGCTGCACCGATTGCCGGGCGTGCGAGAGGCCGCGGTGGCGACCCGATCAGGCCCGAGCGGTCTTCGCTTGATCGCGGCCCTCTTAGGAGACGAGCCGACGCCGGGCGCTTGGCGCGAGGCGCTGGCCAAAGAGCTGCCGAGCGCGTGGATTCCGTCCGTCCTGACTGCTTTGGCTGCGTTGCCCGTCACTGCCCACGGCAAGGTGGACCGCGCGGCGCTGCCGGACTCCGGGTCGCCGCGCGAGCATTCGCCGCAAGAAGCGCCCGTCGACACGATCGAAGAGCAGCTCCTCGCGCATTGGACCGAGATCCTCGAAGCGGACGGCCTGGGAACCCACGACGATTTCTTCGCGGTTGGCGGCGACTCGATCCTCGCGCTGCAGATCGTCGCTCGCGCGCAGCGAGACGGCTTGCCGGTTCAGACGGTCGACCTCTTCGAGCACCCGACCATCACAGCGCTGGCGGCCGCCGTCCGAGAGCGCGGCTCTCACGTCATCGAGCGCAGGAAGCGGCCGGCAGGCCCGAGAGATCTCGGCGCGATCCAGCGCTGGTTCTTCGAGCGCTTCCTGGTGCGGGAAACCTCATACGATGTTGCCAACATACCATCACTCTCTCATTGGAACCAATCGCTCGCCTTCACCTTGCCGCTCGGAGTCGACACCGATCGGTTGCAAGTGGCCGTGGAGGCGATCATCGAATCACACGATGCGCTGCGCTCTCGTTTCCGAGGCGGGAAATCGCCTTCGGCCGAGGCGATCGACGACGCAGCCGTCCCGATCGAGCGAATCGATCTCAGCGGTCCCGACGAGGAGGCGGCCCGCCAGGCCTTCCTCGAGCGAAGCCGCGCTGCCCAAGCCGAGCTCGACATCGAGCAGGGACCGATCATTCGGCTGGTCCACGGGGACCGCGGTCCCGAGGTGCCTTCCTGGCTCGCCTGGATCGTGCATCATCTCGTCGTCGACGGTGTGTCCTGGCGAGTGTTGATCGACGAGCTGGACGCTTGCCTGGGCTCCGACACAGCAGTGCTCTCACCCGAGTCGACGACGCAGGGCGAATGGAGCGCCGCGCGAATCCGCCGCGCCCGCGAGTCGAGTGCGGTCGGGCACGAGCCAGCGCCGACTCGCCGATTGCCCGTTCAGGGAGCGCCGCCGCTCGAAGGCGAGACCGTCTGGCTCGAAGCGCGCCTCCCGGCCGAGACCCTGCAGCGGCTCCAGCAATCGGCCGCTCTCTGGCGCGCCGGTGTCGACGAGCTGCTCCTCGCGGCGGTGGCCTGTTCTCTCGACGAGATCGAGCCGGGCCCGTGGCGTCTCGATGGCGAGGGTCACGGGCGCGACGGCGAGGACGCTCTCGATGTGTCGCGCACGGCCGGGTGGTTCACCCGCTTCCTGCCCATCGCGGTTCCCGAGCTGCCGGCCGGCCTCGAAGAGCGCGTCGCGATCGTCAAGACCGCGGCCCGTGACGCACAGCTCAATGGCGCTCGAGACGAGCTCGCCGTCTTGCGCGGTGAGACTCCCACACCGCCGGGCGAGATCCTCGTCAACTACCTCGGTGTCGCACAGATTCGCACGCGAAGCGGGCTCACCGTCTGGCCCGACCCGGTCCCTGGCGCTCGCGATCCCGGGCTGCCTCGCACACATGAGATCGAGCTCTTGGGCCTTCGGCTGAGGGAGGAGCTCGTGCTCCGCCTCTCGCTCGTGCCCCGTCGATTGCCAGAGGACCTCGGGCCGCGGCTCCTCTCCGCGATCACGCGGCACCTCGAGACGCTCGCGGACGGACCGAGTGCGCCGCATCGGGCGGCGATCCCGGCCGACTTCCCTGTGGCCGCGATCGATTCTCGCTCATTGCAGACGATCCTCGCAGGAGGGGATGCCCAGGACCTCTATCCCCTCACACCTTCTCAGCAGGGCATGTTCTTCCACTCCCGCTTCTCACCCGATGCCGAGGCCTACGTCGAGCAGCTTCATCTGAAGCTCAGGCATCTCGATATCGAGGCGTGGCGGCGCGCACTCGAGGAGCTCGTCCGGCGTCACGAGCCGCTGCGCTCCGAGATCGTCTGGGATGTGAAGGGCCGGCCGCTCTGGCGAGTGCGGTCGCAGGTGGAGCTCCCGCTGGAGGTGCTGGAGGAGATCGCGCCGGACGAAGAAGCCTCCCGGCTCGAGGAGCTTCGACTGTCGGAGCGCACTCGCGGCTTCCAATGGGACCGGGCGCCGCTCGCGCGCTGGAAGCTGGTGCCGTTGTCCGGGGACCGGCAAGCCGTCTTGCTCACGTATCATCACGCCATCCTCGACGGATGGTCGATGGCGATCCTGCTCCGCGAGTTGAGCGAGCTGTACGCCGCGGCTCGCGCCGGGCGAACCGCGCTTCAAGCACCCGCACCCGCTTTCGGCGACTTCAGCGCCTGGCTCGCCAGCCGGGATGAAGCCGAGGCGAGGGCGTTCTGGCGCGAAGAGCTCTCGGGCTTCGAGTCGCCGACGCCGGTGCTGGGGCATGTGCTGGATCGGCCGCGCGGCGCGACGCGGTTCCTCGAGACCGAGCTCGTGCTCGATGCCTCGCGGACCGACCGCCTCTCCGAGAGAACGAGGCGCGCCGGCTGGACATTGAACACCTCGGTGCTCGGAGCGTGGGGGCTCTTGCTCCACCGCTACGGTGCGCCGGGCGACGTGGTCTTCGGCGCCACGGTGTCGGGACGTCCGGCCGAGCTCGGCGAGGTCGACCGCCGGGTCGGTCTTTACATCAACACCGTTCCGATTCGCGTTCGCATCCCCGAAGGCAGGAGCTGCCGGGAGTGGCTGCGGTCTCTTCAGAAGCGCCAGGGCGAGCGGACCCGCTTCGAGTGGACGCCGCTGTCGATCAGCCAGAGCTGCGCCGACCTCCCGGCCGGGCCGCCGCTCTTCGACAGCCTGGTCGTCTTCGAGAACTACCCACTCGATCGAGCCGCGCTCTCCGCCGGCTCCGCCTTGGGCTTCCCCGAGGTCGTCGAGGCGGGCTCGTTCGAGCGCACGAGCTACGGGCTGACGCTCGTCGTCGTGCCCGGCGAGCGGCTGATACTGCGCCTGCTCCATGCGAGCGAGCTGCTCGATCCCGAAGCCGCCGAGCGGATGCTCGAGCACTTCGCCAGCTTGCTCGAAGGAACCGTGACCGCGCTCGACCGGTCTCCTCGGGAGCTGCCTTTCCTCACGGACGACGAGCGCGAGCGACTGCGTCGCGCCTCCCAGGGCAGGGCCGACCTCGCGCCCGGTCACGAGCAACCTCCTGTCGAGCATTTCCTGGCGAGGGCCAAAGAGACTCCAGGTGCTCCAGCCTGGATCTCGAGTGAGGGGACGCGGACCTTCGACGAGCTCGCCCGGCGCGCCGCTGCCTACGCACGTGCCATCTGCCAGGCTCGAAAGGACAAGAGCCTGGGCGTCGCCCTCGCCCTGCCCCGTGGCTTCGAGTCCCTGGCCGCTCTCCTCGGCACTCACTTGGCCGGCACCTTCTACGTCCCCCTGGATCCCGATCTCCCGCAGGCGCGTCGGCAGACGATCCTGCGCGATGCCGGGTGTCGCCTCGTCGCGGGCGATGCGGCCTTTCACCCAGGCGATGACCTCGAGCAGATCCGACCCGTGGACGTCGACGGGGCCATCACCTCGGCCGCTGGTCCCGAAGACCTCGCGTACGTGCTCTACACCTCCGGCTCCACGGGCGAGCCCAAAGGCGTCGAAGTCGAGCAACGCTCGCTCGCCCACTACATCGCCGAAGCACGGCGCTGCTTCGAGATCACTCCTGCAGATCGCGTGCTCCAGTTCGCGTCCTTGTCCTTCGACACCAGTGCCGAGGAGATCTTCACGGCCCTCTCGAGCGGTGCGGCCCTCGTCGAGCGCGACGCCGCGGCGCTCGCGAGTGTGCGGTCGTTCACGCGCCTCCTCGAAGACGGCGCAGTGACGGTGATCGACTTGCCGGCGTCCTTCTGGCATGAGCTGGTGCGCGGAATGGACGACGACGCCGTGCGGCGACTGCGCGAGCTGAAGCTCGTCATCCTGGGCGGTGAGGCGGTCGACCCGATCGCCCTCGCCGAGTGGCAACGGCGTATCGGCTCTGGCGTCCGGCTCTTGAACACCTACGGGCCGACCGAGGCGACGATCGTGGCCACCGTCTCGGACCTCACCGAGGCAAACTGCTCAGGCCCGGTGCCGATCGGACGTCCGCTGCCCGGCATCGAGGTGCACATCCTCGGCCTGAACGGACAGGTCCTACCGCCCGGGGCCGCTGGCGAGCTGTGGATCGGAGGGCGCGGCATCGCGCGCGGCTACCGCGGTCGCCCCGATCTGACTGCCGAGCGGTTTCGTGACGACTTACGCGACTTGAAAGGGAAGCGGCTCTATCGCACGGGCGATCGTGTGCGGCTCGCGTCGAACGGCGAGCTGGTCTACCTGGGTCGCGTCGATGATCAAGTGAAGGTGCGCGGCCAGAGAGTCGAGCTGGGCGAGGTCGAAGCGGCGCTGCGCGCCCTGCCGGGAGTCGCAGAGGCCGTCGTCGTATTGCGCCAGGCGACTCGAGACCTCTTCGCCTTCTGGTCCGGGGAAGCCGAGGACGCGGAGGAGCTGAAGCGACGACTCGGCGAGCTCCTGCCGTCCGCGATGGTGCCCCGCCAGCTCGAGCGCCGGGAGCGCTGGCCCCGGACGCCCGGTGGCAAGATCGACCGCGGTCAGCTCACGCGCGAGGCGGCTGCTTGGACGGGTGAGTCGAAGCCGGTCGCCGAAGACCCTCTGGAAGCGGTCGTCGCCGAAGCGATGTCAGAAGCGCTCGAGCAAGACGTCGGTCGCGACGACGATTTCTTCGAGATGGGCGGCGACTCGCTGCGCGCGATGCGACTCGTGCAAGGGATCGAGAGCCGCCTTGGCTTCGAGCTGCCCTTGCCCTGGCTGTTCGAGCGGTCCCGAGTGGCCGACCTCGCCGCAGCAATTCGCACGCGCGGCGACGAGCTGACGGCGGCGATCGACTGGTCGCTCGAAGGCGTGCTCGATCCCGATGTCCGGCCGTCGAGTCTCGCGGCCACGAGCGACGAGGTCTTGCTCACCGGCGCGACCGGCTTTCTCGG
>JAVJTD010000308.1:0-43598 GCA_040219065.1 Planctomycetota bacterium
GCCTCATAGGTCAAGGTGCCGCTTCGCGACACGATCCCGACCTTGCCCTATGAGGCGGTTTGGCAGGTCAGCCAGCTCGGACTCGGGCAGTCGACCTGTGTCGGCATCGGTGGGGATCCGGTCAATGGCACCGGCTTCATCGATGTCTTGCAGCTCTTCCAGGAGGATTCGGCCACCGATGCGGTCATCATGATCGGTGAGATCGGTGGCTCCGCCGAGGAAGAAGCAGCCCAGTTCATCAAGGAGAACATGAACAAGCCGGTGGTCGGCTTCATCGCAGGACGCACCGCGCCGAAGGGCAAGCGGATGGGTCACGCGGGAGCGATCATCGCCGGCGGCAAAGGCACGGCTGCCGAGAAAGTCGAGGCCCTCGAAGCCGCGGGCGTCTCCATTGCGGAGAACCCGGCGGTCCTGGGCAAGACCCTCGCCCCGTTGCTGGGCTGAGTCGGCGGTCTCCGGGTCCGGGCGGGGCCAGGAGCAATCGATTCGGCTGAGCGGGTGCGAGTCCGCCAATGGCATGGCTCTCGATTGGGAGGTGGGAGACCATGAAGAAGTGTGAGCGCTGTGGTAGCGACCTGACGTTCTCTCTCGAGCTCGTCAAGGAAGGTCGCGCCTACGAATGTTGGCGCTGCGTGTGTGAGTTCCGGGTCATGTCCGAGCGCGCCCTCACGCGCCTCGGTCGTGAGATCCTCAGAGAAGGCGAAGTGATCGTCGCTCGCCTGCAGTGCCGAAATCTCTATCTGTTCGACCGGCGAGTGTTCCACGAGTTCATGCGCACGATCTTCCGCGAGCTCCGCGAGGAGCCTCGCAGCGTGCTGCTGAACCTCGCCGAGGTGGCTTATCTCCCCGAGATGTTCTTCCGCTCGATCGTGCGCCTCAAACGGCAGCTCGACCGTCTCGGGTGTCGACTGACGATCGTCAACGGCTCGGCCGTGTTCCGGCACACGCTCGCAGGGGTCCACGTCGATCCCGAGCACGTGCTCTTCCGGAGCGAGGCCGAGGCGGTGATGGCCGCCCGGGCCTGACCGCGGGCAAGAAGAGGAATTGACCGCGGAGAACACAGGGAGCACGGAGACAGGGCAGGCCCCCCTCCGTGCTCTCTGTGCTCTTCGTGGTTCGTTCCACTCCCTGCACGTGGACACGGCTCCGACGGCTGGCTATGCTGAATACTTGCGGTGCGGCGCGATCGACGTGCGTCGGTCGATGGCCGTTCCCGATCGCCTGAAAGGTTTCTCCCACCATGCTCGATGCCCTTGCATTCTCCGGCGGACACCACTTCCTCCTCATGTGGAGCCCGGGGCTGCCCGAAATCATCATCATCGGCGTCGTTGCCGTTCTGCTCTTCGGTAAGCGCATTCCCGAGGTCGCGCGATCGATGGGGCGCGGTATCACCGAGTTCAAGCGCGGTATCAAAGACGAGCCCGATGAGAACAATCGAGACAAGATCGAGGAGTCGAAGGCCCGCGAGAAGGACACCGCCGTCAAGTCCTGACGGCCGATGAGCACTCCCGCGACGGGTCTGGTACTCGTCGGCGGCGCCGGTCGTCGCATGGGGGGTGGCTGCAAGGCGCTCATCGAGCTTGCGGGCCGATCGCTGATCGACTGGGTCCGTGATGCCATCGCCCCGCTGGTCGAGGAGGTGCTGATCGTAGGAGCCGGTCCCCAAGAGCTCGACCGAAGAGGCCGGCGCGTTCTCGATCAGAGGCCGGGGCTGGGTCCCCTGGCCGGTCTCGAAGCCGGCTTGTCGGCAGCCACGACTCCTGCCATCCTCACCGTCGCCTGCGACATGCCCCAGCTCTCCCCTCGACTCCTCTCCTTTCAGCTCTCCGTCTTCGAAGGAGCTTCCGTCGTCTTGCGGCGCCAGGGCCGAGCGGAGCCACTCCACGCGGTATATCCTCGAGAGCTGTTACCCGAGATTTCGAAGCGGCTGGATGAGGGGGACCTGTCTTTGCGTGGGCTGATCGAAGGAATCCCGGTTCGCTGGGTCGACGAAGACGAGGCAGATCGATTCGATCCGGCACGTCACTCGAGCCGGAACGTGAACACCCGAGAGGATCTCGAGAAGGTGGCTTTGGAGCTGGCGAAGGACGGCGGGAACCGGGGACCGCGGTGAGATTTCTGGTTTGATTTCGAAAGTGCCGCTTTCTATATACGGTTCCGCCAAAACGAGCTGTCGCAAGGGTTTCGGCATCCTAGCCGGTCGCGCCCGCCCCGAATTCACCCGTCATTCGAATCCAGGACACGAGCCCGCTGGGAGGCCTGAGTGGAGCTGAGGGATCTCTATCGTCCAATCGCGCCCGAGATGGAGGCGACGATCGCGGCGTTGGACCGGGAGTACCAGACGGACTCGGCTCACTTGGCTCCGCTGTTCCAACACCTGCGCGGGTATCGTGGCAAGCTCCTCCGTCCGGCACTGGTGCTCTTGTCGGGCAAGGCCTGCGAGGGCTTGGGTGACGAGCACGTCTCGGTGGCGGTCATCGTCGAGATGATCCACACCGCGACGCTGGTGCACGACGACGTGTTGGACGAGGCGACTTTGCGGCGCGGCATCCCCAGCATCAACCGCTTCCGAGGCAATGAGGCGGCGGTGCTCTTGGGAGACCACATCTACGCGCGGGCCTTCTCGATCTCGACGGCCCTTTCGTCCCAGATCGCCTCTCAGCTCCTCTCCCGAACGACGCAGATCATCTGCGAAGGCGAGATCGCCCAGGTCTTCAATCGGGGCAACTTCGAGTTGTCCGAGGACGAGTACTTCCGGATCATCGCCCAGAAGACCGGCGCCCTCTACCGGGCATCCTGCGAGCTTGGGGCGCGATATGCCGAGGCGAGCGAGCGGCACACCGAGATCCTGGCGAGCTACGGGGCGAACCTGGGTGCCGCCTTCCAGGTCATCGACGACCTGTTGGATCTCTCCGGGGAAGAGGCGACCGTGGGAAAATCCCTCGGTACCGATCTCGAAAAGCGAAAAATGACGCTCCCCCTGATTCGCCTGCGCGACCGCCTCGAAGGCGCCGAGCGGAACGCTCTCGAGGAGCTCTGGCATTCGCCCGGCGGGCTGGAAGAGAAGCGGGGCGCGCTGGAGGAGCTGGGGCTCGCGGCGACGATCGAGGAGAGCTACGGCCGCGCCGACGAGCTGATCCGGTCTTGTCTGGTGGGCCTCGACGAGCTTCCCGACAACGATGCCCGAAATCTTCTCTCGTCCATTGCCGAGTTCGTGCTCTGCCGCCGGAAGTGATGTTCGGCCGGGTGAATGCGATTCCTGGGCGGGCGATTGCTTGCCAGGGGCACTTCGCCTAAGATCGGGCCTCCGGCACGCCCGGCGCGCGAGTTGCGCGCTCGAGTTTCGGATCCTCGGTGTCGATGGACGTTTCGGCAGAGTCTCGAGACGGACGGGACCGAGCCGATCCCCGCAATCCTGCGCCAGTGGAGACGGAAGTCGATGAGCAATCTGGTCAAGTACGGTATCTGCTTCGCCCTGGTCATCAGCGGTGTCGTGTGGCTGACCATCGAAGCTCAGAGCGGCACCGGATCGGTCTACTACGTCAAGGTCGAAGAGATCGGAGCCTTGGGCGACAACGCGTACTCTCGTCGCCTGAAGGTGGCGGGCAAGGTGCAGCAGGGCTCGCGGCGTTACGAGGGCGACCTCCTGCACTTCACGATCGAAGGTGAGAAGGGCGATTTGTTGCCGACGCACTTCGATTACAAGACCGGCGGTGTGCTGCCCGACAACTTCGACGACGGCGCGATGGTCATCGTCGAGGGCACCCTCCATCGCGATGACCGCTTCGAGGCCAAGGTCATCCAGACCAAGTGCTCCTCGAAGTACGAAGCGGACTACGACCAGGCCAAAGCCCAGTACGCTGCCCAGCAGCAGCCGGAATCCGACGGTCCTGCACGCTGATCTAGCGGCGGGACGGGGAGAAGACACACATGGTCGGTGAGCTCGGCGAGACTGCACTCGGTCTCGCCTTTCTGTTTGGACTCTATGCGACGATCGTCGCGGCAGTCGGTGGCGTCTTGCGACGCGACTCCTTGACGCAGAGCGCGTCTCGCGCCGTCTACGTCGTCTACTTGTGCGTGACCATTGCGGTCGGCTCGCTGCTCACGCTCTTGATGAGCAGCGACTTCACCAACAAGTACGTCGCCAGCTACACGAACGCGGAGATGGAGCCCCACTTCAAGTTCGTGGCACTCTGGGGCGGCTACGAAGGATCCCTCCTCTTCTGGTCGTGGATCCTGATGGGCTTCTGCTCGGCGGTGGTCTTCTTCAACCGCAGCCGATACCGCCGCATGATGCCGTACGTGATCTCCACGATCATGTTCGTCGCCTGCTTCTTCCTGGCGGTGAACCTGTTCTTCAAGGAGTCCAATCCCTTCCAGGCCTGGCAGAGGGTGATGGACGACGGCTCGCTCACCCCGATGGGTGTCTCCGAGGTCGTGAGCACTCGCCCGCCGCGCGGCTTGAATCCGCAGCTCCAGCATTGGGCGATGATCTCCCATCCGCCCTTGCTCTACCTCGGGCTGACGGGCTTCTTGATCCCCTTCGCCTTCGCCGTCGCCGCCCTGATCACCGGGCAGCTCGGCGAGACCTGGATCCGTGCGATTCGCCGCTGGACGATCGTGCCCTGGTTCTTCCTCGGGTTGGGACTGATCCTCGGCGGCCGGTGGGCCTACGAAGAGCTCGGCTGGGGCGGCTACTGGGCGTGGGACCCGGTCGAGAACGCGGCCCTCATGCCCTGGCTCTTGGGGACGGCCTTCCTGCACTCCGTCATGATCCAAGAGAAGAAGGGCATGCTGAAGGTCTGGAACGTGATCCTCGTGATCTTGACGTTCTCCTTCTGCATCCTTGGCACCGGCATCACGCGGAGCGGCTTGATCCAGTCGGTGCACGCCTTCGCTGAGAGCAAGATCGGCTGGCTGTTCCTGGCGCTGTTCGGGCTGATCTTGGGCGTGGGTGCGGTCCTGGTGATCTGGCGCCTGCCCAAGCTCAAGTCCGAGCACAAGCTCGACAGCCTCGCCTCACGCGAGTCGAGCTTCGTCTTCCAGAACTTGCTCCTCTTGGCGGCGACGCTGATCGTCCTGGTCGGCACGTTGTACCCGAAGATCACCGAGTGGCTGGGAAGCCCCTCCATCATGATGGGCCCGCCCTGGTTCAACATGATCCTCGGGCCGGTGACGCTCGGCATTCTCTTCCTGGCTGGCGCCGGGCCGCTGTTCGCCTGGCGGCGCACATCGGTCGAGAGCCTCAAGAAGGCCTTCATCGTCCCCTGCGTCCTGTCGATCCCGCTCGGAATCGCGACCTACTGGCTGATCCGAGGACGTTTCGTTCATGAAGGCGGGTTCTTCTCGCCGCTCGGCAACCAGGGCTTCTTCCATAGTCCGATGTACACCGATATCATCTGCTTGGGGGTGTACATCCTCGCCATCTGGCTGGGCATCATCATTTTGCGCGAGTTCATCAACGGCGCGCTGACCCGAGGCCGGACGGCCAACGAGCCTTTCTTCACCGCACTCTGGCGCTTGACGCTGAAGAACAAGCGGCGGTACGGCGGCTACATCATCCACTTCGGCTTCGCCGTGATGATGATCGGCTTCGCAGGGAAGGCATTCGACGAGGACATCAGGCGGACCTTACAGCCCGGTGTCGACGGCCAGGACGTCTTCAAGCTGGGACGCTACCAGTTTCGGCTCAAAGGTGCTGCGGAGGGCGAAGCAAAGAACTACGCCTGGGTTCGCCTGACCGTCGACATCGAGAAGGACGGACAGTTCTGGCGGACCCTTTATCCCGAGCAGCGGCTCTACGCGAACAATCCCGACATGCCGACCACGAGCGAGCCATCGATCGTGATGGGGATCATCGAGGACGTCTACCTCATCAATTCCGGCCCGGTTCCCCCCATGTCCGGGGGAGGCTACATCCTGCACGCGTGGGTCAACCCACTGGTGTTCTGGGTCTTCTTCGGCATGGGGCTGATCGCATTCGGAACGTTCATCTGTATGCTCCCCGATCAAACCGAGCGACGAATCCTCGAGCGCGTTGCGGCTGCCGAAGAGAATCTGCATCGGGAGGCAGAGTCTCGTGATTCTTGATCAATCGTTTCGAGCTTTCATGCTCTGGATCTCGGCTTGGATACCCGCTTCGGGCCTTGCGAGCGTGGAGCCGCCGAGCTGTTGCGAGGCGGCTTCGCAGGACGGGAGCGAGAATGCCTACGAGCTCACATCCGAAGAGCGCCGGCTTCAAGACGTGTGCTCTCAGCTCAACTGCCTGTGTGCCGGCTGCCGAGCCCAGCTCTCCAATTGCCCGCACGTCCAATGCGGCTTTGCCGTCGGCCCACGGGCGCGCGATCTCCACCAGCAGGCCAAGGCGAGCCTGGGCAGCCGCCAAGGGGAAGCCGCCAAGGCGTTCCTGGTGTCGCTCCTGCCGGAGTCGCTCGCGTCTCGGGACACCCTGGCGACCGAGATCGATCAGCGGCTGAGCCGCGGCGAGAGCCCGGGGCAGGTGCTCGATTGGCTCTGCCTCGATCAGTTGGTCTTCGGCGATCGGGCCCGCGATCAGGTGAAGTATCTGTTGGATCAGGGACTCACCGATCAACAGGTGCTCGATCGAATGGCCGAGTCCCACGGCACGGAGATCCTCGGAAAGCCTCCGGCGAAGGGCACGAACCTGGGCGCGTACCTGATTCCCGTCCTCTTCGTCTTCGGCGGAGGGATCGGGGCCGTCTTCATGCTCCGGGCGTGGAAGCGACACGTGCCGACCGACGACGGCTCGAGGGCACCACGACCAGACAGCGGCTCGAGCGAGGCTGACGACCGGATCGAGGCTCATCTGGCCAATCTGGACTGACGCGTCCGAGTTGCACTGTGGAATTCGCGTGATCTGAACTGGGCCGGGACCGGCAGCCAGGCTCACGAGAGGAATCGATCGACCATGTACTTTGCACTGGGGGCCCTGGCGTTGCTGGGGGCTTACTTCGTGCTCTCGCCCGTCATCTTTCCGCGGACGAGGGATGCCGGAGCGGGAGACGCCGTCGACATCGAGGACGTCCGGAGTCGGCGGGCCGAGGTCTATACCTCGATCAAGGACCTCGAGTTCGAGCGCGCCATGGGACGCATCGGCGAAGAGGACTTCAGGAAGATGCGCGCGGACTACAAGTCGCAGGCGGGTGAGCTGATGTCCCGCGAGGAGGCCTTGCGCGCCGACAAGACGCTTCAGCAGATCGAGGCCGCCGTGGCCAAGCGCCGCTCGAATGGCTCGGGCAAGAGCCTCGAGAAGAAGAAGCAGACTCCCGCGCCAAAGGCGAAGTCGGTGTCTTGCCCTTCTTGCCAGGCGATGGTCCTCGAGCGCTTTCGCTTCTGTCCCGAGTGCGGTGAGAAGATGGAGTCTGTCTGAGGTGAAGATCCAGAGTCCACCGTTGAGCATCCTCGCGATCCTGTTCCTCCTGACCGGGCAGGCGCTGTGCTTCCAGGGAAGCTCGATCGAGGGCGTCGTTCGAAACGGGACGACCGAGGCGGTCATGCCGCAGACCCAGGTCACACTGACCTCACCGGCCGGCGGCCTCGATTCCGAGCGTCGAGCCGAGACCGATGCTGACGGCCGCTTCCGCTTCGACGACGTGCCGCTTCGCGGCTTCTACCTCGCGCGGGTGGTCCATGACGACATCGTCTACAACGCGCCGGTCGCATTCAGTGACCCGAGCGCTCCCGCCAAGGTCGAGCTGGTCGTCTACGACGCCGGGGCACCCGACGAGGTGCCGCTCCGCTTCACACGGATCGAGTCGACCTTCCGGGTGCTCGGCCGCGAGGTCGAGGTCGAGCGGCGCTACCAGGTCGAGAACCCGACGACCAAGGCGCTCCGGGGCAACTCGGACGCGCTTCGCTTCCGTCTCGAGACGATCCCGCCCAACCTCGATTCGCAAGCCAAGCAAACCGCCTGGCTCGATGTGAGTGTGGTACCGACGGCCGATGAGCAGGCGCACACGATTCGCTTCGACATCAAGCCCGGCTTGACCGACATCCTCATGCATTATCACCTGCCCTACGAAGACCAGCGCTTCCTCGCCGAAGAGCGGCTCTTCCATCCGGCCAGCGAGGTCGTTCTGGCGGTCGGTCCCAAAGGACTCGATCTCGCGCCCGGTGACCAGCTCGAGGAATCGGGCGAGGTGTCGGGCAACACCTTGTTCGAGGCGAAGGACGTCCAAGTCGGTCAGAGCCTGACGATCGGAGTGAGCGGCGAGCCAGCCGGGCTGAAGATCCGCGGCCGCGTGACCAATGGGACCACGGGCGAGCCAGCCGCCGGTGTGCAGCTCGATCTGGCCGAGATCGGCGGCAGCCGTCATGGAGGGCAAGGCTCTCCGCACGAGCGCGAGGAGATCCCGACCTGGGAGGGGCGGACGGCCGACGACGGAACGTTCTCGTTCGAAGGCCTGCCTCCGGGTGAGAGCTCGTTCTACGTCCTGCGCGCGAACTATCAGGGCGTGGACTACAGCGAGCACGTCCGGTTCCAAGAGGCGACCGAGAGCGAGGTCGAGCTCGCGGTGTACGATTCGGTCTCTCGGGACGAGGTGAGCGTCCAGGTCGACATCCCCGAGTCGCTGATCTACGTCGACGGCCGCCGATTGATGTTCCGGGCTTTTTATCAAATCCTCAACAGCGGCAATCGCACTGTCGCGCAAGAGGGGGCCGTTCGGCTCGCCTTGCCGGAAGGGGCCGAGGAGATCGTGGCCACGGCTTTCTCCCAGATCGGTGACCAGAGCATCCCGCTGCAGAGACACCCCCGCCCGGTCGCGGGCCAGGCAAACCTGTACGAGATGGACTGGCCGATCAAGCCTGGCCAGACCACCGTCGGCATTCAGTGCCTGGTTCCCTACGACGGATCGCTCGCGCTCGACATCCCGATGCCGGATGGCGTCGAGTCGATCTTGGCGATGATCGGACCGATGACCGTCGAGGTCGACAGCCCGGACCTGCGCTTCGATCGAAGCTTCAAGTCGCAGTCTTCGTCCGACGGCTCGGGAGGCATGGGGGAGCTCCGCATCTTCAAGGGCGGTCCGATCAAGGCCGGCAAGAGCCTTCGCATCGAGCTCTCGGGCGAGGGGCACAGCCCCGGCTCGGTCATCTCGGCGCGCGTGCCGGGCTCGGTCGATCGCCTCACGATGATCATCGGCCCGGGCATCTTCCTGATGCTCGGCATCGCCATCGCCTTCACGTTCAGTGGACGGGCGAGCGGAGCCACTCGCCGCGAGAAGGAGAGAGAGCAGCTCCTCTCCGAGCTCGCCGCACTCGACGATCGATTCGAGACGAAGCAGCTCGAGCGAGGCGACTACGAGGAGAAGCGCCTCGCGCTCCTCGGGCGAATCCGCGAGATCTGGAAGGCATGAGCGACGTCCCTCTGTCAGAGCCGGCACCAGGCGCCGCGGCACTCGCCATCGCGGTGAGCGGCGTCCGCCGGTACTTCGGGGCGTACGAAGTGCTCGCCGGCATCGACCTCGAGGTGCGGAATGGCGAGTTCGTCACGCTCCTCGGACGGAACGGGGCCGGCAAGACGACCCTGCTCAACATCATCGGCGGACTGCTCAAGCCGAATGAGGGGGAGGTCTTCGTCGCCGGGCTCGACGCGAAGAGTCAGGGCGCAAAGATTCGTCCCCGGCTAGGCTGGCTCTCGCACCAGCCAGGCTTCTATGGCGACCTGACCGCTCACGAGAACCTCGCCTTTTTTGCGCGACTCTATGACCTGAAGGACTGGCGGGCGGCGGTCGAGCGCGGGCTCGAGCAGGTCGGTTTGGCGGATCGGCGATCCGATCGCGTGCGGACGTTTTCCAGAGGCATGCTCCAACGGCTCGCCATCGCGCGCATCCTGGTCCACGAACCCTCGATCTTGCTCCTCGACGAGCCGCACACCGGTCTCGACCTGCCGGCGATCGAGCTGCTCAATACGCTGCTCGAGCAGTTTCGCGGTGACCGGACGATCTTGATGACGACCCACGACCTGGGGCTGGGCTCCAGCCTGGCGGACCGGGTGATCGTCCTGGCGGAGGGCCGCATCGTTCAAGAGCTGGATGGCGGCCAAGAGCTCTCGGCGCTTCGCGAGCAGTACCTCGCGATCCTCTCGCAGGAGGTCGCGCGGTGAAGAGCACTTGGATGATCCTGTGGAAGGACCTGAGGCTGGAGTGGCGGACGAAGGAAGCCCTGAGCGCCATGATGGTGTTCGGGTTTCTGGTGATCGTGCTCTTCAACTTCTCGTTCAACCCCGGCGCCGAGGAGATTCGCAGCTCGGGCGCCGGTCTGCTCTGGATCGCGTTCACCTTCGCGGGCACACTCGGCATGAATCGCTCGTTCGCCGCCGAGCGGGAGAACGGCTGCCTGCAATCCCTGCTCATGGCGCCGATCGATCGCAGCAGCTTGTTCCTCGGCAAGTGGGCCGCGAACTTCCTCTTCATGACGGCCGCTGAGTGCTTCGTCTTGCCAGCCTTCCTGTTCATGTTCAACGTCCCGATCCGGGATCAGCTCGGGACGTTGATCGGAGTGAGCCTTCTCGGGACGCTCGGCTTCACCTGTCTGGGGACGCTGTTGGCCGGGGTGTCGATGAACACCCGCATGCGGGAAGTGCTCCTGCCCGTGCTGCTGTTCCCGATCAGTATCCCACTACTCTTGTGGGCGGTGGAGACGACGAGCGCGGCGATTCAGAATGCCTACCTCGATCCCCTGATGATGCACGGCCAAGCGGCCGACGTGGCGCGGGCCACCGATGGCGGCGCGCTGAAGTTTCTCGTGGCGTTCGATATGATCTTCGGCGCCGTCTGTACGATCGTCTTCCCGTTCGTCGTGGAGGATTGAGTGATGAAAACCCCGCTCCAGAAGAACATCTACTGGACCCTCCTGGCGATCGTCGGGCTGACGATGCTGGTCAACATCTACCTCGCCTTGGGGTGGGTGCGACCCGACGCCGAGCAAGGCGACATCGGTCGTATCTTCTTCTTCCACGTCCCCGGCGCCTGGGTCGGGCTCGTCTCGTTCCTCGTCGTCTTCGTCGCGAGCGTGGGGTACCTGATTCGCCGCACACAAGGCTGGGACCGGGTCGCCGTTTCCGCGGCCGAGCTCGGGGTCGTCTTCATCGCGATCACGCTGATCACCGGACCGATCTGGGCCAAGGTCGCTTGGAATGTCTGGTGGGACTGGGACGCTCGCCTGACCTCGACGCTCGTCTTGTTCCTGCTGTTCTGCGGCTACCTGATGCTGCGCCGCTACATTGCCGAGCCGAGCAGCCGGGCCAAGCTGAGTGCGGTCGTCGGCATCGTCAGCGCCGTCGATGTGCCGATCGTCTACTTCTCGATTCGCTGGTGGCGCACGCAGCATCCGCAGCCCGTCATCGGTGGCGCCGAAGGATCGGGCCTCGGCGAGCGCGAGCTGATCGCCTTCTTGTACTCACTCGGAGTGTTCACGTTGCTCTACTTCGTCTTGCTGATCCAACGCGTGTCGATGGCTCGCCTCGAGGACTCGGTGGAGCTGCTGCGTCGCGAGCGCCGTGGCTCGCACACTGCCGCCAAGGCGCTCTCGTGGCTGCTGCCGCTGCTGTTGCTGGGTGGCCTCGGCGAGGCGGCCGAAGCGGCGATGGTGCCCGCGCAGACGGCGCCGGATCAGGGAGGGCAAGGGCAGCCCGATCCTTTGGCGAAAGAGCGAGAGCAGCTCGAGATCGAGACAGAGAACCTCATTCGCAAGCGCCAGGAGCTCGCCGGCAAGAACGAGCGCGCCATTCGCCACATGATGATCGCCTACGCGACCGTCTGGGTCCTGATCATCGGCTACCAGATCACCATCAGTCGCCGGCAAGCGAAGCTGCAAAGAGAGATCGATCAGCTCAGCTGAAACCACTGGGAACGCGGGCGTCCCGCCCGCCTCGATCTCGGAAGAAGCTCGCCTTATTCGTGGCTCGAGCCGATCCCAGCCCAAGCTCGCTCGAGCTGCGCTCACCCACGGATTCGGTCACGACCTCGCTCGACTTGGGCACTCCGGCGTTCTCGGGGCTGGGCTTCTCGAGCTGAGCTGGCGGCCCGAGCTCAGGTCTGCACGTTGATATCGGCCGAGCTCGATTGCTGGATCGCCGCGACGAGGGTGTTCCGCATCAACATCGCCACAGTGACCGGACCGACGCCACCCGGCACCGGGGTGATGTACCCGGCCACCTCGCAGGCAGCGTCGAAGTCCACGTCGCCGACGATCTTCATCTTGGGTCGGCCGTCATCGCCATAGAGAGGACGACCGTCCTCGGACTCTGCCGGCACGCGGTTGATGCCGATGTCGATCACCGCCGCACCCGGCTTGATCATGTCGGCCGAGATGAGCTTGGGACGGCCCACGGCGACGATCAGGATGTCGGAAGCGCGCGTCTTGGCCCGCAAGTCCTTCGTTGCGATGTGGCAGACCGTCGTCGTCGCGAACCGGTCGAGGAGCAAGAATGCGACCGGCTTGCCGACGATCGAGCTGTGTCCGACGACGACCGCGTCCCGGCCGGCGATGTCGAGGTCGGTCGAGACCAGGAGCTCGACGGCGGCCAGGGCCGTGCAGGGCACGAGGTTGGGTCGCCCGTAGAGCATCATCCCCAGGTTGGCGGGGTTCATGCCCTCGACGTCCTTGTCGGGATGGATCTTGGCCTGGATGCGGAGCTCGTTGATGTGCTCGGGCAGAGGCCTCTGGATGATGATCCCGGTGACCGCGCCGTCTTCGTTATGACCGCGCAGGACCTCGATCAGCTCCTCTTCGGTGATCGACTCGGGCAGCCACTCGCTCTGGAAGTCGATGCCGACGCGCTCGCACGAGCGCCGCTGGTTGCGCGTGTAGACCGCGACCGCTGGGTTCTCGCCGACCTCGATGGAGACTAGCCGTACGCCGTGACCGCGCTCGCGGAGCGCGGCGACGTCTTCGCGAGTCTGCTCCAAGATTCGGTCGGCGACCGGACGACCTCGAATGATCTCGGCAGACACGCGGTGAAATCTCCTGCGCAGGTTCGGGCGATTGGGAAGGGTCTCGAGAGGAGGGACCGGCGCTGCCAGGTCCGCCGCATCGCTCGAGAGGGTGGAACTCCCGGTGGCTACTCTAGATACCGAATTCGGCCGGGGACTTCAAGATGCGGAGATCGTAGGGGATCGTGCCTGCGCAGGCCGGTCGGAGCTATCATTTGAAGGCCGCCTGGCGAGCCTTTGGCTTGGACGCGTCCCTCGCCGATAACTAGAATGGTCCAGGCGCCTGGAATGACCCGTTCCGACCTGACTTCCGAGCCATCTGCAAAGGTCCGATGAGCAGCTACCGAAATCACCAGTGGGCTCCCCTGGATGGCTACGGGGACGACGGCGCCAGCAGCCCGATGGGACTCCGCCCGGCGATCAAGTGGCTGATGATCGCCAACGGCGCCGTGTTCGTCGTGCAGCTCCTCTTCTTCTTCTCCGGGACCGAGGTCTTTCGGGACTTCTTCTCATTGAGCCGCGGAGAGCTGTTCTCGGCGCCCTGGTTCGAGTTCTATCGCCTCTTCAGCTACCAGTTCCTCCACGACGAGCTCTACCTCTTCCACCTGCTCTTCAACTTGCTCGGCTTGTGGGTCTTCGGGAACGGTGTCTACGACCGCCTCGGCCAGAGGGCCTTCTTGGTCCTCTACTTCACGGGCGGTGCCTTCGGCGGCTTGGTTCACTGCATGCTCTCGCCGGCCCCCGTGATCGGCGCCTCGGGGTCCATCTACGCCGTCATGCTGTTCTTCGCCTTCCTCTATCCGAACGCCCCGATCATCTTCTTCATCATCCGGATGAAGGTCTGGGTGCTCGTCGCGATCTTCGTCGGCATGAACCTCTTCAGCTTGCTGACGAGAGGCGGCGGCAATGTCTCTGTCGGAGCGCACCTCGGTGGGGCGGCCCTGGGAACCGGAGCCTACTTCCTGCTGACCCGTTATCCCGGCACCGGGGACCGCATACAGAGGGCGATCCGCCGCAAAGTCGAGGTCCGGCAGCGGAAGAAGGCGAAGGAGAAGGAAGAGGCGCTCGACGAGATCCTCGCCAAGATCAACGAGCAAGGACTGAGCTCGCTCTCGGACAGCGAGCGGCGGATCCTTCGCCAAGCCTCCAAGCAGGCCAACAAGACCCGCCCCTGAAGCGCTTGACTCGCCACGAGCTCTGGAAAAGTGTCGAATCTGGCTCGACCTTCTTCTCGAGATGGCTCGGAGTCAGTGGTTTTCGTGAGGCGATTCGCGGCCCCGTCGGGAGGCATGCGCCGGGATCCCCCGCGCTTTCGCGCTTCTCGAAATTTTCTCGAGAAGAGGGCAAGCTGGTCTGGGGGTTGCTCCTCTACCCCGCGGTCAAAGGAAAACGGGTCGAGCCGGTTTCGACCGCTCGAAGGGACCGACGCAGCACTCGCGAAGCGGTCCAAGGGAAGAAACGAAAGAGAGAGAGAGAGAGACACCTCCTCCGGTTGAAAGGGGCTGGGTCGACAGTGTTCGGCCCAGCCCCTTTCTTTGGTTCAGGGGATCTGGGGCCACCGTGCGCTCGGATCGGGTTCTCGGGACACCGAATGGTCGAGTGTCATTCCGGACCTGCGCGGATTCGTGCCGCCGTAAGCACCGCCGAATGGGCGATTTCGGAATCGATTGAATCGCCTCAAGGAATCCGGGCGCTTTCCCGATACCTCTCGTAATCTCCTCCTTCTTATTGTGGTCGGGGTGCTCGACGACGGTCGGTACCCCGGCTTTTTTTTTGTCCGTCCCAAGTCGCTTCTCATCAGAGCAATGCGACGAGCAAGAGGAAGAAGAGAGCACAGGCGATCAGCCAGGGGACGAGCGATTCCCGCTCGGTGATCCTCTCGGGGGGTGGCCGCAGAGCTTCCCGGCCTCCGGGCGCGATTCGAGACTCGTCGGAATTCACGAACGTCACGCCCAGCTCCTCCTCCGCGTCGGGCAGATTCCCGAAGCCCGGTGCCATGAGCCGGGGAAGCTCGTTCTCGGTCCCGGGTCGGTCCCCCGCTGCCGGGTCCAAAGGCACCGGCTCCATTGTATGGACACCGGGTACCGAACGGCTCGGAGAGCCGGCCAGCCACCGAGCAGCCTGCACGACGAACAAGGGGAAACTGTCCGAGGAGGGCCAGGTCGAGGCATCGGGGCGAAAACCGACCCACACCAATTTCAGATCGCTGACCTCCAAAGCGGCCGCGACCGATCCATCGGCAGTCTCCAGCAGGGAGACAGCGTGCTCGTCGAGCAGCAAGGGAGAGCTGCTCCTGATGGCGGCATCCTCGAACAGCAGCCCTCGAGTCACGGGATGGCTCGGGTTCCAGGTCGTGATCGGGCCTGCTCGTCCCTCACCGCGCTGGAGCAACGGCGACCTCAGGCCGCTGCCGTCGAAGATCAGGTAGCGGCCCTTCGGTAGCGGTCGGGAGATGTCCAGCGACTCGGCCACGATGATCCGTTCGGTGGAGGACCGCCACGAGTCGGCCGCCTCATCGGCCACTTCGATGTCGAACAGGCTCGCCCCCAAGACCTCCATCAGCGCCGCCATCTCGAAGTCGGGCACAGCCGGTGGCACCCAAAGGACCGGAACCGCCTCCCGGCCGGTGATCGAGAGGTAAGCCGTGTCGTCCACCTCCAAGCCGTCTCCCTCGGAGTACACCTGAGCCGTCAGCTCGCCGTCCCCGCCGAGATCGAAGGCCTCCTCGATCGAGCGCCGCTCGCCAGCTGGGACTCGGGCCGTGATCTCACGCAGATTGGCTCCGTTCCATCGGAACACGATGCGGGCGTCCGCCGCCGAGGATCGGTCGTAGTTGGTCACCTGCACCTCGACTCGATCCTCGGCTCCGAGATCACCCGGCCAGTGAGTCGCCTCGATCGCCAGGTTCGAGCTCCGAATGCCGATCGGGTAGGTGAAGACACCGCTCGGAGGATCAACGCCGAGGCGACGCCCTTCTTCCGACGAGAAGTCGGATATCAGGAGCACTCGGCGACTCGGATCGGTGCTCGGTCGCACCGCCCGAATCGCCGCAGCGAGCGAGGCACCGCCCAGGCCTGGCTTCCGCTGCATCAGCTCACGCTCGATCCGAGAACGCGTGCTGTCGAGCGGTGTCACGATCGCCGGAGCATCGCCCGCAAGCACGAGCTGGAACCGCTCGCGCGGCCCGCGCTCGTCCAGGAGCTGCCGGACGCGGTCCCGGGCGAGCTCCCAACGGCTGCGGCCGCCGGCCTCCTGGGCCGCCATACTGGCCGACGCATCGATCACGATGGCGTAGGTCGTCGGTGCAGGTACCGGCAGGACCAACCGCGGCTCACCGAATGTCGCGGCGAGGCAGCACAGGGTGAGAAGGAGAGCGAGATCCCGCAGCCGATCTCGCCAGATGGACCAGCGGCTACTCGCTCCGAGCTTCTCGAGCGCTCGCTCCCACAGAGGCAGGCTCGCGACGAGCAACCCGTGCCGGCGCCTCCACCAGCTTCGGAGGACATACAAGACGAATGGAGAGAGGAGCAGCCAGAGGGCTACCGGTCGCTCGAACACGATCATGGCGAACACGATACAAGACGATCGATCGGTGCGCGATTCTCCGATAGCGGCCCGAGGACTCCCGAGACTCAGGCCAGCGCCTCGAGCACCCGGAGCATCGCCCGCTCGAACGGACTGGCGGTATCGAGAAGGAGCCGGCGCGCGCCATACCTTCGGCAGAGCGCGCTCACCTGCTGCTCGTGCTCTCGAAGCGCCTCCGCGCACGCGTCGCGGAGCTCGGACGACAGACGGATCAGTCGCTGTCTCCCGGTCTCGACGTCTCGCACCCGTCGCCACCCGTCCCTTTCCGGGGCGAGGTCAATCGGGTCGAGGATCTGGACGCAGACGATGCGTCTCGTGCGTCGACCGATGCGCCGTAGTGAGCGCTCGAGATCCTCCAGATCGAAGAGATCACTCAGGATCAAGGTCGCGTCGCGGGAGGCGAAGCCCGCGGGCAGCGCCCCGAGCGTCTCGGCCATCGATCCCTGATGAACCTCGGCCGACTCGAGCCGCTGAAGACAGGACGGAAGGTGCGGCTTGCCAGTCAACATGCGGGCGTTCGCGTCGTCCCTTCCGGGCGTGATGACGAGGCGAGCGCCCTCGAACACGTGCAGGCCGAGATGGGCGAGTCCACCGGCTAGCCGCTTGGCGAGCCATCCTCTCGAGCTGCGTCCGGCGACGTCCATCGACGGGCTCGTGTCGACGATCACGTGCAGCCGAAATCGCGCCTCGGCCTCGAAGAGCTTGATGACCAAGTCGCCCAAGCGACCGTAGACGTTCCAGTCGATGCGTCTCGGGTCATCGCCGGGACTGTAATCCCGATAATCATGAAAGATCGTACCGGACAGTCCTCTTCGCGGCACCTCGCCGCCGCCGGCTCGGTCGCTGCGCATCACTCGCCGAGCATGGCGCTCGAGTGCGGCGAGCACGGCGTGGAACTCAGCGTCGAAGAGCGGGCGACTCCCGAGGCGGCTCATCGGCGACGACGCTCGAAGTATCGGCGAAGGAGCTCGCGGCGAGAGGGCGGGAGCAGCGACCGCCGAATGCGATCGTCGGAGTCGACCAGAGGCTGCTCGGTGGTCTCGGGAGGTGCCGCTTCGGTGAGCTTCGACTCGGGCTTGGGCTTCGGAGCGACCTCCTGCTCTTGCACGGTGACCTCCTTCTCGTGCTGATCACCGTCCTGCCGGTCGGGCGTCACGAACTTCGCTGTCCGATCGCCGCCTTCCAGGTCGATCGGCTCGGGTGGCAAGGACTCGGTCTCTTCGCCTTGGGGAGGCTCCTCGGGAAGGGTGTCTGCGCCGGATGGTCCAGAGGCTAGCGGAGAGCCCGAAGCTCTCACCGCGCCACCGGTAGCTGCTGTCACGGGTGGGAGCGAGGCGCTCGGACTCGAGCCCTTCGGGAGCTCCGAAGGCCGGGGCAACAGGCCAAGCACCAGCCCGGCCCAGAGCATCCAGACCGCACAGATACGACTCCCCCCCAGTAGCGGCCGACGCAGCCGCTCCACCGAGTGGCGGGCGTCCTCGAGCTGAGCCTTGACGAACGGCCTCGCCGCCGCGTCATTCTCCGCTTCGAGCTCGGTCGCCGTCCGTAGCCGATCCTCGAGCCCGCGTCGCGCGTCGAGCTCGGCTATGAACGGCCGCTTCGAGGGTGACCCATCGAAAGGTCGCCGCACCACGAGCCACAACGCGACCGCCAGAGCGCCTGCGCCAAGGAGGGGCAGCCGAAGTGCCGTCGCGAACGCGCTCGCCAGGACGACCGCGATCGCGAGACGCGCGCTCGTCGCGCCCAGTCGGTCGCTGAGACGAAGCAGGCGCGCGAGACGTCGGGCGCGGTGGAGCCAGCGGGTGACGTGGAGCATGGTTCTCTTCTACGTCCGGAGGTCGGTCCGTGCAACGGCGCAAACGTACCGGAAGGCGACTCGCCGAATGGCTGCGTTGCGAAGAATCCTGGAATCTCGCAGTGCCCGATTGCTTGTCCGGTGCAGGGTCGGTCGGTATACTCACGTTTTTGCTAGGTACGGAGCCTGTCCGAGACAATGCCCACGGACGACCAGCCCCCGAGTCGGGGCGATCAAGCGAGCGGGTCCGCTGCTGGGTACGGGAGCCTGCCGAAGCTCTCGAGGGCCGAGACTGTGTCTCGGCCCTTGTGCGTTTCGAGGAGCGGGCCCGATTGCGTGACGAGCTTCGACCGGCGCGAATCGAGGAGTGGGTCGCGATGCAGGACAAGATCGTAGGCGAGGGCATCACGTTCGATGACGTGCTGTTGCTGCCGTCCTTTTCGGACGTGCTGCCACAGGAGGTCGATCTCCGGACGCAGTTCACGCGGCACGTGACATTGAACCTGCCGATCAGCTCGGCGGCGATGGACACGGTCACCGAAGCACGCCTCGCCATCGCCCTCGCCCAACAAGGCGGCATCGGCATCGTGCATCGCAACCTGTCGATCGAGGATCAGGTGCGCGAGGTCGACGCGGTGAAGCGCTCGGCCAACGGCGTCATCCTCGACCCGGTCACGCTCGGTCCGAACGAGACGATCGGGACCGCCAAGGACATCATGCAGACGCACCGGATCTCGGGCCTGCCGATCGTCGATGGGGACCGTCGCCTGGTCGGGATCCTGACGCGGCGCGACCTGCGGTTCCAGGAGGACCTGGACACTTCGGTCTCGAGCGTGATGACGAAGGACCCACTCATCACCGCTCCGGCGAGCACGACGCTGCAAGACGCGCGGGAGATCCTGCACCGGAACAAGGTCGAGAAGCTGATCCTGGTGGATGACGACGGCCGGCTGGGTGGCCTCATCACCATCAAGGACATCAACATGCTCGAGGAGTATCCGGCGGCCGTTCGCGACAGCTTCGGTCGGCTGTGCGTGGGAGCGGCAGTCGGCGTGCGCGACGACGAGCGAGTCCACGCGCTGATCGAGGCCGGCGTGGACGTCCTGGTGGTCGATACGGCCCACGGTCATTCCAAGAACGTGATGGAGTCGGTGCGCTCGATCAAGAAGCGGTTCGACATCGACGTGGTCGCCGGCAACGTCGCGACGGCCGAAGCGACGAAGGACCTGGTCGAGAGCGGCGTCGATGCGGTCAAGGTCGGCATCGGCCCTGGCTCGATCTGCACGACGCGGGTGATCGCCGGTGTCGGTGTCCCGCAGCTCACAGCGGTGTATCAGTGCTCGCGCATCGCTAAGGCGGCCGGTGTGCCGATCATCGCCGATGGCGGCATCCGCTATTCGGGTGACCTTTCCAAGGCAATCGCGATGGGTGCCTCGTCGGTCATGCTCGGCGGCCTGCTCGCGGGTCTCGAGGAGAGCCCGGGCGAGACCGTTCTCTATCAGGGGCGCACCTTCAAGACGTACCGCGGGATGGGCTCCCTGGGAGCGATGGTCGAGGGCTCGAAGAGCCGCTACCGCCAAGACCACGTCCAGCATCGCGACAAGCTGGTGCCCGAGGGTGTCGAGGGGCGCGTGCCCTACAAGGGGCGGCTCGCCGATTACGTCTACCAGCTCGCCGGTGGTCTCCGCTCGAGCATGGGGTATTGCGGCGCGGCATCGATTCCCGAGTTCCAGGAAACGTCCCGCTTCATTCGCGTGACGGGCGCCTCCTTGGTCGAGAATCACCCGCACGACATCATCATCACGAAAGAGTCTTCCAACTATCAGGTCGAGCGCTGACCCCGGTCGCTCACAATCACGGAGACAGTCGGCATGCACGCTGGGCACGAGCTGATCGGCATTCTCGATTTCGGTTCGCAGTACGGGCAGCTCATCGCGCGGCGCGTCCGTGAGGCGAGCGTCTATTGTGAGCTGCTGCCGTTCACGACATCGGCAGCGGATCTGCGCGCACGCCCTGAATTGAAGGGCCTGATCTTGTCGGGCGGGCCGGCGAGTGTCACGGATCCCAGCTCGCCGGATTGCGATCCCGAGATCTTCGGCTTGGGCGTGCCGGTGCTGGGCATCTGCTACGGCATGCAGATCATGACCAAGACGCTGGGTGGCGAGGTCGAGCCCGGTCGCTCCGGCGAATATGGTCGGACGACGATCGACCGAGGAACCGAGGCGAAGCTGCTCACCGGGCTGGATGCCAGCGCGAACGTGTGGATGAGTCACGGGGATCATGTCGCGCGGCCGGCCGAGGGATTCGAGACGATCGCGGTCTCGAGCACCTGCGCGCAGGCGGCGATCGCCGACGAGTCGCGGCGACTCTACGGGCTGCAGTTCCATCCCGAGGTGACGCACACGGACCAAGGGCGGAAGATCCTCCGCAACTTCTTGTTCGACATCTGCGGTGTGAAAGGGGACTGGCAGCTCGGCTCATTCATCGACGAAGAGGTCGCGCGAATTCGCGAGCGCGTGGGCGATGCCCGGGTCGTGTGCGGGCTGTCAGGTGGTGTCGACTCGGCGGTGACGGCGGCATTGGTCCATCGCGCGATCGGGGATCGGCTGACCTGCTTGTTCGTCGACAATGGCCTCCTGCGACACGGTGAGATCGACGAGGTCGAGACGACGTTCCGGGATCACTTCCACGTCGACCTGCGGGTGCTGCACTCGGCGCCGCTCTTTCTCGAGCGCCTTCACGGAGTGACGGATCCCGAGCAGAAGCGCAAGGCGATCGGGCACGTGTTCATCGACGTGTTCAAGGACGAGGCCTCGCGGCTCGAGGACGCTCGATTCCTGGCGCAAGGGACGCTCTATCCCGACGTCATCGAGTCGCTCTCTCCGCATGGTGGACCGTCGGCCACCATCAAGACACATCACAATGTCGGCGGGTTGCCCGAGGAGCTGGGCTTCGAGCTGGTCGAGCCGCTTCGTGAGCTTTTCAAGGACGAGGTGCGCCGCCTCGGGCTCGAGCTGGGCTTGCCGGAGACGATGATCCAAAGGCAGCCGTTCCCGGGTCCCGGGCTGGCGATTCGGATCCTGGGAGAGGTGACCCCTGAGCGATTGACTGTCCTGAGGAATGCCGATCGCATCGTGCTCGAGGAGATCCGAGCGGCCGGTCTGTACGAGCAGATCTGGCAGGCGTTCGCGGTGCTGCTCCCGGTATCGACGGTGGGAGTGATGGGGGATGCTCGAACCTACGAGAACGCCGCCGTGCTTCGCATCGTGGAGAGCCAGGACGGGATGACGGCCGACTGGGTCGATCTGCCCAAGAGCCTGCTGTCCAGGATGTCGAACCGGATCATCAACGAGGTCTCGGGCATCAACCGGGTCGTGTACGACATCAGCTCCAAGCCGCCCGCGACGATCGAGTGGGAGTGAGCCCCCTCTCAGGGCTTCCGATTCATGCGCATCTTCGGTATCAGCGACCTTCATCTGAGTCTCGGTGTCGACAAGCCGATGGACATCTTCGGCGACCACTGGGAGGACCACCACCTGCAGATCGAAGCTGCCTGGCGAGAGCGGGTGCGGGACGACGACATCGTGCTGTGCCCGGGTGATACGTCGTGGGGCATGAAGCCCAATGAGGCACAGCCCGACCTCGAGTGGCTCGAGGCGCTCCCCGGACGCAAGATCCTGGTGAAGGGCAACCACGACTACTGGTGGCCGGGCACGCGCAAGAAGCTGCGGGATCTCCTGCCGGACTCGATTCACACTCTGAAGAAGAACGCCCTCGTCCTGGACGGCACCGGCTTCATCGGCGTGCGCGGGAGCGACATCCGTCGTCCGGCGGACAAGTCGTTCGATGAGCATCGGGCCACCATCGAGCGGGAGATCACCGAGTTCCGGGCATCGATCGTGGACTTGCGCGAGAATCATGAAGGCTACGATCGCATCGTGGCGCTGTTTCACTATCCGCCGATCGACCTAGACGGGATGCCGTCGGTCTACTCGGGAATGGTGGAGGCGTCAGGTGCCGAGCTCTGTGTGTATGGCCACCTTCATACGAAGGAATGGTGCTCGCGAGGCTTCGAGGGGCAGCACAACGGCGTGGAGTATCGTCTCCTGAGCTGTGATCATCTGGAGTTTCGGCCGGTGCTTCTGCGTGACGAAGTGCGCTGAGGACGACGAAGGAGTCGGACGATGTTCAAGAAGCTGTTCGGACGAGGCGAGCCCAGCGATCCCGAGCGAGCGGCTCGCGAGGAGCATTGGCGGCAGGCGGCGCCCTTCGGTCGGGAAGACGACGTCGTGAGCGTCACCGGGCACTACTCGGAGACGGCGTTCGAGAACGGGCTGTTTCCCTCGAGCTTCATGCGTGTGCTCATGGAGCGAGGCCGTGCGAACGGCTTCGAGGCACTCGCGGTCAGGCTGTTCGTGCCCACGGTCTCCAAGAAGAAGTCGAAGAAGCAGCAGCAGGCGGCCAAGGACAGCATTCGCGAAGGCGTGGAGTCCCTGCAGGGATACCTGAGCTTCGCAGCTCGCGACGCCGGCCTCTTGACCGGCAAGGAGATCCTGGGCCCTGCGAGCGAGGTCGATCTCGATCGCGACAGCCTGGTCGATGGAGACTGGCCGCCGTCTGAGAGCTCGGTCGATCTCGGACACCGGCATGATCGTGAGCTGGGGCTGTACGTGTTCCCGGTTTGGCTGCCCGGTGAGGAGGAGCCCGAGCTCACGACCCGAGCCAAGGACTTCAACATCGCCCGCGGCGAGCAGTACGAGGCCGAGATCGATCATCAGCCCCAGTCGATCCAGTCACCGGCGGACATCGCGGCCGCGAACGCGGATTGGCTGGCCCGTTTCGACCGTTACCTCGAAGAGCGCCGCGTGCCGGATCTCGAGCGTCGTCGCATGGCGAGCTTCCTCGAGGAATACGACCGCCGGGAGCTTCAGAAGTCGGAGCGCGGTAGCTTCGAGCGACTGGGTGCTCCAGCAGTGATCGATCAGTACTTGGCGGATGTCTTCAAGACGAAGCTGTGCCGCTCGAAGCGTGAGATGCAAGCTGCCATCGAGGCCTTCACCCGCTTCTACCGATTCATCGGCGAGGTCGCAGAGGGCACCGCGGCCGATCAAGCCGGCCAGGTCGTTCGAGGCTTGACCAAGGCGAGGCGCAAGCTCGAATCAGGTCTTCGCTGAGCCGGGACGGCAGTCACTGAGCCCATTCGAGACCGGGCCTTGATTTTGGAGGACGAGCGCCCTAGCTTTCGGCTGCCCGGCGCTCTCCAGTCCTGTTTCGCAAGAAGGCGGATGAAGATGATTCGACTGGCTTGGAGCCTGGTCGGAGCGACGCTCGTCGTAGCGTGCTCCGCGGAGGAAGAAGCGGAGATGGCGGCCTTGCAGGCTCGGATGGGATCCATCGGAGCCGCCGATCAGAGCCAAGGGGACGACCTCCAGATCCATGGCGAAGTCGGTGCCCTCTCGATCGATGAGATCGAGGCGAGCCTGAATGAACCCGGAGCCCATGAGCCATTCGTGCCCGAGGCACCGATGGGCATCACTTCGGACCTCGCCAGCTTGATCCCCGTGGACAATCCGCTCACGCCGGCCAAGGTCGCGCTCGGCAAGCAGCTCTACTTCGACCCCCGGCTCTCCAAGGACAACACCGTCTCCTGTGCGTCTTGTCATCATCCGGATATGGGATGGGGGGACGGTTCGCCCGTGTCGAAGGGCATCGCGGGTCAGATGGGGGGGCGCTCGGCGCCGACGATTCTAAACCGGATCCTCGCGCCGGTGCAGTTCTGGGACGGTCGGGCGGCCAGCCTCGAGGAGCAGGCCTTGGGACCGATCGCGAATCCCGTCGAGATGGGATTCACGGCAAAAGAGGCTGCGGCGCGGCTGAACCGGATCGAGGGCTATCGAATCCAGTTCGAGGCGGTCTTCGGCGGGGAGGCCACTCCGGGCCGCATCGCCCAGGCGATCGCCGCCTTCGAGCGGACGGTCGTCGGTGGAGCCAGCCCCTACGACTTTCACATTGCGGCGAAGTACTTCCATGAGATGGGTTGGGACGAAGAGGACGAGACTCCCGAGGAGAAGGCCGAGCGAGAGGCGATCTTGGCACTCGAGCGGGAGCACCCCCTGAGCGCATCAGCCAGGCGTGGGATGGCGCTGTTCTTCGACAAGGCGGAGTGCAGCCTGTGCCATGTCGGCGAGAACTTCTCCGACGAGCTCTACTACAACATCGGCATCGGCTTCCCTTCGGAGGCGCCGGACGTGGGGCGCGAGGGGCATACCGGCAACGAGAAGGAGCGTGGGGCGTTTCGAACGCCGACGCTTCGAAACATCGCCGAGACGGCGCCCTACATGCACGACGGCAGCTTGCGGACGCTTCGGGAAGTCGTCGAGCACTACAACAAAGGTGGCTCGCCCAACCCGTGGCAGTCGGATCGGATTCGCCCGTTGAAGCTGACATCCGAGGAGATCGACGACTTGGTGAGATTCATGGAAGAGGGTCTTCAGGGTACGGTCGTCAGGGTCCAACCTCCGCGGCTGCCATGAGTGAGGCGAAGAATGGGGCGAGCGGCTTCGAGCGAGAGCTCGCGGGCCGCGTCGCCCTCGTCACTGGGGCGTCGAGTGGTATCGGGAGAGCGACGGCGAAGCTGTTCTCGGCCCGAGGCGCCCGGGTCGTGCTGACCGGCCGGGACCAAGCGAGGCTCGAGGCGATTCGGAGCGAGCTGGGATCGGATTCGATCGCCTTGGCGGCGGACATCGCCGATGCGTCGGCGGTCGCTCCCTTGGTCTCGGCGGCCAGCGAGCAGTGGGGCCGCCTGGATGTGGTGGTCCACGCGGCCGGCATCTTGCGCGGTGGAACGCTCGAGGCGACGAGCCTAATGGACTGGGACGACCACTTCGCGATCAATGTTCGGTCCGGGTTTCTTTTGATGCAAGCATCATTACCAGTATTGAAAGTGACGAGTGGCAACATCGTCTTGGTGAGCAGCGTGACGGGTAGCCGCTCGTTTCCTGGTGTGCTGGCGTACTGCACCAGCAAGGCGGCTGTCGACCAGCTCACGCGCTGTGCCGCGCTCGAGCTGGCGCCGCAAGGAGTTCGCGTGAACGCGGTGAGCCCGGGTGTCGTGAAGACGGGGCTGCACCGGAACGGCGGCATGGAGGAAGCGGCGTACGCGAAGTTCCTCGAGCACAGCCGGTCGACGCATCCCTTGGGACGAGTCGGTGAGCCCGAGGAGGTGGCGGAAGCCATCGCCTTCCTCGCCTCGGATCGGGCGTCTTGGATCACTGGAGTGACGCTTCCGATCGACGGTGGCCGAGCGCAGACCTGCGCTCGTTGAATGGGGGGCGCTTCTTGGGCGAGGCGCGCTCCGTGTATCCGGGAGGCGCATTTTTTTTGAGAAACTTCCGAGACCCTGCCGGCTGAGCCGCGACTTGTAAGGTGAACGGAGAGCTCTTCTCGGGTGGCGAAGCCCGGAGCGATCCAGAGCCCACTCGCGGAGGGCGGAGCGATGTTGCCTCGGAGAATCGTGCCAGGTCAGGTCTGGTTCGTCACAAGACGCTGTTTTCAAGGGCGCTGCCTTTTGCGGCCGGATCCGGAAGTCAGTCAGATCGTGAGCTACGTCATGGCCGTGGCGGCAAAGCTGTCGGGAGTTCGGATCTTGGCCGTGATCCAGATGTCGAACCATTGGCACCTGTTGGTGGAGGATGTCGAGGGGCGGCTGCCGGAGTTCCTGCAGAGGGCTCACTGGCTGATCACGATGGCCGTCAATCGGTTTCGCCATCGCTATGACTCGCTCTTCGAGGCCGGCGCGACGCATTGTCAACCGGTCGAGACCTTGGAAGATGCGTTGCGGATCGCGAGCTACATCGAGGCCAACCCGGTCAAGGACGACCTGGTCGACAAGGCGAAGGAGTGGCCCGGATTGAGCTCTGTGCTGCTCGAGCCGGAACAGGTCGTCTCGATTCCTCGGCCCGAGATCTACTTCGATGAGAAGGGGGACATGCCGGACTTCGCCGAGCTTTGCTTGGCACCGATCCCGGCCTTCGGCACCGGCTACAACGGGCTACAGATCAACAAGCTCGTTCGTGCCCGCGTCCGGGAGCGTGAAAAGGTCGCGCGCGAGGCTCGGCGCAAGGCCCGGCGGACCGTGATGGGCGTCAAGCGAGTCCTCGCAACCGACCCGGAAGATGGACCGGACGAACGACCGAAGCCAAAGCCGATACTGTGGTCCTGCATCCCCGAAGTTGCCAAGCGGATCCAAGAGCGCGAGGACGCTTTTCAGGACGCCTACTCGGAGGCGCTTCCCCTTTGGCGGAGGGACAAGTCGGTCCGAATGCCCTACGGCACTTACTGGCTGCGCCGTTTTGCGGGCGCATTGACCGAAGAGCCGCCACCCGACGCCGAAGCCGCCTGAGGGCGCCCGTTCACAGCGTCGATTTCCAGGGTCGCCGTCCGTCCATAGGTCACCCTGAAGCCGGTTCCGGGGCTGAGTCCCAGCGATTCCCCCCGGCCGCGACCACCCTCGAGGGGCGACTCGACCACTCGAGCCCCAGATTCGGGCGTCTGCCCCGCCGGTTTGCGTACTTGCCCCGCCGGTTTGCGTGACTGCCCCGCTGCTAGGCTGGCCTACCCCGCTGCTAGGCTGGCCGGCCCCGCTGCTAGGCTGGCCGGCCCCCCCCCCCCCGGGGGGGCCGGCCATGGGGGAGGTCAGGAGTCGGAGGTCGAGGTGTAGACCTGGCCGTCGTCGATGCACGGCTGCTCGTGCTTCCGCCAGCTCGTCGGGACGCAGACCTCCACACTGCCGCTGCAGCTCGCACCGGAGCGGTCGGTCGCCGTGAAGTGGATCCGATAGACCCGGCCGTTTCCATGACGATCGACCTCTCGCCGCAACAGGACAGTCCGCCCGCGGATCACCGCGTCGGGTCCCGTGTCGCCCTTCCCAACGCCCGTGACCGGCTCGTCTTGGGTGACCCCCGTGATCTCGATCGCGATCCGGCGATCATCCGGATCCTTCACGCCCAGAATTCGAACCGGCACCATCTTGTGGTTCGGCGGCCAAAGGACCCGGCGACTCGCCCGCGCCCGCGAGCAATCGGGCGGAGCATTCGCATCCCGAACGGTGACCTCGACCGTATCCATGTCTCTCGCACCGAACGGATCCGACACGGTCAACTGGAACTCGAGCGTCGTCTCACCCTGGACCACTGGCGGCGCCCAGAACGACGGCGTCGGAGAGTAGCGATCACAAAGCGCAACCCATGGCCCCGAGATCTGCACCCACTCGAAGCAGAGTGAGTCGCCGTCCGGGTCGGTGCTGGCCGTACCGTCCAGCTCCACGCGGCTGTGCTCATCGACCGTTTGATCCGGACCCGCATCGGCGATGGGAACCTGATTGGCACTGAGAACGTTGACATCGACCGAGTCGCTCGATTCGTCGAGCCCGTCCGTCACCGTCAGCACAAATTTCAAAGTCGCCCCGCTCGGTCCGACGAACGGAACGTCGAAAAAGGGCTGCACCGAGGTCGGATCGTCCAGGGTGACGGTCGGCCCCGCCGTTTGTTGCCAGAGATACAACAACACTTCGTCATCCGGGTCGAAGCTGCCCGTTCCGTCCAGCTCGACGATCGAGCCCTCTGCGACGACTTGATCCGCGCCCGCGTCCGCCACCGGAACACCATTCACGTTCTTCACGGTCACATTCGTCACCGAGGGATCGCTGAAGAGCACCCCATCGAAGACGATGAGCTGGAAGGTGAGGGTCGCACCTCCCACCGGAACGATCGGCGCGATGAACGTCGGCTGCGGTGACGTGGCATCGAAGGACACCTCGGGACCGGCCAGTAGCGTCCATTGATACGACAAGGGACGTCCCTCCGAGTCGAAGGAGGCCGTGCCGTCGAGCTGCGCTTCGAATCCTTCCAGCACGGTCTGGTCATCACCGGCTCGTGCCAAAGGAGCCTTGAAGCAGACGCCAGCGCCGCCCGTCTCGTAGATCGTCTCGATCTCGGCGCCGGTCAGCGCGCGCTCGAAGATCTGGATCTCGTCGATCTGCCCTCGAAAGAATCGCTGCGCATTGCCTCCACCCGACGTGAAGCCGAAGAGCAGCTCCCTCGCATTGTCGACGACCGTGCCGGCGGTCGAGACGTCGTGCAGCACGCCGTCGATGTAAAGCTTCATCTCGCCACCGTCCCAGGTCCCGATGAGCAAATGATACTCACCGTCGAGGATATTCTGGATCGTCGACACCGTACGAAAGTTGTCGGTCGGCGGTCCGCCGCCAGCCCCTAGTAGGAACCGTACTCCCCCGGTGTCCCGGTCTCCTTCGATCACCCAGCCCGTGCTGTCCACGAAGCCGTGCGACTTGTCGATCAGCGTGAAGATGGGATCCGGCTGATCGGCGTTCAGGCCCTGCACCCAGAGGGACACGCTGAAGCCGGTGGACGTGATGCGCATCTCGGGCGTGGCCGGGATCTCGACGCCGTCTTGGTCCGTGGCGAAGGTGAAGCCGGTCCCGACCACCGCCAGCAGGAAGTCGGTCGCTCCCAGGACCGCACCATTCGCATCACCCTGAGTATCCAAGACGTCGCCTTCACCCCGCCACCAGCTCACCAGTCCCGGGAGATCGGAATGGCATTCTCCGAGCGGAGTCTCGAACTCCACGAGGAACGGGCGAATGACGGCAGGATCGTTCGGCGCGTCATTCCAGGTCGAGGGAAACGCCGCGAAGTAGGAGAGCGCCTCCTCCGAGTCCGCCAGGACGTCGCTATCGTTCGGCTCGCCGGGACCCCACGCCGTGAAGTCGAACGGCTCGCCCGTGATCCACCGCCAACCGCCGTCCGGCTCGACGCTGCCCGGCGGCTGCTCGCCACCGAGCCAAGGCGCTGACGGCGTTCCCAGGCGCGTCGAGACGAAGGCATTCTCGGGCAAGGACGTCACCGTCGCCAAGTGCCCCGGTATGCCCTCGTGGTCGAGCAGCGCCGCCGCATCGCGCGCCTCCGACCAGCTCAGGAAGTCCCACACCAGCCGGTAGTGGTGACCATTCACCACGCGCCGCAGCGAGGGGCTCGGAACGTCGTACTCGACCAGGTAGGGACGGAGGAAGTCCGAGCGGCTCGGGAAGTCGTTCCAACGGTCCGGCGCCGGCGCCGCGAAAGCCAACACCTCCTCTCCCGTCCCTCCATTGTTGGGCTCGCCGTCTCGCCACGCCGTGAAGAGGAACGGCTCCGCGGTGATCCATCTCCAGCCGCCGTCGGGCTCGACGCTTCCCGCCGGTTGCTCCCCACCCAGCCAAGGAGACGTCTCCGTAGCGAATTGCTCGACCAGGAACTCGTTCTCGCCGACCGAGGTGACGGTGGCGAGGTGTCCCGCAATTCCCTCGAAGCTCATCGCGGCCGCCGCGGCTCGAGCATCCTCCCAGCTCAGGGGAGTGCTCACATACTCATAAACGTGATTGTTCACCTCCCAGCGAATCTGGGCCAACGCGCCCGGAGCCCCCAGGCAACCGATGACGAGCATCGAGCCCAGAGCCCTTGCGATACCGTATGCAGTTCGTGCCATCACCATACCTCCAGAAGCGAGGCGCCAAGGCACCCCGCCCAGGCATCAGCACGGGCGGGGATCCTGCGACCTCGAAGTCGTCTCCCCGCTGCCCAGAATGATGGCGAGGGCCCGGCCGAGGCTGGGCCGCATCGCTATGGGAAGCTCACGAACGCTCGCCAAGGACGGCCCGAAGTCCGGAGATCGGGCGTGGTGTCGTGGGCGCTTCGACGGCAGAGTCGTTCGCGAGACTGAGTTGATGTGAGTAGTTGGCTTCTTGGATCGGGGCCTTGGGCCCCCTGTGCACGGGCACAGTCGCAGTCACCTTTGGATGGGTGGACCGCGAACAGCAAGCAAGTCAGGTGGGTGAACATCGCCAGCGACCCTCGAGGCGCCGAGTCGATGCTCTTCTGGTTCAGGATCGCACGAACACCCGTTTTCGTTACAAAAAACGAGCGACTTCTCGACTCAGTCTTCGCCTCGGCCGCCTGAGCCGATAACCGATTCGGTCATCGATCCGGAGTCAGACGAAGCGCTCGGCGCAAGAACAGATGCTGCCTCGCATGCGTTTCGATTCGCTGCTCGAGGTCGAAGCCCTGCGAGTGCCCCGCACTCCAGGCCACCTGCGGGAGGATCTGAGCTCGCCCGAGCTGGTCGGTCTGCAACGCCGCCAAGGTCTTGTAACCGTGAAAGGGGAGAGTGACCCGGTCGTCATCACCGACCTGGATCATCACCGGCGGGTGGACCGACGGCATGATGTGATGATAAGAACGCCATTGCATCAAAGACTCGAAGTCGCCCGGGAGGGACGGATCACCGAACTCCTCGACCATCGAGGTGTGCCGCAGCATGTCGAGCTGCGATATCTGGATGAGCCCGCGCATCGCCGAGATCGTCGAGCAAGCCCGCGAGAGACGATCGTGATCGACGCCGAAGCGCTCCTCGTCTGGCTGACCGTCACCTCGCTGCGGTTGGTACCCGTGGGCGCCTGGGTTGCAGCTTGGATCTGCTTCTCGGGGCGACACCGATCTCGGGAGCAGGCTTTCGCCGCGCGCATCGGTCTCGCGGTTGCCAGCTTCGCCTGTGTCGTCCCCTTGACCATGCCGGGCGCTCCGCAATCCCTCTGGGCGTTCGATTGGCGCACCGAGTCGCCGGCCTTCGAGATCGAGGTGGCCCCTCTCTCCTCGAGCAGGGCGGTGCCCGAGGCAGTGCCAATCCTCCTCAGGGAGAGCTCGTCCTTTCCTTGGACCCGGACCATCGTCGCCGTCTGGCTGCTCGGCGTCCTCGCCGGTGCCGCCCGGTGGGTCGTCGGTCTCACTCGGCTGCAGCGGATCCGTCGCTGCGCTGTACCGTGCGAGGACACGGACTGGATCGCGATCCTCGCGGCCGGTCGGGCTCGGTTCTCGATCTCGAGGCGCCCTCGGCTGCTCGTCACGAGCTGGAGTGGCGCTCCCGCGGTGACCAGCCTCCTGCGACCGGAGATCCTCCTGCCGCTCGACAGGGACCAGTGGTCACCAGAGAGGCGTCGCGCGGTCCTGTTTCACGAGCTCGCGCACTGGAAGAATGGAGACCGTTGGCTCGCTTGCCTGTCGACGCTCCTGCGGCTGACGTTCTGGTTCCATCCGATCGTCCTTGCGTTGGTGAAGTGGCAGGCGAGCACGAGTGAGCGTCTGTGTGATCGCGACGCGATTCATCATGCCGAGCTGGACGAGGTCGACTACGCGAGTCATCTGGTGGATGTGGCGCGGACCAGCACCGGCTCGGTGAGAGGGGCGAGCGCATTCGCACGCGCTCCGGAGCTCGAGCGCCGCATTCGGGACCTGCTCGCGACTCCCGATCTGACGGCGAGGCGCTCGCGTCTCGCGATCGGCGCGGCGGGACTCCTCCTGGCAGCGACCGGCGGCGCCGTGTGGGTGTGCGCCGGCACCGAGTCCACTGAGCCCATCTCGGCTCCGACGGGGTGGGCACGCGTCCCTTGGCAGCTCGATCGAGCCGACTGGACCCGTCTCTCGATCGAGCATCGTGGCACGGTGTGGATTCGACCCGCAGCGGAGACGGCTCTGGTGGTGCATGCAGCGACCAGCTCGATGGCCCGCCGTTGGCTCGCCGAGACCGAGGTGACTTTCGAGGAAGACCGGTGTCACGTTCGCCAGCGGCGCTCGTCTCCGGCGACCTCGGACGTCTGGCTCGAGCTGCGTGTCGATCGCCGGATTGGAGTGGCGTGTCTGATCGAGCGCGGCCGGTTGGTCTGCGAATCGGGTTCGACACCGCTCGAGGCCCGCATCGGCACTGGCCAGGTGGAGCTTCGATCCCGTGCCCCTCTGCGATCGGAGACCCGAATCGAGGTGGGGCGAGGGGAGATTCGGATCGAGGTGCCGAAGATCCTGGCCAGGCTCGAGGCGACCTGCGGGTTGGGGGCGATCGATCTCACCGTGCGTGGGCGCGGCTCGTCGGCGGATTGCCGGCTCGAGATCGGGCGTGGTCCACTTCGTATTCAAATGAAGGAACCTTCGGAGCTGCATTCGCCCGAGGAGCTGTCCCTCGAGGCGAGTGGGCTCCGCGCCGAGCTCCGGGGCTCGGTGACTACCACCCGGCTAGACTGAATCGCTCAGCCCCCGGACGTCGCGAGCTCGGCTTCGGGTGGGGGCGGCTCGGCGTCGTCGAGCTGCTCGAGGTAACGATGGGGGAGGGCGACCTTCTGCGGGGCACCCATCTTGCCACGCGGGCGAGCCAGCGTCTCTTCTGGGAGGACCTCATCGGGATCGAGCGTCTCGAGCGCGCGATCGAGATCACTCAAGGTCTCGATGCGGGTCAGCTCGGGCCGGAGCCGTGCGCCCGAGGGGTAGTCGGCGAGATACCACAGCGCGTGCCTTCGCATCTGGCGGAGAGCGGTCCGCTCGCTCAGCCAGCTCGCCAGGCGCTTGGCGTGCTCTTTGAGCTGCTGAGCCGCTTCGCCGCTTCGGGGCGGTGGCAAGGGCGAGAGGCCGGCGAAGGCCCGACTCAGATCGCGGAACAACCAAGGCCGTCCGAGGCATCCGCGTCCGACGATCACGCCGTCGCAGCCCGTCTCTGACACCATCCGGAGGGCATCCTCGGCGGTCCAGATGTCGCCGTTGCCCAGAACCGGGCAGCGGATGTGCTGCTTGAGCTGGGCGATGCGCTCCCAGTCGGCTCGTCCCGAGTAGAGCTGAGCCGCCGTGCGCGCGTGTAGACCGACCGCCGCGACGCCGGCTTGCTCGGCGATCCGACCCGCTTCGAGAAAGGACTCCCACTGATCGTCGATGCCGAGGCGCATCTTGATCGTGACGGGGACCGGGCCGGCCGCCTCGGTGGCCGACCTCACCAAGGCGTCCAACAGCTTCGGCTTGAGCGGGATCGCGGCGCCGCCGCCTTTGCGCGTCACCTTCGGGACCGGGCATCCGAAGTTGAGGTCGATGTGATCGACGCGACCTTCGGAGACCAGCCACCGCACGGCTTCGCCGAGCACACCGGGATCCACGCCGTAGAGCTGCAAGCTCCGCGGTGTCTCATCCGGCCCGAAGGCGGCGAGCTGGAGTGCCTTGCGATCTCGATTGACGAGCGGCCTCGCGACGATCATCTCGCTGACGTAGAGGCCGGCGCCGTGCTCGCGGCAGATCGAGCGAAACGCCCAGTTCGTGATGCCGGCCATCGGGGCGAGGACGACCGGCGGCGAAACGTCAAGAGGTCCGAGGCGCAGCGAGGCTCTTGCCGGAGTCGGATCGGCAGGCACGAGTCAGCTCGCGACCAGCTCGAACCGTGCCACCACCGCCGTAATGTTGTCGGTGCCCCCGCCGTCGTTCGCTGCACGGACGAGCTGCTGACATGCCTTCTCGATCGACTTCTCGCCATCGAGGACCTTCAGGATCTCCGCGTCGGTGAGATGCTGAGTCAGTCCATCCGTACAGAGGAGCAAGACGTCACCGTCTTCGAGGTCGGCCCATTGGACTTCCGGGGACAGGATGTCCTCGCTGCCGCCGAGCGCGTTGACGAGCAGATGGCTCCAGTGGGAGTCTCGCGCTTCCTCGGGCGCGAGCTTGCCGCTCTCGACGAGCTGCTGGGCGATGGTGTGATCCGTCGTCACCTGCTCGAGCTCTCCGGTGCGGTAGAGGTAGCAGCGGCTGTCGCCGACGTGCACGACGAAGACCTTCATCCCGACGACGAACGCCATCGTGAGTGTGGTCCCCATGCCGCGCCGCTCGGGAACGGCCTTCGACTCCTCGAGGATCGCTTCCTGGCAGCGCTGCAGCGTGGCTTGGAGCTGCTCGATGAGCTCCTCATCGGGCAGCTCGAGCAAGGAGCTCTTTCCTTTCTCCAGGACGATCGACTCGACGAGCGTCTTGGTCACCAGCGCACTGGCGATCTCGCCGGCCGCGTGTCCGCCCATGCCGTCGGCGACGACCAGGAGCTGACCGGCCGGTTGCTCTTCTCGCGACGCCGGATCGATCTCCAAACCCATGCTCGATTGACGAATCGCAGCGGATTTGGTGAGGTCGGCAATCAGGAATTGATCTTCGTTGATCTCGCGCTGCCGACCGATGTCAGTCAGCCCGAAGCTGTCCATCCGCGCTCGCGGCGCCATGCAAAGACTCCATGCTGGAATCGCTCCTTTGAGCGCGGAGCGACCGAATCCGCCCAGCATATCGGGAGGGGAGGCCAAGTGCCAGAGCGCAGACCTGCTCTCGATTCCAGGGTGACTCCTCTCAGTGAGATCCAACGAGCCCGAGTCGAGCTGGCGAGCCTCCTCGCGAGCGTGGTCCTCTTCTGGATTTGCGAGAACCTTCTCGATCTGAAGGTCGTCGCGCTCGTCGCGCTCGTCCTCCTCTGGGGACTGCACCTCGCCCGGATCGTGAAGCGGGACCCGCAATCCTGGGCGCGCTGGGGGCTGCGGCCCTCCGATCGAGCAGCCGCCTGGCGAAACGCCGGGCTCGTGCTCGGGATCGGCCTCTTGGCGCTCGCCACCTACCGTGTCGTCCAGGGATGGCGAGGGCTCCCGACGTCGTCGATCTGGATCTTCCTCGGTTATCCGGTTTGGTCGGCGATCCAGCAGTTCGTGCTCCAGGGAATTCTCGTAGCCGACCTGGAGACGCTCGGCGCTCGTCGCGGATGGCTCCTGACCATCGCGCCGCTCGCCTTTGGAGCTGCCCATCTACCGGACTTCGAGCTCGCCGCCTTGTGCGCGCTCGCGGGGCTGCCTTGGACCTGGCTGTTTCTGAGGGACCGGGCTATCCTGCCGCTCGCCCTCGTCCACAGCGTGCTCGGAACCCTCGCCTTTTACTGGGTGCTCGAGCGCAATCCTCTCCAAGAATTCGGCTACGCCTGAGACCCCGAACCCGAAGCGAGGAGACGTCGCTCGATGAAGCCTCTGTCGTGTGCGATCGCTACCGCCGTCATCGGCTGGCTGTGCACAGCGGCCCTCGGACAGGAGCTGAACTACAACAGCTTTCAACGCGGCACGCGGTCGGCGATGCTCGGCGGTGCGGCGGTCGCCGGAGCGCGCGATGCCTCGGCCATCTTCTACAACCCGGCCGGTCTGGCGTTCTCTGCGGAGGATGGCTTCGACCTCTCGGCTCAGGCCGTTCGCTGGGAATCCACCGACTTCCGGGACCTCGTCGGCGAAGGTGAAAACGTCGACACGTCTTCGATCGACCTGATTCCTCTTCTTCTGGCACGCCACATCGCGATCGACGACGAGAACCGATTCCAGCTCGCGGTCGGGTTGACCAGCTTCCAGAAGCGAGAGGTCGGCATTCAGGATCTGACGAGAAGGACCAACGACTTTCTATCGGGTCCGGACTTCCCGGGCACGGAGCAGTTCTCGGGCCGCATCAACAACTCGATCAGCGCCGCCGAGTATTGGGCTTCCGCTGGCTTTGCCTACCGCGCCGGGGACCACGTGTCCTTCGGGGTGAGCCCGATCATCTCCTACCGCCAGCACCGCGTCGTCGACCAGTTCTCCGCGACACTCTCTCCCTCGCCGACCTTGCCGATCTCGCTGTCGCGGGATCGCGTGCTCGACTTCTACCAGTTCTCGTACTTTCTCCGCTTCGGGGTCGCCTGGGAGGTCGCAGAGCCCCTCCGCTTCGGATTCACGGCCTCCACGCCCAGCCGGCGAATCGTCGGCCGGGGCGAAGTGTTCCAGGAGGAGATCATCACCAATGGCATCGTCCGCGCGGATGACTCGCTCGGGAGCCTCTACGGTGTCGGCCGGCAGCGGGGACGGGACACCAACTACCGCGTGCCGTTTCACGCCGACTTCGGTATCGAGTGGGACTTCGCCGAGAGCTGGACCGTCGCCACATCGATTCAGTACTGGGATCGTCTGAAGAAGCGAGCCGTGGTCGACGTGAACCCGTTCGAGCCGTTCTACCAGGGAGTGCCGCTCGAGTCGGGCAACAGCTCCAGTCCGCTGCTGACCTTCTACGACGCTCGCCAGGAGGTGATCAACGTCTCCCTCGGCGTGGAGCACCACTTCGACGAGGCGAACACCGGCTACTTCGGCTTTTGGACGGACTTCTCACCGATCGAGCAAGGCGAGCTCAAGAAGTCGGTGGCGTTGCGCCAGCCGTTCGTGACACGCAGCAGCGTCGACGTGTACAACTTCATCACGGGGTTGTCCCATCGCGGCGAGAGCTCGATCATCACCGTCGGCGCGACGGTCGGGTTCGGGACAGGACGCCTGTTCGGACCATCGGTCGACTTCACCTCCGACGACCCGAGCAACCTGTTCGGCACGCCCGTCCCGCGCAAGACCGACATCTCCCTCATCACTGCGGGCGTCGTGTTCAGCTACCAGTACATCTTCTGAGAGCCTCATGAGCGACGACTTCGAGAAGACCTTGCACCTGGTCTCGGCAGCCCAAGGCGGCGACAGCCGAGCGCTCAACGACCTGTTCCTCCGCTACCTGCCGTGGACGCGGCAGGTGGTCGCCCTCCGGCTGGGGCGCCGGCAGCACGAGTGCGCCGATCTCGAGGACATCGTGCAGGAGTCCTTGCTCGATGCCTTCCAAAGCCTCGATCGCTTGGACCAGACCAGCGAGGCCTCCTTCCGTCATTGGCTCGGACGCCTCGCCCACAACAACGTCCTCGATCACCTGCGGCGACAGAAGGCCAAGAAGCGGGGCGGCGGCAAGGTGAAGAGCCTCGGCGAGCTCGGTCATACCACCCTCTCCGACTCCGTCTTCGCCGGCCCGGGCGCGACTCCCAGTCAGCATGCCGTCGGTCACGAGCTGGAGACGCAGCTCGAAGAGGTGCTCTTGACGCTCGAGGAGCGCGATCGCGAGATCATCATTCAGCGCCGGCTCAGTGGGCTCTCCTACCGCGACATCGCCAAGGAGCTCGGGCTGGACAACGAGGCGACGGCCCGCTCCGTCTTCTCGAGGGCCTGGGCGAGGTTTCAAGAGAAGCTCGACCGCGTTCGGCGCACTTGAGACGCAGGCTGGGCGGACCGAACGACGTCCGGTTCGCCGCCGCCCGGACGCGCGATCAGAAACGGTGGCGACTCTGGCCATCAGCCACTACAATCCGCGTTTCTTTGCGAAGTGAATCGTCACGTCGCCGCGAAGTGGGGGCTGGCGCGGGCCGCTGGTGGGACATCATCCGAAGCCCGACCGCCCGGCGACATCATCGAAGGACGGAGTCCACCTATGCCTTTCTCCCTGCCTGACCTGCCTTACTCGAAGGATGCGCTCGCTCCGCACATCTCGAACGAGACGCTCGAGTTCCACTACGGCAAGCACCACGCCGCTTACGTCAACAACCTCAACAACTTGACTGGCGGCTCCGATCTCGAGAACAAGTCCCTCGAAGATCTCATCAAGACCCAAGAAGGCGGCATCTTCAACAACGCCGCTCAGGTGTGGAACCACACCTTCTATTGGAACAGCATGAGCCCGGGCGGCGGCGGCTCGCCCAGTGGCAAGATCGGTGAAGCGATCAACAAGGCCTTTGGCAGCTTTGATGCCTTCCGCGAGCAATTCAGCAAGGCCGCCGCTGGACAGTTCGGCTCCGGCTGGGCCTGGCTCGTCAAGGGCGCCGACGGTGCCCTCGCCATCGAGACCACCGGCAATGCCGGCAATCCGCTGCGCGACGGCAAGTCGCCGATCCTCACCTGCGATGTGTGGGAGCACGCCTACTACATCGACTACCGCAACGCGCGCCCGAAGTACATCGAAGCGTGGTGGAACCTCATCAATTGGGAGTTCGCCGAGAAGAACCTCGGCTGATTCCGCCGATAGATGGTCTCACCGAGCGGCCCGGGCCATTGGCTCGGGCCGTTTGCGTTGGTTCGCCGACTCGTCAATCCGGCACGCCCGGCTTCCAATGCCTCGAGTTGGCAATCCGTTCCCGGCACAGATGGCCCACTCTTGGCAATCCGTTCCCGGCACAGATGGCCCACTCTTGGCAATCCGTTCCCGGCACAAATGGCCCACTCTTGGCAATCCGTTCCCGGCACAGATGGCCCACTCTTCGAATGTTCATGGATCCGCAGGTCGAGTGGGGGCGCACTGAGCCGGCGGGACAGTGTGCTCCGAATGCGCCCCTCGCTCGGCGCCTTTCAAGTCGGTGGTCAGTGCCGTCGAGTCAGCCGCTTCCAACTCGATGGCGCCTTCCCGTTTCGGTCGCGCGGGCTCGGGTGCACCGTCGAGAATGAGGCTCATGGCTCGTTGGTCGCTTCCCGTCCTTGCCCGGGCTTCAACTCAGTGGTCGGGCTGGCGAGCATTCGCGGCATTCCCAAAGCAGTCTCCAGCGCGGCGGCGGCCGTGACGAGGCGCGCTTCGTCTCCAGGGCCTGCGGCGAACTGGAGGCCGATGGGTAAGCCCAGATCATCGCGCCCGATCGGGAGGCTCAGTGCCGGCCAGCCCAATAGGTTGAAGAGACGCATGAAGCGCGTGAGCAATGGGCGGATCGCCTCGCGTTGGCCGCCGAGGAGGTCGACGTGCTCGGCACTACTCACAGGTGCGGTGCACGGCGTGGTCGGTGTGGCGAGCAGATCGACCGACTCGAGGAGTGACTCGGCCTGGCGCCCGTACTCGAGGCGATAGCGCATCGCGCGCGCCTGGTCGGCGGCCGTCAGGTGGCAGCACTCCTCGAGGCGCAGACGTGTCTCTGGGAGGTAGGCATCCTCAAAGGACGCCAGCAGCTCCTCATGCACCGCCCAAGCCTCGCCGCGGAGCAGCGTGAGCGAGATGCTCTGAGCGACGTCCCGCTCCGGTATCTCGATGGGAACGAGCGTCAGGCCCGCGCTCTCCAGTGCACTCAGGGCAAGCTCGAAGACTGAACGGACCGGGCCGGTGAGCTGCTCATCACACCAGGCGCGATCGATGCCCACTCGCAGCCCTCGAACCGGCAGCGCCAGTGCTTCAGCAGCACGAAACGGCGGCAGCTTGCGGCTCATGGGATCCCCGGCATCGAAGCCGTCGAGCGCCTCGAGGATCCAAGCGGCATCTTCGACCGTCCTCGCCATCGGTCCGGCATGATCGAGCGTCCACGACAGCGGCCAGACACCTCGGCAGGACACGCGCCCATGAGTCGGCTTGATCCCGATCGTGCCACAAAGGGAGGAGGGAATCCGGATGGAGCCTCCGGTGTCGGTGCCGATGGCGCCGAGCGTGAGGCCCGCCGCGAGCGCGGCCGCCGAGCCGCCACTGGAGCCGCCCGTGATGTGGTCCGGCTGCCAGGGATTTCGCGCGGGCCCGAAGCAAGACACCTGCGTGGTGATGCCGAAGGCCATCTCGTGGAGATTGGTTTTGCCGAGCAGAATCGCGCCGGCGGCACGTAGCTTCGTGATCAGGGCCGCGTCCTGTGAGGCCAGGTGTCCGGCGCGGACCCGCGAGGCACACGTGGTCGCCTTGCCGGCGACGTCGATCAGGTCCTTGATGGCGATCGGAATGCCCAGCAAGAGAGCGTCGTCTCCAGCCTCGAGCCTTTCCCGGCATCGCTTCGCCTCTTGGCGCGCCTCGGCTTCGAACACCGAAGTGAACGCCCCGAGCATCGGATCGAGACGACAAATCCGTTCGAGGAGCAATTCGACCAGCGTGACCGGCGACAGCTCGCCGCTGCGAAGCTGTGAGCGGGCCGTGGCGATCGAGAAGGGGAGCTCGGGCGGTTCGTGCACGAGACCGTCAGTCTTCCACGTCACTAGCGAGATCGAGCGCGGCGAGGAAGTCCCGGTAAGTGATCTCGGCACCGCGGAACAAGCTGTCGCCGTCGCCGAGCAGGATCGCCTCGAGGGGCGCCGCGAAGTCTCTCGGCAACGTCTCGCGCACGAGGTCGGGATCACTCAGCTTCTCTTCGGGCAGCAGGCGAAGCTCGCCGCAGGCGTGGGAGCGCACGACATCCCCGAAGAGCAGCACGTTGAGCGGGCCGAGCAGGAACGCTGCCTCGACCTCGGATTTCCCGCCTCGAATGATGGTGGGGACGACGTCCTCGGCGAGGTTGCCAGGGAGGGGCTGATCGCTGCCGAACCAGTGCGCGACCTGCGCGGCGTGGTCCTGGAACCGTTCCCGGTCCCCTCGAGGGGCGACGATCTCGGCACCGGTCAGCTCGCGCCACTCGGACGTGCTGCGCCAGTGATCGTGGTTGGTGAGAAGGATCCACCGGGCACCGCCGGACTCCGCGACGACCGAGCGGCAAAGGTCGGTGGGCGTCATCGGGTCGATCAGCACGTTGCCCGCAGCTCGTCGCCAGAAGAAGCCGTTGAAGTCGATCCGGCGGTCGGGCTGGAGCTCGCCCCATGTGTCCAATGTCGTGAATCGGGTGCGCTTCATTGGGATCTCCCCATCCTCGAGAGTGTTCAGCGCCCTTGATCCGAGCCGTCCAGCTCGTCGATCAGGGCATCGCTGGCGGGGCGCTCCTTCTGGAGCCGGGCGGCCACCTCTTCGACCCCGCGCAGGACGCGGAGCAAGTTCTTACCAATGATGCCTCGCAGCTCATCGTCCGAGTACCCTCGGCGACGGAGCTCTTCGAGGAGATCGGGGTACTTCGAGACGTCTTCGAGGCCGACCGGCACGGTGGTGATGCCGTCGTAGTCTCCGCCGAGGCCCACGTGGCTCGCCCCGGCCACTCGCCGGATGTGGTCGATATGATCGGCGACATCGGCGAGCGTCGCCTTGGGCTCGGGGTTCGAATCGTCCCAGCGGCTCATGGCGGCTTCGAGCTCCTCGCTGCCTTCGCCCAACTCGGCCTGGAGCCTTTTCTGCTCGGCTTCGCGATCGTCACGGTGTTGCTTGGCTCCGTCGGAGACGTAGCCGGGCACGAAGGTCACCATCACGACGCCGTCGGTCTCCTTCAGGCGCGTGAGGATCTCGTCGGGCACGTTGCGGGGATGATCGGTCACGCCGCGCGCGGAGGAGTGGGAGAAGATGACCGGCGCCTCGGTGACGTCGAGTGCGTCGTGCATCGTCTTCTTCGAGACGTGAGAGAGATCGACGAGCATGCCCATGCGATTCATCTCGCGAATGACCTCGCGGCCGAAGCGGGTCAGGCCGTCGTGCTCGGGATCGTCGGTGCCCGAGTCCGCCCAGTCGGTGTTCTTCGAGTGCGTGATCGTCATGTAACGAGCACCGGCGGCGTAGAGCTGACGCAGCGCGGCGAGGGAGCTCTCGATCGAGTGGCCGCCTTCCATGCCCATGAGCGAGGCGATCTTGCCGGCGGCGTGGATGCGCTCGATGTCGTCCGCCGTCATGGCGAGCTCGAAGGTGTCCGCGTACCGCTCGACCAGGCGCTTGGTGAGGTCGATCTGCTCGAGTGTCGCTCGGACCGCACCCGGACCGCCGAGTCCGACCGGGATGTAGACCGACCAGAACTGCCCCCCGACACCGCCCTGCCGAAGCCGCGGGATGTCGGTGTGCATCGGCTTGTCCAAGCCACGTAGGTCGGTGGCGAGGTCCATCTGGGCGAGGTGATTCTGGACCCGCGTTCGATACTGCCATGGCACGTCGTTGTGTCCGTCGATCAGCGGCACCTCTTCGAGCAGGGTCGCGATCGGCGCTCCTTCTTCGGCCGGGGTCTCCTCGGAGCCGCAGGCCATGAGGGCTGTCAGAGCGATGGCGAGCGAGAGCGTTGCGTGCCGCACGATGGCTTCCTCCAATGCAATCGGGAGTCTCGAAGCGTCGGTGCGCCCCGTGCCCGCATGATAACGCTCGATCCTTCCAGTGCGAGGGACTCTTGGGAACACGGAGTGGACCGGGATGCGTCACAAGGACCGGAGCCGCGGTCTGCCGCAGGGCCGGGAACCCTGCGCCGAAAAAAACGTAGCTCTGTGCAGGAGCTCTGCTTGCCTGTCCTTCCGGTTCGGAATCTGGCTACCGGATGTGACCTCGGAGAGGCCCACGTGGGCGCAGGGGAAGGGGCGAGCTCTCCCCCTCGAGCCCATCGTTCCGCTAGCGAAATCCCGTTTCGACCAAGCGCTCTCACCGAGGGTGACCGTCGAGACGTCATGACCGAACCTGGAGGAGAAGAGAATGCAGTCCATCGAACGCACGCTCGTCATTTGGGTCTTCCTGACCCTGACGGCCGGCGTCGCCCTCGCCGCGTCGGAGAGTCCCACCTGGCTCCCGGCCCCGCCCGACGTGCTCGAGCAGCTCGATCTCGATCGCGGGGACCTTCAGAAGATCGATGTCTCTGCGGCAGGCCCGGCCTTGCACGCAAACGTCCGGCTGGGCGGCGAGACCTTCGGTCTCGTGCTGCACCGGGTGTCCCTGCGCGGGGATCACTTCGAGGTGCTGGTGCCAGGAGTGGACGGTACGTTGCGACCGGTCGAGGTGCCGGCTCCCCAGACCTATCAAGGGTACCTCGAGGGCTCGGTGTCCGGGCGCGTCGCGGCGAGCTGGAGTGGCACGGAGCTGACCGCCCTCATCCTTCTCGACGACGGGAGCGCGTGGGCCGTGCAGCCCGCCCCGGGACGTCCTGGATGGTCGGTCGTCTACGTCAGTGAGGACGTGCGGGATGGCGACTGGCACTGTGGCAATGACCTGCTGCCTCAGATCGAGCAGTCCGGGCAGCCAGCGCCGCCAACGACCTCGGGAATCGGCGACAAGGTCTGTCAGATCGCCTTCGACGCCGATCGCGAGTTCTGGGCCAAGAACGGTAGCTCCGTCAGCGCGACGGTCAATGACATCGAGAACATCCTCAACGGTGTCGTCACGGTCTATGAGCGAGACGTCAACATCACCTACGAGCTCTCGACCATCATCGTGCGGACCTCCGAGCCGGATCCGTACTCTTCGTCGGATGCCGGTACGCTGCTCGATCAGTTCGAGAACTACTGGGCGGCGAATCACGGCGGCATCCACCGCGACATCGCTCACCTGATGACCGGCAAGAACATCAATGGCGGCACGATCGGCGTCGCCTGGGTGGGGACGATTTGCTCGGGGCCTCGCTCGTACGGCCTGTCCGAGTCGCGATTCACCTCGAACTTCAACCGGCGCGTCACCTTGACAGCTCACGAGCTCGGGCACAACTGGTCGGCCCCGCACTGCAACGGCGACGGCGACTGCCACATCATGTGCTCGGGGCTGGGTGGCTGCAATGGCATCGGACTGCCGAACTTCGGCATCAACTCGGCCGCGCAGATCATCTCCTTCAGCAATTCGACCTCGTGCACGCCTTCCGAGCCGGCGCCGGCCTCGATCGCCACGCCGTTCCTCGAGACGTGGGACGACCAGTTGTGCCCGAGCTCGTGAGCTGTCAAGGTGACGCGCCGGTTGAAGTTCGAG
>JAVJTD010000309.1:0-32561 GCA_040219065.1 Planctomycetota bacterium
TTCTCCGCGAATCAGAGCCTCCTCCTCGCTCGGCTTGCGCACTCCCGACTTGGCGCGATGGCGCAAGCTCGCTCGAGTTTGGCCTTCTCAGCGAATCAGAGCCTCCTCCTCGCTCGGCTTGCGCACTCCGTGCGTGGCGCGCAGGCGCAAGCTCGCTCGAGTTTGGCTTTCTCCGCGAATCAGAGCCTCCTCCTCGCTCGGCTTGCGCACTCCGACTTGGCGCGCTGGCGCAAGCTCGCTCGAGTTTGGCCTACTCCGCGAATCAGAGCCTCCTCCTCGCTCGGCTTGCGCACTCCCGACTTGGCGAGCAGGCGCAAGCTCGCTCGAGTTTGGACGTCTCCGCGAATCAGAGCCTCCTCCTCGCTCGGCTTGCGCACTCCGACTCTACTGGCGCACCGCGACGAGCTCGGTCTCGGTGCGGAGGATCAGGGTGCCTTCGGTCGCGGCGACTCCGTAGATCCTCGTCTCGGTGGGCACGGCGTTGGTCGCGAGCACGCGGGGCTCGTCGGCAGTCGGGTCGAGGACGATCGTCGTCCCGTCCACGCAGAAGATGTAGAGACGACCGGCTCCGAGGATGGGCGTGGCCCATGCCGAGTCGGGGAGGCGGTGACGCCAAATCGACTCCCCGGACTTCAGATCGATGCAGTAGAGGACGCCGGACTTTGCGACCCAGAACGCGCGTTCTTTGTTGGCGACCGGCGAGGCGAAGCCACTGGCGCCGACCTCTTCCGCTCGCCAGCGGACCGTCGGTCCACCTTCGGCCCCGATGCTCAGGAAGAGGTTGAACGCTTTGGCTGAGGACGCGATCAAGAAGCCCTCGCCGACCGGTGTTGCCGAGGCGACCGTATTGCCCTCGATCTCACCGAGGCTCCAAAGCCGTTCGCCGCTGGCGACCGCATAGGCATCGACCGAGCCGTTGGAGCTGACCACGACTTGATCACCCGTCACGATCGGGCTCGTCCAGGAAGAACGAGACTTCCGGGTGGTCTTCCAAAGGGTGTCACCGGTCTCATGATCGAGGCACATCAAGAGGCTAGGGCCCTCGTGATCGAGGCAGATGAGCACGCCCGCCTCGCTCCAAGCCGGCGATGTCCCCAGACCGTGGTTGCCTTGGAAGGCATCGAGGTCCTTCGCCAGGTCCCGGTGCCACTGTGTCTCTCCGCGATGATCGAAGGCGAAGAGGTCGCCACTCTCGAAGAACGCGTAGACGCGCTCCCCGTCCACCAGCGGCGTCGGAGCACTCTTCGAGCGCATGTCGGTCAGCTCTTCCGGATGAGAGGACGAAAGCTCGCGGCGCCAGAGGACTTGCCCGCTCGAGAGCTCGAGGCAGGAGACGAAGAGCGTCTCCTTCTGCGGGCCCGACGTCGAGGTGACGAAGACGCGGTCGCCGTGGATCACCGGGCTGGACTGCCCCTGCCCCGGCACGGTCACTCGCCAGGCGAGGCTCTCGGAAGACCAGGTGAGAGGCAGCGCCTCGGCGGCGGCGTGGGACTGGCCGCCATTGCGGAAGCTCGTCCAGCCCGAGTCTTGACCGACGGCCATCCCACTCGTCAGGACCAGCAGGCTCGCACACAGGATTCGTCTCACGGGACTGCCTCTCTCGATGTCGATAGGAGCTGAAGAGCCGTTGCTCTTCCCAGAGCGTCAAAAGGTACCACCGATCCTGATCGAAACCGACGGTGTCTGAAACCGGCGCTTCGAAGGCTGCTTAACTCATTGCATCATTCCGAACATGGCGACGCCCAAGAGGCCGGCTCCGACGAGGCTCGAGACGAGGCAGAAGAAGCCGGCCCACCGGAGCCTTTTGAGCTGCCACCACATCAAGACACCGGACAATCCCCAGACCACCATCGCGCCCGCCATGAGGTCGACCAGGACGGCCCAGGCGAATCGCGCGGTCGTGGCCTCCGCCGGGAACCCGTGCGCGGTGTGGAGGCGCAGCAGGAATCGACGTGTGCTGAAGTCTTCCCCGATCGCGTCCGCGGGCTCGGCCTGGACCGATCCCCTCACCGGGTCGTGTGACACTCGCCAGAGCCGGTCCCCTTCGCTCATCCAGAACCGGAGGGTCGGCGCTCGGAGCTGGCTGCGCTCGATGTCATTCTCGGCGAAGCCGACGAAGCTGGCCGTCTGCTGCTCGATGCGGTCGAAGACGTCCTCTTGCGACCGGAAGCCTCGCGACCGAGCGAAGGCCGGGGCCTCTCGCTTCTCGCCGGTCCCCGAATGGAACAACTCGGCATCGTCGGCGCCGGGTTCGTAGCGAAGGTCGCTCCGCTGCCCTTCGGTCTGCAACGTGAGCCTGAGCGAGCCTCGGACCTCGATGTCCCGATCCTCGACCAGCTCCAGATCGACGCCGGGATTGTCCTCCCGCATCTTCGCGACGATCTCCCGAGCCCACACCTCGGGCTCGGGCAGCTCAGAGAGTGCGGCAATCTCGCCGGCGGGCAGCGCGCGGGATTCGCGATCGGAGAACGCTTCGGGATGATTGAAGAGGAATGCCGTCACCCCATAGAGGAGCACCCACGGCAGGAGGAGGAGGCCGGAGTAGAGATGGACCCGGCGCACGAGCGTGAGGAAGCGCGCCTTCGGAGCGGGTCGGCGCCTCGGCAAGGGCAGCCGCGTGGGGATGGCTTCCGGCGCGGATGGGAGCGCGACGTTGGGGCGGATCACGAATCACATCCTTCTTTGGAAGGCGCGGCGTCGACGCCGAGGCTTCGGTGAAAGGTCCCGTGCTCGTCGATCGAGTCCGGCAAGGTGCGATCATGCTCCTCGAGCGCTCGCCAGACCTCGCGCGCGAATCGGGAGAGCTCGTCCGGGGACAGGCGCAGGCTCACGGGTCCGATGTGGACGTGAAAGCAGCCGGCGGGGCAGCGATCGATCTTGATCGAGGACGGACGGGCCATGGGAATCCTATCGAAGGGTCGAGAGAAGAAAGATCGGCGCGCCGGTCCGCCGCGCCGGGGCCCGGTGAGCTCCACCAGAGACCGTGCGTGCCGACAGCGGTCTTTCCGTGCGAGCGGCGCGACGCGCCGATGTCTTCCGGCCGATCAGGCAGCGGGCCCGATCGCGGCGGGCGAAGCTAATGCGACTGAGAATCGATATCAACACTTATCTGAGAACGATTCTCAGTTGCAGGGCACCTCGGACGGAGTGCCCAAGTCGAGCGAGCCAGAGACCGAGTCGATCGGAAAGAGCTCGGCCCGAGCGAGCTTGGGCAGGGGCGAACGTTCAACGGCTCAACGTCCGACTTACAACTTTCAAGTGTCCAGCAGCTATCGGTCGCGCGGGCTCAGGACCGGCGCGCAACCCTTGCCAAGAGCAAGCGCACTCCGAGCGGCCCCTTGCTCCGCGCCTTCTGGCTCGATCGTCAGTGACGTCGAGGAAGCGGGCTCCCGTTCCCTACTCCCTCTCCGTTTCGGTCGCGCGGGCTCTGATGACGGTCGCGCGGGCTCTGATGACGGTCGCGCGGGCTCTGGTGCTTCAACGCTGGTAGGCTTGCTTCAGCCAGGCGATGAGCTCCGCGTCGACGTCCTTCTTCGACTCGAGGCGGACGCGGTGAGAGACCATCTGGTTGAAGGAGCCCGATGCTTCGAGACGGTCGGTGGTCGCCGCATCGCCGAGGTTGAGGCCGACGTCGACTCGGGTCTTCGTCGAAGGCTGGATCAGCCCGAACTGCTTCTTCCTCCGGAGGCTGACGTAGCTCTTCTTCGGGGAGATCTCGACATCGCTGCCGAACTTCTTCACGGCCTGGATGAGCGCGTCGTAGATCGGTCGCAGTCCGGCCTTCGCGCCGCTGTACTGCGCCTCGACGAGGTCGTCGGTCGAGTCGGCCGAGCCGGCATCGCTCGCGAGCGCCTTGTGGGCGACGAGGTTCGCGAAGCCATGCGTCATCCCGTGCTCCGTCTTGAGGTGCTTCACGATCGCCCCATGCTTGGACTCCCCGCACTTCTCGACGACCTTCAGCCATTGCTCGAGGGACTTCCCGGTCTTCTCGGGGAGGTTCGCGATCATCTTCTCGGCCATCTGGTCGGGAGACTGGCTCATGGTGCGCTCCTTTGGCATCGACAGGAATCTGGCTAGAAACGGCCTCGGCCCTCAGAATAACGACCCGTTCAGCGGCCGAGTCTCACTCCTTTGAACCGAATTCGCGACAGGGATCCCCCGGGTGAAGGAACATCGAATCTCGCTCTTCTCCAGAGAGGAGCTTCTCGAGCAGCTGAAGAAGGCGCGGCGAGGGGCTCTTTGCGTGACCGTCTCCAGCGAGGAGCCCTCGCTGTTGCGTGAGATGTATCCGGACCGAGACACCGAGCAGATGCTCATGAGCCTCGAGGCTCTCTCGGAAGAGTGTCGTCGCAAGGCCAGGCCATGGATCGCCGAGATCCCCTTGCTGATGGAGACGATCGCGTGGCTGCCCGAGACCGCCCGTGCCCTGGTGAAGCTGGGTGTGAGTGAGATTCGGCTGGTCGCACCGAGCGCGGAGGACTTGCCGACGGACCACTCGGACGCGACAGCTCACGCCTCCAAGGAGCTCTTGCGTACGAAGGCCTTGGCGTGCCTGAAGGCGACGGATGGCAACGAGACGGTCGTCACCTCGAGCTGGCCCCCGCTCGCCGAGCACCTTCCACCGCCTCCGCCGAAGCAGACCTGGCTCCAGCGCATGCTGCACCGATGAGGTACTCGTCACGAGCACGGCACCCAACACACCCAGAGGATCGAATTGAAAGAGAACGAGAAGTCGAGGCGACGCTTCGGTTGGAAGATCTTCGGCCCGTCCGTCCTGGTGACGATCCTGGCGTTCGTGATTGCGGCCCAGTTCGTCCGACCGGCACCGCCCGAGAAGATGCGCATTGCGGCCGGCCCCGCGACGGGCGCGTACTACGGGCTGGCGAGGCGGTTTCAAGAGATCTTCCGAGAGGAGGGCTTCGAGCTCGAGATCGTCGAGACCGAAGGCGCCGTGAAGAATCTGTCCCTCCTCGAGAAGCAGAAGGTGGACGCTGCCTTTCTCCAAGGAGGCATTGCCTCCGGCTCGATGACCGGGGACATCGTCGGGCTCGCGAGCCTCTACCTCGAGCCTGTCTGGGTGTTCCTCCGCGATGATCTGGAGATCACACTGCTCGGGGAGCTCGCCGGTAAGAAGATCGCCATCGGTCCACAGAACAGTGGCACGCACCACCTGGCGATCCGGCTCCTGTCTGCGAACGGCGTCGACGTCGAGAGCGCCGAGCTGCTCGAGCTGGGCAGCGACGAAGCGGCCAAAGCGCTGATCGCCGGCGAGCTCGACGCGATGATCATCGTCTCGGGTGTGAGCTCGGCGACGATCGAGGAGCTGCTCCGCTCGGAGCACGCCCATCTCTACGAGTGGGTCCGCGCCGAGGCCTACTCGCGGCGCCGGCGCTCCCTCTCGCCGGTGCTCCTCCCCCGGGGCGTGATGAGCCTGAGGGAGGACATTCCGGCGCGCGACATCCACCTGGTGGCGGCGGCAGCCTTTCTGGCGGCTCACGAAGACCTGCACCCTGCACTGATCACCTTGCTGATGATAGCTTCAAAGGACGCTCTGAAGGAAGGTGGTGTATTCGCGGAGCCTGGAGAGTTCCCCAGCTCCCTTTACCTCGACGTGCCGCAATCCGAGGAGGCGCGCCGATTTCTCGAGCTCGGTCCGTCGTTCCTCTTTCGATACCTCCCCTTCTGGGCCGCTGATCTCCTCGACCGATTGAAGGTGATGTTGCTGCCGCTACTCACCATCTTGTTCCCTTTGATCAAGATCCTCCCGCCGATGTATCGGTGGCGGATCCGGCGGCGAGTGTATCGCTGGTACGATGATCTTCGGCGCGCGGACCTGATGCTCGAAGAGGCGAAGACGGCCGACGACCTCGCACCGGCGCGTCAGGGGCTGGCTCAGATCGAGGACGAGATCCTGCAGGTGGACGTGCCGCCGTCCTACTGCGACGAGCTCTTCGATTTCCGCCTGCACCTGCGCCTGATCAAGAACCGGCTTCACGAGCGAGAGGAGCAGCTCACACAGAAGGAGACGGAGCATGAGTGAGATCGACTTCGGTCGCACGGCGAGCGATTACCGAAAGCACCGCCCAGGATTTCCGCCGTCCTTGCTGGACCGCGTCTCGACGAGATGGTCGGTGAAGAACGGGCAAGCCGTGCTCGACGTCGGGACCGGCACCGGTACGCTCGGCAGGCTCTTCGCCGAGCGCGGCGCCAAAGTCGTCGGGCTGGACCGCTCCCCCGAGCTCCTCGAGCAAGCCAGACAGATCGATCGCGATTGCGGAATCGAAGGCACGCGATACGTCGTGGGCACGGCCGAGGAGACGGGTCAGGAGAGCGGCGCCTTCGATTGGGTCGCCGCGGGGCAGTGCTGGCATTGGTTCGACCGGCACAAGGCGTCCGAAGAGGCGCGTCGTCTCTTGAAGCCAGGTGGTCATCTCCTGATCGCTCACTTCGACTGGCTGCCGCTCCCCGGCAACGTCGTCGCCGCCACCGAGGCCCTCATCCTGAGCTTCAACCCGAATTGGTCGATGCACGGCGGCACCGGCATCTACGCTGCCTGGCCCCTCGACGTACGCGTCGCCGGCTTCGAGGATCTCGAGATCTTCACCTACGACACCTGGGTCCCGTTCAGCCACGAGGCCTGGCGAGGACGCATCCGAGCCAGCGCCGGCGTGGGCGCTAGCCTGCCGAAAGAAGAGATCGAGCGCTTCGACGAAGCACATGCAGCGCTACTGAAGAAGGACTTCGGAGACGACCCGCTCGAGATCCCCCACCGCGTGTTTGCGTTGACGGCACAGTCGCCAGGATAGACTGTGGGCGGGGGAATCATCGTATCCCCCGACTGAAACATGCCGCATTCGGACCGCCGGCTTCAGCCGGTCTCCGTGTCCGCCATCCAAGTGCTTTGGAGAGGACCTCGACCTCACTTCCGAAGCTCCGTGGCCCTTAATTCAGGGCGAGGAACCAGAGCCCGCGCGACCGAAACGGGAAGAGGTCACCGAGCTGGAGAACGCCTCCTCGATGCCGCTGACGATCGAGCCAGGAGGTGCCGAGCGAGGGGCCGCTCGGAGTGCGCCGTCGTCGCGACGGCTTGGTGCGATCCCGAGGCACTTGCTTTCCGGAAGGTATTCGAGGCAGGGTGAAGAGTCCTCGTAGCTAAGGCCCATCCGTGATCGAGGCGGGCGGGACGCCCGCGTTCCCAGTGGTTGCGGCGGGAAGCCCGCGGTCCATTCGAAGGAGGAGAGACCATGCCAAATCGCGACTCGATGTGGGCAGGCGCCGGCCTCGGCGTGGGAGGAGCCATCCTCGGCGCCGTCCTGACGGCGACGCTGCTCTCGAAGGAGCCGGCTCCTGTGCCGTCGGCTACGGATCCCTCCGTTCACTCCGCGATCTCGGCCCTTCGCGACGACCTCGAGCGACTTCGCGGCGAGCTCGTGCAGGCGGAGTCGCAGGCTCTGCCCCCGGTTCCAAGAGCCGAGAAGGTCCAGAGTGAAGAGCTGCCATCGAGCGAGATGTTACCCGAGCTCGACGCGCGACTCACTCACATCGAGGAGACGCTCGCGGAGTTGGCGCAGAGGATTGGTGCAACAGGTACTCAGAAGGAGCTCGTAAAGCGTCCGACGAACGAAGCGGCGCTCGAGAGAGCTTTCGAGCCGATCCGGCTGTCGGGAGAGTGGAAGGACCGAGGAGGAGGAATGCGGCAATGGGTGGCGACTCCGGAAGCGTACTCGACGTTCGCCTTGTCTCATTGTGGGTTGACCGCCGCCGAGCTCGTCGCGCGATATGGTCGGCCGACCACCACCAGCGACGATCGTTGGCGCTACTTGCTTCCGGCCGACAGGAGCAACGGAGAAGCCAGGGAGGTCGAGTTCAGATTTAGCCAAGGCGCCGTCGTCGGTGCGATCCCGACGCACCTGTTCTCCGGAAGATAATCGAGGCAGGGTGAAGAATCGGTGTGGCTAAGTCCCATCCGTGATCGAGGCGGGCGGGACGCCCGCGTTCCCAGTGGTTGCGGCGGGAAGCCCGCGGTCCCGGGGGGAATCCGTATCCCCTGACTTCAGTCAGGTTGTCTCCCCGGCTTCAGCCGGGTGGGTTTCCTCGTATCCCCTGACTTCAGCCGGGATGAGACGGGCACACCGTTGTGACGAGACAGCGCGCTCCCAATGGCCCCTTGCTCGGCGCCTCTTCGCTCGATCGTCCGCGACGTCGAGGAAGCGCCTTTCAGGTCGATAGCGTCTTCCCGTCTCGGTCGCGCGGGCTCTGTTATCATCCGGCTTCAGCGGGAGGAAAAGGCGGGCTGGACGCCCGCGCTCCTGGTGGGTCGCTCGCGGCACGAGGGGCTCACTGCTTCTTCTTTGCGGTCTTCGCTAACGCTTCTTCCAAGGCTTTCGGGTCGAAGCCGACCGCTCGCCAGAGCACTTTACCGTCCGGACCGATCACGTAGTTGGTCGGGTAGGCGTTGACGCCGAAGGCCTTCGAGACCTCCCCTTCCTTCTGACGAACGGGCGGAAAGGCGAAGCCGCCTTCCTTCCAGTAGTCCGCGATCACGTCCTTCTCGTCCCCGATGTTGACGGCGTAGAACTGAACGTCCTTTCGCGTCTTGGCGATCTCTGACCAGAGATCGTTGAGATGGGGCATCTCTTCGCGGCAAGCGCCTCAGTGATAGAACCAGAAGTTGAGCAGGACGGTCTTGCCACTCAATGAGCGCAAGGACAGCGACTCGTCCTGCATCGTCGTGACCGAGATGTCGGGGACCTCGCTGCCAACGGCGAGGAGGTCGGCCTCGAGCTCGGCCATGGGGTCGGAGATCTCGTAGCCTTCGGGGAGGGACTCGGCGTATCTCTTCAGGTCGACCTTCTCGGTGAGGACGAACTTCTCGAACGTGAAGGTCGCCTCCATCTTCTGATCGCCGTGCGTCTGCACCGATTGCGCTCGCTCGAGAGTCTCCCCCTTCAGCCAGTACGTCTCGACGGCGCCGCTGCCGAACGTGACGGTCAGCTTCTCGAGCTCACCCTCTGAGGCGAGCTCTGTCTTCTCGGCGTGGAGGTCCGCCTTCGGATCGATCCAGGCCTGGCACAGCTCGAGTGACGGGAACGGCACCCAGAGATTGCTTCCCAACACCTGCGCCTGCTTCGACTCGGTATCGAGCATGTACACCGATTCACCGTCGGCGATGATCACCTGCGGCGGCAACTCGAATTGCTCGTTCACCTGGCCGATCGTCACCCGTCCGTGCAAGGGACGAGCGAGGTGGGTGATGCCCTTTTGGCCGAGCTCGAAGTCCTGGCCGTCCATGGACATCTTCTGCGCGACCTTGCCGATGACGTCGAGGCCCTCCGAGCGACGGAATCGCTCGACGAGCTGCTCGAACCGCTTCTTTGCGGCTTCGTCATCTGGTCGCGGTGGAGGCGGCTCGGGCGTCGCCGCGAGCAGCATCCAGAGGAACACCGTGAACATGTCGTTTCTCCAATCGGGGATATCTCGTGCCGCGAGCTCCCACTCGAGATGATCCACGAGTTCGCTCAGGAGGCAAGAGGCCGCCGTGTCGTGCGGCGCTCACCGCGCACTGGAACCCGCCCCAGTGATGTGTCAGGCTCGTTGCCCTTCTCGTGCGAACCGTCTCCACGCGCATCGGGGTTGGAAAGGAACATTCGTGATCGAGCGCAAATCCCCCCTCCGGGTCTGGTCCCTGGCCGTCACCTCCATCGCGCTGGCACTCGTCGTCGGCAGCCTCTGGACCGAGGCCGCCGCCTGGCAAGAGCCGCCACCCCCCGAGCAGGAGAGCCCGACCGAGTCGAATCCGACCAACGATCCCGAAGCGCAAGAGCCGACCGAGTCGCCCACCGAAGAGGGCGGTGAGCAGGACGTCCCGCAGGAAGAGGACCCGGCGCCCGATCCGATCGGCGGCGAGCAGGAAGCCTCGACCGAAGCGCCGAGCTCGCAGGAGGTCGAGCCGCCGACGTCCGAGGACATGATGCAGGCGCAGCCCGTCCCCGAGCCGGGTGATCCCGAGACGTTGGCGGATGCGGGAGAGGATGCGGACGCAGCCGCGAAGGCCGCCAGAGCTGAAGCATTCCGCGTAACACAAGACAAGCTCGGTCTGCTGGTCCTGCTTCCGGCGGGCATCGCCATCCTGCTCGCGATCCTGACGCGGCAGGTCGTCATCTCGCTCGCCGCTGGCGTCCTGGTGGGCGCCTACATGGTCGCGTACTACATCGCCTATCATCCCCAGCTCGCCGCCGCGTACGGGGACCAGAGCATCGTCATCACGGGCTTCCGGCTCTTCACCGAGCATTACTTGATGCAAGCCCTCCTCGACCCCGACCACTTGATGATCCTGGTCTTCACGCTGTCGATCGGGTTCATGATCGGGATCATCGGCGAGAACGGCGGCACCCGCGGACTGGTGAAGGTCGTCGTCGGCAACTCCCCGTCCCGCCGGAAGGGCGCCGTCAGCACCTGGTTCGCCGGCTTGGTCGTCTTCTTCGATGACTACGCCAACACGATGATCGTCGGCCCGACCATGCGCTCGGTGTTCGACAAGGTGAAGATGTCGCGGGCCAAGCTCGCCTACATCGTCGACTCGACGGCTGCACCGGTGTCCTCGATCGCCTTGATCGGCACCTGGGTTGGCGCCGAGGTCGGCTTCATCCAGGGCGGCCTCGACGGGCTCGGCGAGCTGCCCGCCTTCCTGGCGCCTGAGAATGCGGACGGGGTCGCTCAACCCATCTCGGCGATGACCGCATTCATCCAGAGCATTCCTTATCGCTTCTATCCGATCTTGGCTCTGGTCCTGGTCTTCATCATTGCGTGGACAGGCCGAGACTTCGGTCCGATGCGCAAGGCCGAGCAACGGGCTCTCGACGGTCGCCCTCCCGAGGACGACGACGAGTTCCACAGCACCGATGTCGAAGACGATGGCCGGATCAAGCCTCGCCCGGCATTGGGGCTCATCCCGATCCTGGTGCTCGTGTTCGGCTCGTTGGCCGTCCTGTGGGCCACTGGTACCGAGGCGATCAGCGAGATTGACGAGACCGCCCGCCAGACGGCTGACACGAAGATCGAAGAGGCGCGTGCTGCCAACCCTCAGATCACGCTCGAAGAAGCCGAAGCCATCAGGGCGGAGCACGGCCCCAAGGAGCGAAGCTCCGGCGAGTTCATTCAGGACGTGATCAGCGAGGCGAACTCCTACATTGCCATCCTGTACGGGGCCCTGATCTCGGCCGTCGTGGCAGTGCTTCTGTCGATCCTGGCGGGTGCCGCCAAGATCAAGCGGCTCGGCGAGGCGGGCGTGCAGGGCATGACGCACATGTTCCCGGCGCTCGTCATCCTCGTATTGGCTTGGTGCTTGTCGGCGATCTCCGACAGCTTGTTCTTGGGCGACATCGTCGCGGCCGAGCTGACGTCGACCAGCTTCGATCCCCAATTCACCCCGCTCGCCGTCTTCCTTTGTGCGGCGCTCATCTCATTCGCCAGCGGCACGTCTTGGGGAACGATGGGAATCCTCTGCCCGATGACCGTGACGATCGCCGCGCAGCTCGGCGCGGACCTCGATCCAGATTCCGCCCTCGAGCTCTTCTACGCCTCCGTCGGAAGCGTCCTCGCCGGTGCGATCTTCGGCGATCACTGCTCACCGATCAGTGACACGACGGTGTTGTCTTCGGTGTCTGCCGGATGCAGTCACGAGGAACACGTCTGGACGCAGATCCCGTATGCGCTGCTGACGGCGGTCGTCGCGATGGGTGTGGGGGACTTCGGCTGCCGCTACTTCGATCAGCCGTGGTACGTCGGAGTCGCGGCAGGGATCGTCGTCCTGTTCCTTTTCATGTTCCTCTTCGGGCGCAAGCCGAAGGGCAGCTCGAGATCCAACGAACGAATCGACCTCATGGACGAGGAGCCGGACGATGCGATCCGGTATCGGACCGAGGAATCGGTGTAGGAGCAGCGGATCGAAGCGTCGGACTCTCGCTCTCCGACGCTTCGACCTCGGTCAGAAGGTGTCGATCCGCGTCTCGCTCGTCAGCGTCCGATGGACGGGACAGCGATCGGCGATCTGGAAAATCCGCTCGCGCTGATCGTCGGTCAGCCCGTCCCCCTGAATCCGCACCGCCTTTCGGATGCGATCGATCTTGCCGTCCTCGGTCTCACACTCCTCGCAATCGCGGGCATGGATTCGATCGTGAGCCAGCTCGACCTCCACCCCCTCGAGGGGCCAACCTTTGTGACGGGCGTACATGCCCAGCGTCATGGAGATGCAGCTACCCAAGGCCGCCAAGAGCTGATCATAGGGAGTCGGGCCGGCGTCTTGACCGCCCGCACTGGCCGGCTCGTCGGCGATCCACCGATGCCGACCGACACGAACCTCCTGCTGAAATCGCTCGCCGGTGCTTCGGACCAGCACGTGTCCGGGAGCGGGTGGCTCGATGTCCGCGGCCGGAGTCAGGTATCGGCCGACCCAGGCCTGCAGTACACTCGCTGCAAACTCGGCGTCTCGAGGATCCGAGAGCAGATGATCCGCGCCGTCGAGCGAGACGAAGCTCTTGGGATGACGGGCTGCCTCGAAGATGAGTCGAGCCTCCTCGATTCCTACGATCTTGTCGGTCGGAGAGTGGAGGACCATCAAGGGTCTCCCCAGCCTCGAGAGGTCCGAGAGGGAGTGCTCTCGAAGATCGTTCACGAAGTCCGAGCGGACTCGAAAGCGTCTTCCTCCGAGCTCGACCTCGACATCGTGACCCGCCTCGAGGGTCTCGAGGTCCTCTCCGAAAAGGTGTTCGACATGCGCTGGATCCCCGGGCGCCCCGATCGTCGCCACAGCGCGAACCGAGTCCAGCCGCAGCGCCGCCCGTAAGACGGCGGCCCCGCCCAGGCTGTGCCCGACCATGAGCTCGGGTGCCCGGTACTCGGCGGCCAGGGCTCGAGAGGCCGCGATCAAGTCCTCGACATTCGACGAGAAGTTGGTGTTCGCGAAGTCGCCCTCACTGTTTCCCAGACCCGTGAAATCGAAACGTAAGACGGCGATGTTCCGCGCGGCCAATGCTCGGGTCAGCCGGGTCGCTGCCGCGATGTTCTTCGAGCAGGTGAAGCAGTGCGCGAAGACTGCAAAGGCATCAGGCGACCCGGTCGGCAGCTCCAAACGGCCCGAGAGCATCAAGCCGAGCTCGTTCCGAAAGTCGAACCGACGGGTCGTCATCTCGTGGCTCCAAAGTAAGCGGCGGGAACGGTTCCTCGAGACTGAACGATCCTCAAGACCGGGTCTCGAGCGTATTGAGGGGCTTGTGGGCGACGTTCTGGACGGAGAGGTAGCCCGCGTCGTTGAAGAGCTCGACGCTGACGATCTCGCCGTCGAGGATCAAGCCGGGCGGGATCACGACCTTGCCGACGTAGGATCCGGGCTCGATCTCGGACATCGATCCGCGGTAGCCGAGCGAGGTGAACACCCATTCGGCGCGCATGTCCGGCGCCCCTTGGGCCACGATCGTCAGCACGTCGCCGGCCTCCATGAGGTGCTCGGCTGGCTGGTCGTGCGTCGCGAAGAGGAGGAACGGCGCCCTGAGATCGGCGTCGTGCAGGTCCATGTCGCTGGGCAGGAACGGATCGACGAGTCGGTCGCAGACGCGGCGCCCGACGGCGACGAGGTTGGCGGACGACAGCCCGAGGATCGGCTGCACGGCGAGGTCGGTGAAGCCCGTCGGACCACCCGAGAGGCCAGCACCATCGCTCTCCTCGACATCCGCGGAGACGAGCACGCTGCCGGTATCGACATCGATCATCTGGAGCTCGACGCCAACCGTGTGGCGCGTCTCGAGCGCCAAGTAGGTGATGTCCCACTCCTTGACCTTGGCGATGACGACAGCGTCGACCGAGAGCAGCGCGCCGAGCTCTTCGGGGCTCGCGCTCTGGTACTTGTAGTCCCCATAAAGCCCCGCATGGACCAGCCGGGTGTCGACGTAAGCCGACTCGGCGATGTCGTACGCTCCGCGGCTCAGGCGAGCGGTGAAGGCCTGGCGCAGGAAGTCTTCTCCCGTCGCGACGCGCCTGCCGACGAGCGGCACTTCATCGACGATGCTGGTCGGCAGGTTTCGCCCCGAGTACTCGGGGACGAATGGCAGGACGGCGACGCGCCGATTGGCCAAGGCGTTGAATTCCGGGTCGCGGTAGGTGCGGTTCGTCTGGCAGGCCGCGATCCAAGGCAGCGCGAGCACGAGAATCCAAGACAGGCGTCGCCGGCTCATGACTCGGCTCCTTCCTCAGCGATTCGCACCGGGAACGATCGGCTGCGGTTGCCGATGGCGTCGGTCACGAAGGCATAGAGCGGACCTTTTGGAAGGTCGCTCGGAAGATCGAACGCAGACTGCTCGCTCTCGGCGACGACGCCGCTTCTCGACTCCACCACGTACCGGACCGCATCGCTCGGTACACCGACCTGGAACGCGATGCGCCGCGTCGACTCGTTCAACGTGACGTCCTCGAGCTCCGGCGGTTGGGAGTCCGCGCGGATCGTCCAATCGATCTCGAGCCTCTGAGCCATCACACCGCCGAAAGGAGACGACATCACGGCCTCGAACTCACTGACCTCGAACGCCTCCCCGCGCACGACGACGTGGCTGCCGCGGTAGCTGCCCGGCGCCACCTCGAAGAGCGGCACCCGGTGGACGTCCCCGCAGTGGACGGAGACGCGCATGTCGGGCGTGCCTTCGACGCGGATCTCGATCTGGTCGCCGGCCCGCAAGACGCTGCGCTCGGCATCGACCAGGAAGTCGTCGATCGCCAGGAGCTGATCTCGCCACTCCTCCTCCACCCGATCGCCCGGAAACGTCTCAACGACGTCCGAGACGAACTCCTCGACCGCGCGCACGTAGATCTCGTCGCTCGAGTTGGCGAAGCGGCGGATCTCTCGGATCACCTGACCGGAGCCGAGGATCAGCCCGCCGAAGTTGTTGAAGGAGTGCTCGGCCTCCCACAGCACGCGGCCGTCCTCCGCATCGAGCAGAGCGAAGCGACCCGAGAGCCCCTCCCGCGAGAAGAGCCCCACGTCGGTCGCAGAGTAGCCATCCATCTCGCCGGCGAGCACGGCATCGACTCCGAGATCGGCGAGGTCGGCGCGCTTCCAAGAGTCGATGGGCTGCTGCTCCTCGAGACCGGCTTGATGCAGCCTCGCGTCCACGAAGGGCAAGCTCAGGAAGGCGAACGGTTGAATGGTGAGCTGCTCGTGGAACACGCGCCGGGTATAGGCCGCCCGCTCGGCTTCCCGCTCGCCGTCGCCAGTGGCGTGGAACGGCAGGATGGCGATACGGCGCGGCTTCGCATTCTCGAACGCGGCGCGGTGGAGCTTCTGATTGACGCCGCAGCCAGCGAGCAGGCTCGCGATCAGGACGACGATCGTGACTCGGCTCATGATCCCGACACCTCGCTGAACTTGGGATGCGGGTTGCCCGCCTCGATCACCTCGAGCTCGCCCTCGAACACCTTCTCCCCGACCCGCACCGTGTAGCTGTACTGGCCGGGGTAGCCGAGGCAGGTGCTCGCCAGACCGCCGGGCGGAATGGCGACGGGTGTTCGCGCGCCGTCGACCTCGAAGCGGATACCGCGCACGGTCAGGCAGAAGGTGCCGTCCGGAAAGTCCCCTTGGCTTCGGAAGGAGAAGTCTCCTCCCAAGGTGACGGTCACCGGACCGTCGTTCGCCTCGTTCAAGAACACGATCGATCCGAGGTGGTTGATCTTCCGGTCCACGCCGTGACCGATCCCTTCGTCCTTGATGACGATCAGCTCGGCTTCGGGTGTGGCGAGGGCTTCGGGGCGGGCGTTGCGAAGCATGGGGACCTTGGGGTTCGAGCAGGCCGCGAATGCGATCGCCGTGACCAGACCCAAGATGCCGTGCCGCCAGATGGCGTCGATCTTCATGTGCCGGAACTCCTGTCCTTTCGGGGCTCGGGAAAACGTCGGGGTCCGATGCAGCTCGTCCGATCGGGTTTCAAGCTCCACTTCGGCGGGCCCCGACCGGACGGGCGAGGATCGCCTCGATGGCCGCGCGATCGACGGCCAACCGGCCACTCGCCGTGGCCACCAGGTCTCCGACGCGATCCTGCCCCCAGAAGAGCTCCTCGCCCCACTCGAAGGTCGGTACTCCGAACACACCGCGCTCGATCGCCCGCGAGGTCTCCTGGACCAGGGCCTCCTTGACCTCGGGTGCGGCGATGTCCTCTGCGAGATCGCCGCTCTCGACCCCTTGCTCGGCCAAGACGGCTTGGATCGTCTCCAGGTTGGTCAGATCGCGTCCTTCGACCCAGGCGGCTCGGGCTAGCGCCAGGGCGAGCGAAAGGGATCTCTCATGCTCTCGGTGGACGATCATCGTCCGCAGGGCTTCGAGCGAGCGGAAGGGATGGGCCGGCGGCCCCGTGAGCTCGAGCCCCAAACCAGCCGCTTGCCGAGCGACGTCAAAGAAGAGCAGCTTTCGCTTGGCGGTGGTCTCGGCGGGCCCGACGAGACCGGTCGCGTCCAGCAGCTTGGCGTAGACGATGGGCCGCAGGTCGAATGTCCAGCCGTCCCGAACGAGCCGCTCCGCGCGCTCGAGACCTAGCCAAGCGTAGGGAGAGACGAAGTCGAAGTAGAGATGAGCTTGCTTCATGGACAGCCTCGATTCATGCATCGGACACTTTCTTCGCGGGCGGCATTCTAGTACGCCCGATGTGCCAGAGCCCGCGCCGCAGAAAACCAGAGCCCGCGCGACCGAAAGCTTCGGACAGGCGGCTCGGAAAGGACCGGAACGGGAGGGTCCCTCGCCAACAGGAGGGTGAGAGCCGCAAGCGCAGCGACCGGTCCAGGCTCGGCCCGGGGAGGGTCCCTGCCGGTAGAGTCTCGGGGAGGATCCTGACGTTTCATCGCGAACCTAAAGAACCGCGAAGCGCAGCGAGCCTCGAAGGTTCCGCCCGGGCACACCTCATCCTCGCTCCGTTGACGGCAGCCGGGTCCGGACACAGACTGACCGTCCTGCCGCCCACCCATGAACCCAGGGAGATGTTTCGTGATATCGATCTCGAGCCGATCGATGGCCGGCCTCGCCATCGCCGTGGCCAGCTTGGCCGGCCTCTCGTTCTTCGCCCAAGACCCCGCCCAAGTCGACATCCGGACCGAGGCCGTTCAGGGCAACGTGCACGTGCTCTTCGGACAAGGCGGCAACATCGGGCTCTCGGTCGGTGAGGACGGCGTCTTGATGGTCGATGATCAGTTCGCACCGCTCACGCCGAGGATCCTCGCGGCCATCGGGTCCCTGAGCGAGCAGCCGGTCCACTGGGTGGTGAACACCCATTTCCACGGCGACCACACGGGCGGCAACGAGAATCTCGCGAAGGCGGGCGCCACGCTCGTCGCACACGACAATGTGCGAGAGCGCCTCAGCAACGAGCAGTATTCGAGCTTCTCCAACCGCGCGACGCCGCCGGCTCCCGAGCAGGCGCGGCCCACCGTGACCTTCAACGATACGATGACACTGCATTGGAACGGCGAGGCGATCGAGGTGATCCACGTCGGCCCGGCCCACACGGATGGCGACTCGATCGTCTTCTTCAAGAGCTCCAACGTGGTCCACACGGGCGACACGTTCTTCAACGGCTTCTACCCCTACATCGACCCGAACAGCGGTGGCCGGATCGACGGCATGGTGCGCTCTGCGGACCGCTTGCTCGAGAAGATCGACGAGAAGACCAAGATCATCCCGGGGCACGGTCCGGTCGGCACGAAAGCGGATCTGAAGCGGTTCCGAGACGTCATGAGCACGATCTCGGATCGGATGCAGAAGCTGATCAGCGCAGGCAAGTCGCGCGACGAGGTCATCGATGCCAAGCCGACGAGTGAGTTCGACGAGGCGTGGGGGCAGGGCTTCCTCACCCCCGACACGTTCGTCGGCATCGTGTACGACGGACTGACTGCGAAGTAACTCCCCTGACTCGTCAGCGCCGGCTTCGGCCGGACTCACTTCGAGACGGCAGGATGGCTCGCCCAGGCTGGACGCGTGGCCATGAAGGCCAAGGTCTTGCGCCGCGCCTCGTCCTCGGCGAGATCCGGCTCCTGGCGGCGAGTCCACTGGAGGAAGCGCTCGAACACCTCCTCGAAGGGGTGGAGGCAGCCGGAGTCGTCCGCGCAGTACTGGCAGTACGAGCCCGACTCGATCGTCATGCTGCAGCTCTCACATCGGGTCGTCATCGTTCATCTCCTCTTGGGGAATCGAATCGGCCGCCTCGAGCAATTGCTCGAGGCGAGTCAACAGGTCGGATCTTCGCGCCTCGTCCCAGGTGGCCCACGCCCGCTCGATCCGCCGCACGGAGAGGATTCGCTGGGCGCGGCCCAGTGCATCGAGGCCGGTTGGCGTGAGCCAGACGAGTGAGCGGCGACGGTCCCTCTCGTCCGGGAATCGCTCCACGAGCTCTCTTCCTTCCAGCCGAGCCACGATCTCGCTGATCGTGGACTGGGAGCGCCGAAAGTGGATCGCCGCCTCGCCGACCGTCAGAGGCCCGGCCTTCGACAAGTGCTCGAGAAAGGCGACGGTCTCTGGCGACGGAAGGTAGGTCCCCGGCGGATCCCGGTGATGGAACTGCAGGAAGATCTGGTGGAAGAGCGTGACGAAGCGCTCGGCGGACCGTTCATCGTTCATGCCCCTCGTCTACGCAGGCAGGAATTCATCGTCAACCCCGATGGATCTCGGGCGTCCCGCGGAGTGCGCTCGAACGGACCGTTCACCGTGGAAGGGATCACGTCCCGGCGAGCGGCCGAGGCAACTCCGAGTCTCGAGTGGGGCTCGAGTCGAAGCGAATGAGAGCGAAGCTTCTCGAGTGCTCGAGACCGACGCTGGCGCCTCGAACGCCATCTCTCACCACGCGCGCGCCTTGACAGCCAAACGCCGACCGCGTCCAATCGAGACTCACGAGCCGCACTTCCTCGTGTTTCAGGAGGCGGTCATGCCCGACCGGCTCGCTCAACCGGCAATCCGTCCACGCACTCGAGCCAGTCTTCTCTCCGGTCTCGTTCTCCTCCTTTCGATCCTGCCGCAATGCTCTCGATCGGGGAGCAGCCCGTTCGTGGCCGCTGGCACATCGTCGGCGAAGGTGGTCTCGGTCGATCCAGCGCCGGGATCCCAAGACGTCCGGCTCGAGTCACTCGTCAGCGTCTCCTTCTCGATCCCGATGCTCGCCAGCTCGATCTCCGATTCCAGCTTCCAGGTGCTGGGTCCCGATGGACCGGTCGCGGGTCGAATCACCGCCGGCAGTCGCTTCGCCCGATTCGAGCCGGACGAGGAGCTGGCCGATGACACGACCTTCGAGATCGCGCTCTCGACCGAGATTCGGGACGCCGGTGGCTCGCCTTTGCCCGAGCGCCTCGTCTTCGAGTTCCGCACGGTGGCGAGGGTCCCGTTCCAGATCGTCTCTCTGAGCCCGGTCGATCATCAGAGCTTCGTCGAGCGCGATGCGCTCGTGGAGGTCCGGTTCAGCGAGGAGGTGGATCCCGAGAGCGTGGGTGACGCGACGCTCCAGGTTCGCGGTCCGTCCGGCATTCGGATCTCGGGAGATGTGCGGCCGATCGGACCGCGCGTCATCTTCTTCCCGGCCGAGCCGTTCGAGCTCGAGACGGAGCTCGAGGCCGAGATCCTCGGGGACGTGGTCTCGAAGCGCGGTGAAGCGCTGGAAGAAGGCGCGGTCTGGAGCTTCGAGACGCGACCGCCCCTCCGCATCGTCTCCGTTTCTCCGGCGCCGGACGAGATGGAAGTCGGCCTCGGCAAGCTCCTCGAAGTGCGCTTCACGACGTCAATCGATCCGGGGACCATCAATGCCTCGACCTTCTCCGTGGAGGACGAGCTCGGGCGGTCGATTCCCGGAGCGTTCGAGGTCGACCGGCACATCGTGCGCTTCTTCAATGGCTTCGGCCGCTGGCAGGCCGCTCGGCAATACACGGTGACGGTCACCGACGAGATTCGAGACCGCGACGGGTTCGCGCTCGAAGAGGGTCGGGTGTGGAGCTTCCGCACTCTGGAAGGTCCGTTCCCACCGCGTGCCGTCTACGTCTCGACCTCGGGCACGGGCGCGACGCTCGTCGCGGCGATGCACGTTCAGGCGGACGGTCGGCTGGAGCTGCATCCGAATTCGCCGTTCTCGGCCAATGGGACGGGTACGACGGAGACCCTGATCGATACGGCGGCGATCTGCTGCGACTCTCGCTACCTGATCACCAGCAACGCCGGCTCGAGCGATCTCTCGGTCCTCAGGCTGCGCGGTGACGACGGGCTCCAGCTCATCGCGAGCGGCATCAAGACCCAGGGCGCACGCCCCTCGGCGATCGCGCTCGACCCGATCCATCCAAGGCTCTACGTCAGCACCTTCCTCGGTAATACCATCGACCTGTTTCGCTACGACGAGATCAGCGGTGAGCTGATGGCGACGGGTAGCAACATCGCGACCACGGATCCGAGGCCTTTCTCGGCACTCGTGGCTCCGGGCAGCGACCGTGTCTTCTCCACCTTCAGCTCCAAGGGCTCCCTCGAGGTTTGGCAGGTCATCGCCGGTGGTCAGCTCCTCGCCGAGGACTTCCTTCCCAATGCCACCGCCAGCCTCACTGGCCTGGTCGCCGCTCCCGGTGGGCAGACCCTGTTCGCGCCCGACTTCGCCTCGGGAGACATTCATGTCTTCACCGCTGCCCCGGGACAACCCGTGACCGTCCATCCCGAGTCTCCGTTCGCGGGTCGTGGGACCGGCGCAGTCGACTCGGCCATCAGCGCCGACGGGAGCCTTCTGTTCGTCGCCAATCGGAACAGCCACAACGTCTCGGTGTTCCGGATCGCATTGGACGGAGCGGCCACCGAGCTCCCGGGCTCCCCCTTCACCACCCTCGGCAGCAATCCCAATGCGCTCGCGCTCTCGAAGAGCGGCGAGCTCCTCTACGTCGCCAATGGCTCCACTCGCGACGTCTCCGTCTTTTCCGTGAGCACTGACGGTGTCCTGCAGCTCATCGACGCTCCTCGAAGCTACGGACTCTCTCGTTTCGCCTCGGGGATCGCACTCTCGGAATTCTGAGCGTCCGGCCTCCGTCAGCCTGACCATTGCTTCCCGCACTAGCCGGGCAGACTACTTCATACGAACAAAACTTCATGACCGGGCTCGGCTCGGCCGATAGGCACTTCGATCGAGGTCGCTGATCTCCCTCGATCCGCCTGCTGCTGCTGGTTGTTCGAATGAGACGCCACCGCTCCGTCCAGGAGCAATGCAGCAGGAGCCAGCCGCCATGAAGCGACAGGCAGTCTTCTTGGGAAGCCTTCTCGCGCTCACACCGCACGCCATCGGACAGCGCGACGACTTCGAGGATCTGGGCCCCGACGGCAGTCCCGTCACCGAGCGCCAGATCGGACCGATCCACGTCACTCTCGGATGCCCCGACGGCGTCGTCTTCTCCGCCCGAACCTATGGCGACGGCACCCGCCGGTCCTTCGACGGACCGCGCGGGGCCTCGAACTCTCCTCTGAATCCGCAGTCCGTCTCCGGCCGCCGCTTCCTCGCCACGGAGGAGCTGAATGGAGGTCGCTCCGTCGGCTTCTCCGCGGCGAGCCCCCTGATCTTCGAGCTGGAGCCGGCCGTCCAGCTCTTCGGCATGACGACCCTCGATCTGCTCGAGGACGCCGAGGATCCGAGCGCCAGCGTCTCGCTCCGCGCCTTCGACCGAGACGGCCGAATCGTCGCCGAGATGAGCCGCGGCGGCGAGCAGGGACCGAGCGGGCTCGACCTCGACTGGCGGGTCGTCGCGGAGGCTCCCGTGATCACGCGCGTCGAGCTGAGAGCCTTCGGCACTCTGCTCCGGTCGGGCTATGGGCTCGACGACCTGCGCGTTCAACAGGAGGCCTACCTCGACACGCTCGACATCCTCGATCGTCCCGAGTCGGAGGTGATCCGGCGAACCCTCGGCGACATCGATGTCGTCATCACCGTGCAGCCCGGCTTTCACCTGTCCTCCAAGCTCTACTTCGACGACTCGAGCGGCGGCTTCTTCGGAGCCGGCAGCACCAACGTGCCCTTGAATCCCTCGGCGGTCTCCGACGGCATGTTCCTCTCGGGAGAGGATCACATCGACAATGCCGACGAGCCGTTCGACGTCGTCCAACCGATTCGATTCGAGCTCTCCAGCCCGGTGCGCTCGTTCGCGATCTCGACGCTCGACCTCCTCGAGCGAGGGGAGCCGTCGAGCCGATCCATCGCGATTCGCGCTTACGACGCGGCCGGTATGCTCGTCGACGAGGAGATCCGCGCGGGCGAGCAAGGCCCCAGTGGCCTCGAGCGCTTGTGGCAGGTCGATGCGGCCCGCGACGTCATCTCCTCAGTCGTTCTGACGCGCGGTCGGCCTTTGCGATCGCCGGAGTTCGGCCTCGACGACCTCACCGTTGCGCGCGTCGCCCGAGACACTGACGGCGACGGCCTGCTCGACGGGTTCGAGCGCTTCTACGGCACCGATCCTCTCGATCCGGACACCGACGCCGATCGCCTCTCCGACGGTGAGGAGTACAACGCGCACCAGAGCGGCTCTTGCCTGGACCCGTTGGATCCCGACGTCGATGGTGACGGGCTCTTCGACGGCGACGAGCTGGCCCTCGGCACCGATCCCTGCCTGAGCGACACCGACGGGGACCTGCTGACCGACGGCGACGAGATCGCGATCGGGACCGATCCACTCGCCGCCGACACCGACGCCGACGGGCTGACCGACGGCGAAGAGGTCGGCCAGGGTGAGGACGGGATGAGCTGTCTGAGCCCTCTGCTCCCCGACTCCGACGACGATGGCTTGCTGGACGGCGAAGAGGTCCACGAAGTCGGATCGGATCCGTGTGATCCCGACACCGATGACGACGGCAAGATCGACGGTGACGACGACGACCCGCTCACCCCGGACCTCAGCCTGCCCGATCGCCTCAGGGACCTCGCCTTCCGCATCCGCGACACCGACCTCGGGGCCTTCGCCGGCCACAAGTTCCAGAGCAACTACCGGCGCACGGTCCTCGCCTGGACGGTCTTCACCACGGCCTGGCTAGTCGACGTCCGAAACGATGAGGTCGCCGTGCGACGACTGCTGATCGTCCACGCACGCCTGGATGGTGTTCCACGTCCTCACGACTGGATGCATCCTGGCGCCTCCCGCGACCAGATCTGCGCCGAGCTCGAGTCGATCCTCGAGCAACTCGGGGACGAGTGAGGTCAATGGGAGTGCACTAGCCGAGCGAGGGAGCGGCGACGACCACCGTCGCCTGCTCCCCCGAGCGAGCTCAGGCCCTGATCGAAAGGGAGGGCCCTAGCCGAGCGCGGGAGGGACGATGGACTTCGTCACCAAGCTCCCCCGAGCGAGCTCAGGCCCTGATCGAAAGGGCTCGGCCGTGGATCCGAGGCCGGTTGGAACAGGTCTCTCGCTTTATCTCCGCCGTTGCTAGACTGATGGGCATGGACGAGCGACCCGAGACCAGCGCCACTCTTCTATTGCAGCGCCTTCGTGAGGGCGATGGCGAAGCGGCCGGCGATCTGTTCTCGCTGCTCTACGATGAGCTGCATCGCATGGCGGCGGGCATGTTCCGCTCGCAGCGCAACGATCACACGCTGCAGCCGACGGCCATCGTCCACGAGGCATTCCTCAAGATGGTGAAGCCGCACGGTGAGGCGGCATGGCAAGATCGCGCTCACTTCTGCAGCGTGGCCGCGAAGGCCATGCGACAGATCCTGGTGAACCACGCCCGCGACCGCGCCGCGCTCAAGCGCGGAGGCAAGGAGGCGCGTCAACGCATCACGCTCAGTGATGCCGTCACGCCTTCGATGCCCAAGGAGCTCGACGTCCTGCAGCTCAACGAAGCCCTCGAAGGTCTCCAAGCCCTCGACGAGCGCCAGGCGAAGATCGCCGAGCTTCGCTTGTTCGCCGGCCTCAACAACCGCGAGGTCGCCGAAGCCCTCGGCCTGTCCCTTCGCACCATCGAGCTCGAGTGGCGCATGATCAAGAGCTTCCTCGCCAAGCACCTCGGCGACTGACGGCAAGGCCGAGGGCGAAAGCTCCTGAATCGAGCGAGCTTGTTGGTGGCGTCACTTGACATCGATGCGCTGCTCATTAGAGTTGAGCCGCAATGATGAGGAAGTGGCACGTAGAAACGGGCTCGGCTCGCACAGCCCGCCGATGGTCTTGGGCCGGTTGGCTCTCTGTCCTTTGCTTCGCGCTGGGGCAGGTGCTCGTCCCACTTCACATCGCCGCGCATGAGCACGCTGGCGAGGCGAGTGATCATCACCTCCGAGTCGACGCCGGTCACTCCGAGCATCACCATCCTCATCCATCCGAGGATCCCTCGGAGCAGCCGGACGGTCATCGACATCGCCACGACTCACCGAGTCCCGTCCCACACCCTTCCGAGCCAGGCTCCGACCACGAGCCCCATCCCGCCCAGGATCACGTCACCTTCATCAGGCCGACCTCGGAAGGCTCTTGCCAAGAGACACTTCCGCAGCCGACGACGTCGCCGGAGCGGCCCGATCCTCTGACCGACGATCCCGGAATCCACTCGATCGTCGAGGCAGCCTCCGAGTCACCGCCTGCGCCGCCTGCGCTCGGCTCGTGCGCGTCACGAGCCCCTCCTGCCCAACTCTGAGCCCTTTGGTCCACGCCACCTTCGTGGCGTGCTGACGGCTCGGCCAGCGCCGGGCCCTTCTCAGAGTATGGCGAGAGACGATGTCCCCGAGACACTCCCTCCGTCGATGGCGCTTGCCATCGGCGGGGATGTTGATTCCACTCCTGGCCCTCGGCGCCTGCGAGACCTACTCGCCGTCACCGCTCGACCTCGAAGGTCACCGAGCGACTTGGCAAACGCGCTTCGCTGACGAGCTCTCCGTTCAGGCGTTTCTCGAACGGCTCGATCCGGCCTTCACCGAGACCGAGGCGTTCGATCCGAGCGACGGCCTCTCGCTGCGCGAGGGAAGACTCGTGGCTCAGGTCTTCAACCCGTCCCTCCGACTCGTCCGACTCGGATTGTCGCGAGCCGAAGCCAGCGCTGCCTTCGCCGGCCTCTGGCGAGATCCCTACTTCTCGGCGAACTTGCTTCGCATCCTGCAGAACGTTCCGACCCCTTGGGTCGCGACGCCCGGGATCGGATTCCCGCTTCCCGTGTCCGGTTGGACGAAGGTCGAGCGCTCTCTGGCCGACTCGAGCGTCCGCACCGCCGAGCTCCGAATCCTCGAGGTGGAGTGGACGGTTCAAAGAGACGTTCGGCGAGCCTGGATCGAGTGGTCGGCCGCTCGAGCGCGACGGGAGGAGACCGAGCGCTTGGTCAGTTCGCTCGAGAGCTCGACGGCCGAAGCGGGGCGACTGGCCGATGCGGGAGAGCTCTCTCGTCTGGAGGCCGCGCTCTTCGCGATCGAATGGACGACGCGCCGGAACCTCGTCCGGCAGCTCGCAGGAGAGGCCGAATCGACTCGCAGACGTCTCCTGGGTCTCTTGGGCCTTCCTCCCGAAGCGCGAGCCGAGCTCATTCCGACGCTCGAGGCCCTGCCCGTGGAGGTCGACTCGGGACCGGATGCCATCGCCGCTCGCAATCCGACCCTCGAGCGGCTCAGCGCCGAGTACACCGAGAGCGAGCGGCGAGTCCAACTCGAGATTCGGCGCCAGTTCCCCGACATCACCTTGGGTCCCTTGTTCGAGTCCGACGGGGGCCAATCGCGCCTCGGGATCTTCTTGGGAAGCGTGCCGATTCCGATCTTCAACGCCAACCGCCAGGCCATCGCCGAAGCGCGGCGCGACCGGGAGATCGCGCGCGCGACCTTCGAGACGACCTACGAGCAGCTCGTCGGTCAGTGGTCCGTCGTCGAAGCCCGTGCAAAGGCCCGATCCGAGCAGCTCGAAGAGCTCGAGTCGACCTTGGTCCCCCTGGTGGAGACTCAGCTCCGAGACACGCTGCGCCTGATGCAGCTCGGTGAGCTCGACGTCCTCTTCCAGCTCGAGAGCCTCCGTCGCGCCCACGAGACGAAGCTCTCCGTCATCGATGCCCGAGAAGCCTACTCCCTGGCACAGGTCGAGCTGATGTACCTGACGGGTCCTGCCCCTGCCCCTGAGAGCGATCACGAGGAAATGAAGTGATGAAGCACGCGACCGTCATCCCCCTTTGCCTCGTCTTCGCGATCGCCTGCGCGAAGCAACCCGATCCAGACGCGTCGGGAGCGAAAGCACCTCCAGCCACCCAGGCGCCGACGAACCGAATCGACATTCCGCCCACGGTCCGTCAGAACCTCGGCATCGAGTTCGCCCAGGTCGAGGTGAGACACGTGGCCGCGATGCTTCGAGTGCCCGGGGAGTTCGAGCTGCAGCCCGCCGCGCGACATGAGTACCGAATGACCTTGCCTGGTCTCGTCGATCTCCAAGTGGATCAGTACGAGCCGGTCGAGGCCGGGCGTGTCCTGTTTCGCTTCCGCTCTCCGGCATGGCCGGAGCTCGCCCACGAGATCGTCGCCGGCGAGCAGGAGATCGCGGCCGCACGGGCCGACATCGCGGTGGCCGAGAGCCGGATCGAAGAGGCGAGCCAGCGGCTCGGGATCGTTCGTGGACGGATCGAGGCGCTCGCCCAGGCGGACTTCCGAAAGGCGGAGCTCGAGGCAACGGCGGCCGAGCTCGAGGCGAGCCTTCCGCGGCTCGAGGCCGAGCGACAGCTCGCCGAGACTCGAGCACGCAATGCCGATCGGAGCCGCGCGCACGGCCTTCACCTCGCCTCGATGGCAACGGGCATCCCCGAAGAGGATCTCGAGAAGAAGGTCTCGCTCGGAGGGGTCGAGCGACCTGCATATCGGACGCTGGACTGGATCGAGGTACGCGCGACTGAGCCGGGCGTCGTCGAGGCACTCGCCGTGACGAATGGCTCCTTCGCCGAGACTTCGGCGCTCGTGCTCTCGGTCGTCCAACCCGACAAGGTCCGCTTCCGAGCCATCGCGCTGCAGGCCGACTTGGCTTCGCTGCTGATGGCGAGCGAGGCCGAGATCGTCCCGCCTCGATCTCCGGGCCTCTCGATGACGGATCGCGTGCCGGCGCGGGTCACCCTGGGATTGGAGGCCAACCCTCGAGAGCGGACCGTGACGCTGCTCGCGGTGCCGAAGGGAAGTGCCCCCTGGGTGCGAGCCGGCGTCTCGGCATTCCTCGAAGTCCTCACCGGCGCGACCGACTCGCCTCAGCTCACGGTGCCCAGCGCGGCGATCGTTCAGGACGGCTTGCAGCACGTGCTCTTTCGCCGCGACCCCGACAGCCCCGACCAAGTGATCCGAATCGAGGCGGACCTCGGCCTGAGCGACGGCCGTTGGACGGTGCTCCACAGCGGCGTCCGGCGCGGCGACGAGGTCGTGGTGCACGGTGCCTACGAGCTGAAGCTGGCGTCGCAGCGCGCGGGGGCCGGCGCCCAGGGCGGGCACTTTCACGCCGATGGCAGCTTCCACGATGAATGAGAGACCGCGAACGTGCTCAAGAACCTGATTCGATTCTCGATCGATCATGCCGCCCTCGTCCTGGTCCTGGCGGGCGTGCTCCTGGCCGTCGCCGCCTACCGGCTGCCGCGCGCCCCTGTCGACGTCTTCCCCGAGCTGAACGCGCCCACCGTGGTCGTCATGGCAGAGGCGTCCGGCCTGGCTGCCGACGAGGTGGAGCAGTACGTCACGCTCAGGATCGAGTCGGCCGTGAATGGCATTCCCGGCGTGCGGCGAGTGCGAACCACGAGCACGATCGGCCTGGCGATCGCCTACGTCGAGTTCGAATGGGCGACGGACATCTTCCGCGCGCGCCAGCTCGTCTCCGAACGGCTGGACACGATCCGGGAAGACCTCCCGCGCGGAGCGCATGCCGAGATGACGCCCATCACCTCGATCACCGGTGAGATCATGCTCTTGGCGGTCTCGTCACCCGACGGATCGAAGAGCGATCTCGAGCTCCGCGCCTGGGCCCAGTTCGACCTGCGCACGCAGCTACTCGCGATTCCCGGCGTCTCTCAAGTCTCGGTCATCGGCGGCGAGCTCCCGGAGTACCAGATCGAGGTCGATCAGGAGCGATTGCGCCTCTACGGCTTGACGACACGCGACGTCGTGGAAGCAGCCGAGTCGGCGCACAGCACGCTCAGCGCCGGCTATCTGGCCGACGTGGATCATCAGGAGATCCCGATCCGGCAAGGGGGCCGCGTGAGGGGGACTCAGGACATCGCCGCGACCATCTTGAAGTACGTGAACGGCGCCGCGGTGACCATCGGCCAGGTCGCCGAGGTGAAGCTCGGTCCGACTCCGCGTCGTGGCACCGGTGCGGACGGCGGCCGCCCGGCGGTGGTGCTCACCTTGCAGAAGGCACCGGGAACCAACACCCTCGCCATCACCGATCGCATCGATGCCTTGTTGGATGGTCTCGAGCCGTCCTTACCCGAGGGGCTCTCGATCAACCGCCAGATCTTCCGCCAAGCCGACTTCATCGATCACTCCGTCTCCAACGTGATCGAGGCGCTGCGCGACGCGGCCATCATCGTGTCCGTCATCCTCGCCCTCTTCCTCCTCAACGTGCGCACGACACTGGTGACCTTGACGGCTCTTCCGTTGTCGTTGGCTGCGGGACTGCTGGCACTCGAGGCGCTCGGTGAGACGATCAACGTGATGACCTTGGGCGGACTCGCGATCGCCGTCGGCAGCCTCGTGGACGACGCGATCATCGACGTCGAGAACGTGTTCCGCCGATTGCGCGAGAATGCGAGCCGGCCCGAATCGGAGCGGCTCGGTCAGCGCCGAGTGATCTTCGAGGCGAGCAACGAGATCCGACCTGCCATGGTGTTCGCGACGATCATCATCGGGCTGGTCTTCCTCCCTCTGATGTTCCTCGAAGGCATCGAAGGGCGATTCTTTCGGCCGCTCGGCATCGCCTTCGTCGTCTCGCTCATCGCCTCCCTCGCCGTCGCTCTCACGGTCACGCCGGCGCTCTGCCGTCTCCTCTTGAAGGCCGCCCCCGGTCGAGACGCCTCTCGGGACGGCTTTCTCGTCCGGTGGTTGAAGCGCCTCTACGAGCCGACCGTGCGACAGGCGATCCGCTGGCGCACCGTGGTGCTCGGGATCGCGGCGCTGGCGACGGCCTTGACCCTGTGGGTCGGCTCGACCTACGGGACGTCCTTCCTACCGGAGTTCAATGAAGGTACCTTCAGCATCGGTCTCTTCGCGCCGCCCGGGACCTCGCTCGCGGCGAGCGATCGCATGGCGTCGGCGGTGGAGAAGCGTCTGCTCGAGATCGACGGAGTCCGCAGTGTCACCCGGCGAACGGGCCGCGCCGAGCGGGACGAGCATGCCGAGCCCGTCAGCAACTCCGAATTGGACGTCACGCTCCGGCCAGACTTCGTCAAAGAGGACGTTCGCGAGAAGATCACTCAGGTCCTCTCCCGAGTCCCCGGGATCCGCTCGAACGTCGGCCAACCGATCGAGCATCGCCTCAGCCACATCCTCTCGGGTACGCCGGCCGCCATCGCGATCAGCGTGTACGGCGAAGACCTCGATGTGCTGCGGCAGATCGCCCGGGACATCGAGTCCGAGCTCGAGGACCTTCCCGGGGCGAGGGATGTCACCGCGAATCGCGAGGTCATGATCCAGTCCCTGCCGATCGACTACCGACCGGCGGATCTGGCGGCCTACGGGCTGACGCCCCGCGGCGCGGCGACTCAGGTCCAGGCCGCGGTCTTCGGAGTCACCGTCGCCGAGGTCAATGACGGCCTGCGTCGCTACGGGCTGGCCGTGCGGCTGCGCGAGTCCGATCGAGACAGCCTCGAGGACATTCGCAAGCTCATCTTGCGAGGCCGCGGCGGTGCACTCGTCCGTCTGACCGAGGTGGCCGACATCGGTCCTGAGATGGCCTCGAACTTGATCACTCGCGAGAACGCCCGACGCAAGGCCGTGATCTCGCTCAACGTCGACGAGGGCGAGAACCTCGGGCATCTCGTCGAAGCGGTCCGGATGCGCGTCGACCCGATCGTTCAACGCACCGGATACACCGTGCACTACGGAGGTCAGTTCGAGGCTCAGCAATCGGCCAGTCGGCGGATCGCCCTCTTCAGCGGTCTGACGCTGCTGATCATGCTCATCCTGCTGCAGCTCGCGATCGGGTCCTTTCGGATCGCGATGCTAGTGCTGGTGAATCTGCCTCTCGCCCTGATCGGCGGCATCGCCGCAGTCTTCCTGACCGAGTCCCAGAATGTCCTCTCCAATCTCTCCGGGCTGTTCGGCATGGGCAGCTACACGGCGCCCGTCCTCTCGATCGCGAGCCTCGTCGGGTTCATCACCCTGTTCGGCATCGCGGTGCGGAACGGCATCTTGCTCGTCAATCACTACCGCTACTTGGCCGAGCACGAGGGCTGCTCGCTCGAGACAGCCGTCGTCCGGGGCTCGATGGAGCGCCTGATCCCGATCCTGATGACGGCCCTCACCGCGGCGTTGGCCCTCGTTCCGATCATCCTCGAGGGAGACCAGCCCGGTAACGAGATCCTCGCTCCCCTGGCGGTCGTGATCTCGGGCGGACTTCTGACATCGACATTTCTCAATCTCGTCGTCGTGCCGGCTGGCTACGTCGCCCTGCGAGGCATCGACCCGGCGAGCGATTCCCAATCCCCTGACTCTGAGGAGACTCTTTCATGATGACGATCGACCGCTGTATCGGCCTTCTTCTCCTCGCGACCCTCGTCGCGTGCGGTCCAGAATCCGAAGACACCGAGAAGAAGGATCAGACCGCCAAACAGAGCTCTGGTGAGCCCGAAGCGAAGTCCGAAGGAACCGACTCGAAGGAAGAGGAGGACCATGAGCATGCCGAGGATCCGCTCGGGACCGTCCTGATCGGGGACCTCGAGGTCGAGCTCGCCCAAGGCCACGGCGGTGTCGAGGCCGGCAAGGAAGGTCACCTGGTGGTCAAGCTTCCCTACAACGACCAAGGAGCGACCATCGTGCGGGCCTGGCTGGGGACCGAGGACCGATTCGCCTCTCTGGTGGGTAAGGGTGAGTACGCGCCGTCCCACGACGACTACGACATCCACGCCGTCGCGCCGGATCCGTTGCCGGAGAACACGATGTGGTGGATCGAGATCGAGAAGCCCGACGGCACCAAGCTCCTCGGATCCAAGAAGCCACTCTGATCGAGTAGCGCTCCGACTTCGGCGGCGAGCTCCCCGCCGGGTGAGCCGCCGGAGGAATTCTCCCCAAGAACCTTTGCGGGGCTCTCGCTCGGATCGTGTTTCGCCCTTCCAGACAGGTTTGGGCCGGCGAACCGCGAGATCCAGGATCCCCCGTGAGCAAAGAGCGATACCAAAGGCTGAAGGAGCTTCTGTTCGAGGCGAGTGAGCGCGAAGGGCGAGCACGCGCGGACTATCTCGACGAGCAATGCCGAGACGACGCGGATCTGCGTGCCGAGATCGATCGCCTGCTCTCGGACTCGGAGCCACCGACGACGAAGGTGGGGGGTCACATCGCGCGCCGGGCCTTGCCCGAGACTGGCCCGGGGCTAAGGGAGGCACCGGATCTCCAAGGCCTCTGGTTCGGTCGCTATCAGCTCGTCGAGCTACTCGGTGAAGGCGGCATGGGCTCGGTGTGGCTGGCCCAGCAACAGGAGCCGGTGCGGCGGCAGGTCGCCCTGAAGGTCATTCGCCTCGGGTTGGACAGCCAGTGCGTCGTGACGCGCTTCGAGGCCGAGCGCCAGGCGCTGGCGTTGATGGATCATCACGCGATCGCTCGCGTCTTCGACGGCGGCGTCGGTCCCGGCGGGCGACCCTACTTCGTGATGGAGCACGTTCCCGGCACGGCCATCACCCGCTACTGCGACGAGCAGAGCCTGACCCTCGAGCAGCGAATCGAGCTCTTCATCGAGGTTTGCGACGCCATCCACCACGCCCACCAAAAGGGCGTCATCCACCGGGATCTCAAGCCATCGAACATCCTGGTCGCTCGCGGCACAGACGGCCCCATCGTCAAGGTGATCGACTTCGGGATCGCCAAGGCGATCAACCGGAAGCTCACCGACGAGACGCTCGTCACCGAGGTCTCGCAGATCCTGGGAACGCCCGAGTACATGGCCCCGGAGCAGACCGATCGGGCGCGCAACGACGTCGACATCCGCGCCGACATCTACTCGCTCGGCGTCGTGCTCTACGAGCTCATCACCGGCACGCGCCCCTTCGAGCTCGCCTCGATCGCAACCCTGGGATACGAAGCGCTGCTCGACCACATCCGGGCCGTCGATCCGCCCTTGCCATCGGCACGCGTCGCAGCATTGGACGACGCGTCACGTCAGCGAATCTCACAGGCGCGCGGCGAGTCGACCCGCTCCTTCGGCCGCCAGCTACGCGGCGATATCGACTGGGTCGTCCGGCGCTCGCTCGAGAAGGACCGCGACCGGCGCTACGCCTCGGCCACGGCGCTCGCCGACGATCTCCGCCGCTATCTGACGCACGAGCCCGTGCTCGTCAAAGCCCCCAGTTGGACCTACCTCCTTCGCAAGTTCTACCGCCGGTACCGGGGCGTCGCCGCCAAGACGCCGCCCCG
>JAVJTD010000310.1:0-11277 GCA_040219065.1 Planctomycetota bacterium
TCGACTTGGGCACTCCATCGCCCTCGGGCCCGGCGTCTCCCCTGCCTGCTCCGGCGGGGGCGCCCGTTACCCGAGGATCTACTCCTTCACGTGTATCGCCTCGGCGACCAAGATCAGGTTGCCGGCGTCATCGCGCTCGGGCTTGCCGCGGACCCAGGCTTGTCGAAGGTGGTCGAAGCCGTGGAAGCCCTGGAGGTCGCGTTGCAGTAGCTTCCCTTCGGAGTCTCGGAACTGGACGATGACGCTGCCGCGCGCGCGCTCTTCGGGCGAGTAACAGCAGAAATCCCAGGGCGTGGCGCAGGTGTCGTCCTCGTTTTCACTGCACGCCTCGTAGCTCGGATCGACGAGCTGGAACTGCGCCCGATTGGACGCGAGCTCACCGACCTTACCGTGGATCCAGACGGTCCCTTCGGTGCCCTTCTCCCGGGCCTCGAGTGGCGACAGCGCGCTCTTTGGCGCATCTGCGGCCCAGTAGGACTCGGCGAGGGGGGGCGTCGTTGGGCCTTCGGAATCGCTGCCGCCCGAGCAGCCAGTGAGAGCCAAGAGGGCGATGAGCGTGAGCGTTCGCATGGTTCTTCTCCAGAGACATAGGGTCATCAAAGCTTCATCAGTTCAATCCGACTGCAAGGCGCGGGCGACGGGAAGCGTCAGAGCACGGCGCAAGGCCGGCAAGGAGCCGAGGGTCCCTAGCGCCACGGCCCCGAGCAGGCCGGTGAGGACCGCAGGGCCATCGGCCTCCAGCCGGAACGCGCCCATCGCGATTCGGAAGGTCGCCCCCTTCAGCGCGGGAACGGCGAGGGCGACGCCGACGAGCCCGCCTGCGGCCGAGATCCAGATCGCCTCGAGCGCGAGTGAGAGCGCGATCGCCGACCCCGGATAGCCGAGGGCGCGCAAGGTGGCGAGCTCGGGCAGACGATCCTGAACGGTCGTGTTCAGCGAGTTGGCGCCGGTCAAGAGGGCGGCGATGCCGATCAGGACGGCCATCGTCCAGCCCAAGGTCCGGATGGGGGCGAAGTAGCTCGCCAGCTCCCGGTAATAGGCCGACGCCGGAATGCTGGTGAGCTCGAGATCGAGGCGCCTCTGGGCGAAGACCTCCACGTCGCCGATCCCCGAGGCGTCCTCCATCCGGACGAAGACACAGGAGATGTCGTCGCGCCGCGCCACGGATTGCAGCTCGCGTAGCGGCACCCAGATCTCCGACTCGATCGTCGTCCCGGGCGCCGCGAACACACCCGAGACGGTCCACGTCGCGCCCTCGAATCGAATCCGCGACCCGGGTGCGAGCGCCTGTGCCTCCACACCCAGCTTCTCGGGCAAGACCTGGCCCACGAGCACCTCACCCGTTGCCGGCAGCCGACCCTGCACCACCGTGACGGCTTCGTGAACGAGGAGCGCCCGTTCCGTCACGCCCCGCAAGAATGCCGCATGCTCCTCGGATCCCTCTTCGCCGAGTCCCAGCTTCGACGCCATGTGGATCTCCGGCGAGACGGCGGCGACCCCGTGGATTCGGGTGATCCCTGGCACGTCGGCCGCCACGAGCTCGGCCGCGGCGGGTGGAATCGCCGAGCGCACGATGTCGCGCATCGAGGCACTCGAGATCAAAAGGGCAGTGTCCGATCGCCCTTGGTCGACGAAGCTCCGCTCGAGCGCCCGCTGGAACGCGACGGTCAAGACGAGCACCGCCGTGACGAGGGTGGCCGCGGTGCCGGTCAGGAGAGTCCTGCCGGGCCTGCGGCGAAGGTTGCGCAGCGCATAGTCGATGGGTAGACGGCGCCTCATGACGATCCTCCGGCCAGGAGCTCGACCGGTGCCTTGCGCGACGCGTGGAGCGCGGGGATCACGGCCGCCAGGAGACCGGCACCCGCCGCCACTCCGAGCGCCACCGCGACCACGACGGGATCCACCGAGAAGCCGACGATGACGCCCTCGACGCCGATCGAGAGGTGCCCCAGCTCGATGACGCCGAAGGCGGTCAGGATCCCCAGGCCGGCACCGACTCCGGTGAGGACCAGCGCCTCGAGCACGACGAGCGCGACCAAGTGGGGCGCCCGGAAGCCGAGGGTGAGGAAGACGCCGTACTCGCCGTGGCGCTCTTGGACGGCCATCGAGAGCGTGTTGCCGACGAGCACCAAGATGACGGCGGCGCACACCGCCCCGAGCAGGCGGCCGTAGCGGAGGATCTCGCGGAGGTCGCGGGTGGCATCGGCGAGGAAGGCGACCTTTGGGCGGGTATCGGTCGGCTCTTCGGCCGCGGTGAACAGGCGATCGATCTCCTCGGCGATCCGCGGGGCCTCGCTCGCATCGCGCACCTTCACTTCGATTTGAGTGACGGTCCCCAGGCGATTCACCGGCCCGCTGCGTTGCAGCGACTCGAGGTGACACAAGATCACATTCTCCCTCGCCGGATCCTCCGAAGCGAAGATTCCGGCGACGTCGACCGCGATGTCGGCGAACTCGAATCGGTCGCCGGGCTTCAGGCCGCGCCTCGCGGCGAAAGCACGACCGACCAGCGCGCTGCCGGATTCGCGGCGAAATCGAGCGAGGTCGCCATCGACCATCTCGAGGTCTCGAATCCGGAGCAAGCGCTCGACCGGGCTGCCCTGGAAAGCGACCACGTCGAGGCTGGTGCGACAGTTGGAGAGCGTGACCTGGATGGGCAGCACCGATTCGACGCCCGCGATCTCCTCGATGCGCGGCACGTAACGCTCGGGCAGGTGCGACGTCTGCGGGCAGTAACGGTTCTGCCGGTAGACGATCAACGTCCGCGCCGCCTCGCCGCCGGTGATCGCGCGCTCGAGGCCCCGAGACAGGCTCTCGACACTCGCGATCAGGAACATGGTCGCCGCGACGCCGATGATGGTCAAAAGGGTCCGGCCCCAACGTCGGGCGAGATGTCTTCGGACCAGTCGAACGGCCGGGATCATGGCGCCAGCTCCGCGTGGCTCATCTCGAGGAGCTGCCCCTTGTCGAGCGTCAGGACGCGGGTCCCGAAGCGGGCGGCCTTCGGATCGTGGGTCACCATCAAGATGGTGCGACCGCGCGTCTCGTTGAGCTGCTTCAAGAGAGTGAGCGTCGCCTCGGCGGAGGCGTGATCGAGATTGCCCGTCGGCTCGTCGCAGACCAAGACGGTCGGGTCCGAGACGATGGCGCGCGCGATGGCGACTCTCTGCTTCTGTCCGCCCGATAGCTGCCGCGGCTGGTGATGAGCGCGATCCTGTAGGCCGACGGCCTCGAGGGCGAGCGAGACTCGCTCCGCCCGCTGCTGCCGCGAGAACCCGAACAGGTAGAGCGGCAGCTCGACGTTCTCGAAGGCCGTCAGGACCGGCACGAGGTGGAATTGCTGGAACACGTAGCCCACGTTCTCGGCGCGCCAGTCGGAGAGCGCCTTTCCCTTCAGGCTCGTGATCTCGGTGCCGTCGACGAAGAGCCGTCCTCGGTCCGGGCGGTCGATGCCGGCGACGAGATTGAGCAGACTGGTCTTGCCGCTGCCCGACGGGCCGAGCAAGACCAGCAGCTCACCGGCCGCGATGTCGAGCGTGACGTTCTCGAGTGGCGAGATCGTCTCGTCTCCCGTGCGGTAGGTCTTGGTGATCTCTTCGAGTCGAATCAGTGACATGGCCTACTCTCGGATCGTTATGAGTGTTCCTTCATCGAGCGCCTCGCGGCCCGAGTCGATCAGCTTCTGGGACAGGTCGAGGCCGGACCGAACGAGCACGTCGTCGCCGCGCTCGTCACCGAGAGTGACCGGGCGCTTTTCGGCATGGCGACCGTCGGGCGAGACGACCCAGACGGCGCCATCGGAGACCAAACGGGCCGGGATCCACAGCCGCGAGGCGGCCGTTGCGGGGCGCTCGTCCGCGGAGGGCTCTCCCAGGAAACGGACCTGGCAGAGCATCTCGGGACGCAGCCACTCGTCGGGATCGAGCACGCGCACTTGTACTTCGAGCGTGACTTTTTGAATGTCCGCGCGATGGATCAGCCGTGAGACTTCGCCCTGGTAGCTCCTGCCGCGTCGTGACTCGCTGGTGAACTCGGCCGCCAGGCCCGGTCGGAGTCGCGCCACGCTCTCTTGAGGCACGTCGACGCGGACGCGCAAGTGCGCCGGGTCGTAGAGGGTGACGATCGGAATCGTCGCCCCCTCGTGTCCGTGCACGACCGTTCCCGGACGGGCGTGGCGCTCGAGGACGACGCCATCGAACGGGCTCCGCACCTCGGTGCGCTCGAGGCGGAGGCGCGCCGCGGCGAGCTCCTGCTCGCGAAGCAGGATCGTCGCCTGGGTGCGCGCGATGTCCGAGGCCGCCAGCTCGGCCTCGGCGTGCCGGCTCTCGAGCGCAGCTCGGGCCTCGGCGAGACGCGCTTGGGCGAGCTCGACCTGGCGAGGGCCGGCGGCACCTTCGGCGGCGAGGTGACGCTGAAGGGTCAGAGCCTCCTCGAGAACGCGCAGCGAGGCGGCTTGCTCCTCGGCAGCCTTCAGACGCCTCTGATGCTCGGCTCGAGCGCCATGAGCCGAGGCCTGGGCTTCGGACAAGGCCGCCGAGGCGATTCCTTCCAAGAGGCGAGCGTCCTCTTCGACCAGCTTCGCAATGAGATCTCCCTTGCGAACGACATCCGATTCGTCGACGAGCATCTCGGCGAGGGTGCCGCGCGTCAACGCCGTCACATCGAGCGGGTAGGGATCCGGCTCGACCCAGCCCGCGGCTTGCAGGATTACTTGGCCAGTCGAGACCGAGGTGGCACCGTCGTCGGCGCGCGGACGGAGAATCGTCACCGGCACGGGATCTCGCCAGGTGTCGCGGAACGCCCAGACCAGGGCAGTCGCGAATCCGACGAGGAGCAGGGCCGGGAGCAGGTACCGGAGCTTCGAGCGAGGCGGCGGCGATACCGTGCGAGGGCGCTCGAGCGCGCTGAGGTCGGTGCTCATGGCCGCTCCTCGTTACCCGTCGCTTCCCGGAGTGCCAGGACAGCGAGCCGCCTTCGCTCATCGGCATCGATGACCGCGGTGAGAGCGGCCAAGCGTCGCTCGAGCGCATCGATCCAGTTCCCCAGAGCCTCCGTCTCCACCGAGAACAACGCCCGCGCGCCGCGCCAGGCGTCCGCCGATCGAGCCTCGAGCTGTTCCGCCGCCTCGAGCTCGAGCTCGGCTTCGAGAACCTGAAGCCGTGCTCTCTCGCGTGCCGCCCCGAGCCGCCGGGTCTCCTCGAGGTACTCCTCTGCCGCCAGCTCTCGCCGCTCGACGGCGGCCTGGATGAACCCATCCAGAGAGCCAGGCCAGGGCAAGTCGACCTGGACCAGAGCGCCGAGCAGGTCTTCCCCGAGCTGCCAGCGCGGCCCGATGCGCAAGGAAGGCCACTGCCTTCGCAGCTCCAGGCGAAGGGCGGCCTCAGAGACGGCGAGCTCGAAGCGGCGCGCGCGGAGGGCCGGATGCTCGTCCGCGGACTCGGAGACGGTCGTCGCGGAAGGAGCTGGGACGTCTTCGAACGGCGCTCCAGGAGAAGGCAGGCCGCTCGCCCGCGCCAAGTCTTCTTCGAGGCTGGCAAGGCGGCTTCGACTGAGCGGGACCGCCCGCTCGGCGCGACGGATCATCGCCTCGGCCATCGCCACGCGGTGAGGCGCGAGCCAACCGTCTTCGGAGAGGAGAGTGATACGACGTTTGTCCGCCGCGACGTCCAGGAGCAGCGTCTGGTGAGCTTCGACGCGAGCTCGCTCGGCGGTGAGACGTAGCAGGGCACGGTCGACGGTGTGGCGGGTGGACCAGATCGCGGCTTCGAGACGAGCGATCGCGGAGCGCGCACCGGTGTCTGCGAGCTCGCGCGCCGCGGCGGCGGGTCCCAGCCCGAGGATGCCGAGGACGTCCAAAGTCGCATTGACCTGGGACCGTTGGTCGATGCGCTCCAGGTCGACTGCTTCTCCGCGGAAGAGAATCGGATCCGGCGCACCGGCGCTCGAAGCTTCGGCGCGTGTCGCCAACGCCTCCCGGAGCGCACGAGCGACGTCGATGTTCCAGGCGAGGGCCGCGGCTTGCCAGTAGGCTGGCCAGGATGGGCCGTCCGTCCAGCCTTGCAGCCAAGGCAGCTCCATCGCACTGAGCTCGATCGCTTCGAGGGCGATCTCGAGAGCTTCTAGGGAGTCGGTGCGCCTAGTGACTTGTTGGATCGCTTCCTTCGGGCCAAGCTCACGAGGTGGAGCCGTCCGGCAAGCCCAGAGGAGCACCGGCAGGAGTGCGCAAGCGGTGAGCGGTGACAGTCGTCGTGATGGGGACACTTCGAGATCCGATCGAGTCGACGGGCGGAACCCACGGCCGAGGCGGAGCAGCTCCGTCCCGAACCGTGACGCACGAGGAAGTCGATCGCTCTCAGAGGCGGAGGGTCTGGGAGAGGAACTGTGAGAGGGAGGGCGGGATACCGGGTGGTGGCGACTCGGATCGGAAGCCGCGGATGGCCGGAGGCTCTGCCGGAGCGAGCGAGGCGCTCGGGACCGCGGCGATCGTGAGGTGTGGCACGTCGGAAGCGCGGCTCTCACTCCGGGTCGTGACACGCTCCGGAGTCACGACGCAGCAATCGCAGGCGGAGGGGGCCCGCCCCAGCGAAGCTTCAAGAGGATCCGAGCCATCGTCGCAGCAAGACGGCGCCGACGAGCAGCAGTCCGTACCCAGGGCGACCTGCGTGTGCCCGGTCGTCAAGCAGGTCACGGCCGATCGCGACAGCGAAGCACCGAGCGCGAAGAGCGCGATCAGCAAGAGCGCGCGGCATCGCTCGGAGTGGTTCGCCATCAGGCAGAGTGGGGATCGTCGTGAAGGCCGAATCATGCTTCCGAGCCTAACCGATCGACGCCGATGTCCCAACGTCGGGGAGAATATTGTCACGCCCAACGACCAAGGGGATGCGTTGCGCCCGTGACATCGGCTCCGGTAAAGTGACATGTCAGTCCTGCAAGCCTGAGCCGAGAACGACAACGAAGGAGAGAAGGATGAGATCTTCCGTTCATCGAGTGTTGGCGATCGCCCTCGTTCTGGCGACCTGTAGCGCGGTCAGCGCGCAAGTAACCAACAAGGCCCTCAAGGTCGATGGGGAGAACGGGTACCTTCGTGTTCCCCGAGATGCCAGCCTGGAGCCTGCCGATCAGTTGACGATCGAAGCCTGGGTCAAAGGCTCGGGTGCTGTCAGCCATGGCCGAATCATCCGCAAGGAGGACGGGGCTGGTTATCATCTCTCCTGGGCTTATCAGACGAATCGCTTGAGTGGGCTGATTCGATGTGGGGGCATCGAGACCGCGTATGACAGCCTTCCGAACTGGCACTACCTCGACGAGTGGCATCACATGGCCATGACGGCTCGACGCGGGGGGGAGATTCGACTCTACATCGACGGGGTGCTCGTCGGCACCGCTCCAGCTCCGGGGTGCCTCGGACACAACGGGAACCTCACCATTGGAGATCGAGATGGAGGTGGTGAGGGCTTCATCGGAGAGATCGAGGAAGTCCGATTCTGGAACGTCGAGCGCACTGCCGAGCAAATCGCGACCAATTGGCGGCTGCCGCTTCGCTCTGGTGAGGGGCTGGTCTCGGTTTGGCCGCTCGACGGAGACGGGCGCGATGTTGTCGGGAGCAATGACGGCGCCGTCAGTGGAAGCGTCGAATGGGTCGAGTCCGATTCGCCACTCTCATTTCGGACCGCACCAAATCGAGGAGGTTGGGACGGAGGCGACATCGTCACTCTGACGGGATACTTCGATATCTTCACGTCGACACCATCCGTCTTTTTTGGAACGGTGCCTTCCCCCTCTGTGCTCAAGCAGGACGATTTTACATTGATTGTCGAGGTGCCTCCCGCGGTGCAACCGGGTCGTTATGTCGACATCGTCATTCGAGGAGACGGCTCCGAGCTCCTCGGACAGACCGCTTACCTGCTGACACCTCGCCTCTTGGCCCCCACAACCGTCGAAGCCGGCAGCGTGCTCCCGATGGGCCTCCTGATCGAGCCGCCGACCTCGGTGCTCGTGTTCTTCGGCGCGCCGCCCGAGATCGATCTGCCGTTCCGCCAGTATGGCTGGAAGTTCCAGGCCTTCCCGCTCGTGGGAGTCTTCAGCGGGACGTTCCCGTTCCAGACCGATGTCGCGTTCCAGATCCCGGTCCCCGACTCGCCGGCGCTCGTCGGCAAGACGATCCTGGGACAGGCGCTGGTGGGTCCGTCCTTCAACGGCAAGGACGCCAGCTTCACGAACCTCGTGCACTTCACGATCGAGTGAGGCCGGCGCGAAGACGCGAGCCCGAGCTCGCGTCTTCACCTCAGCCGCGCCTCCGCCGGCGGACCGGCGGCACAAGAAGGTGGTGAGACTGGACCCGAGGGCGATGGAGTGCCCAAGTCGAGCGAGCCGGTGACCGAATCTGTAGGTGAGAGCTCTCCCGAGCGAGCTTGGGCCCGGGGCGCACCGGTCCGTCAAGAAAGCGCGCTCCGAATGCTCCCTTGCTCGGCACCTCTTCGATCGATCGTCAGCATCGTCGAGCAAGTGGCTGATCGCTCTGCGGTGATTCCCCCGTCTCAGCCAAGGCCCTCTCGATGCTCGACATCGACGAGATCACCGACGCTGACGGTAAGAAGCACGACTGGCGCAAGGAGCTCGCCGAGAGGCTCATCTCGCTCCAGAACGAGGACGGCTCCTGGGCCAATGACAAGTCCGCCCGTTGGTGGGAGAACGAGCCCGCCCTCGCCACCAGCTACGCCGTCCAGGCCCTGGCCGCGACGTTGCCCTCGCAAAGATGAACGTCGGTGGCCGGAGCCCCCTTCAACGAAGCGCCTCGAACCGCTGCCGAAAGTAGGGCTGCTCGGGGAAGTCTTTCGCCAACGCTTGCCACAGCGCTTTGGCTTCCGGGGCTTTCCCCGCCCGCTCGTAGGTCGTCGCGAGGTTCGTGCGGACGACTTGGCTCTTCGGGTCCAGATCGAGTGCGACTTCGAAGGTCTCGATCGCCTTCTCGAAGTGCTCTTGCTCGCGGTGGATCAGTCCCATGAGGTTCAGGATTCGAAGGCGCTGCGTCTTGTCGGATGCGCGCTCTCGTGCCTGTTCGAACCTCGCGAAGGCTTCGTCGTAGCGGGAAGCGGCGGCGAGGGCGGTGCCTCGAGCGATGTCGAGCTCGGCGTCGGGCTCTCCCGGGTCGACCAGCTCGAACACATCGAGCGCCAACGCGACGTCTGCCGCCTCCAACGCGAGCTGGCTCGCCTGGACCGCGACCTCGGTGCTGGACGGGTCGTAGCGAAGGGACTGCATCAGGCTGAGCGCGGCGGCCTTCTCGTCGCCCGACAGGTGCTGCGCATCGGCGAGGCGGCGCCAGAGCAGGGGGGCGTTCGGGGTGTGGCTGAGGACGACTCGTAGCTCGGCGATGGCTTCGGCCAACCGGCTAGGATCCTGGCGACCCAGCTCCAGGAGAGCCAGTGAGCGGTACTCGTGGATACCGAGCGAACCCGGATAGGCCAAAGCCATGCGGTCCAGCGTCTGGAGGGCGGCTTCGTACCGGCCCGCTTCGATCTGGGCCATCGCGCTGGCGAGGTCGGTGAGCAGACCGATGCGTTCCTTGGGATGAGCTCCGGTCGCGGCAGGCGGCGCGGCACTCTGGACATAACCGAGACGCCGGAGGGCCTCGATGTCTTCGGGTGATGCGGCCTGCTCGCTGGATGCCGTCAAGGGCTTGCGGCTGCGCAGCTCCTCGAGCCGTGAACGCAGCTCGCGCACGATCTTTGGGTATTGCTCGGCGACGTCGGTCTGCTCTCTCGGATCGTTCCGGATGTCGAACAGCTCGACCTCCGAGGCACCGGGCGCCTCGATCAGCTTCCAGCGCCCGCGGACCACGCCCTCGAGGGCGCTCCAGCCCTGCTGCAATGGCGGCCAATGTGTCTCGAAATAGGCGGTCCGATCGTCCGCACCGCCGGACCACGCTTCCGCCAAGCTCCGCCCGGCCGCATCGCGCGGCGTCTCGAGACCGAGGAGACCTGTCAAGGTCGGGAGAATGTCGACGGTCGTCACCGTCGTCACAGTGCGCTTGCCGTTCGGAATGCCCGGACCGGCCAGGATCAACGGCACGCGCACGGTCGAGTTGTACACGAGCGACACATGGTTGCGCTCACCGTGATCGCCCAGCCCTTCACCATGATCGCCGACGACCACGATCATCACGTCACTGCCAACTGCATCGAGCAGTCGACCCAGGCAGTGGTCCAGATAAGACACTTCGCCTTGATAGGGGTCGCTGCGGTACTGCGAGTCGAACGGCGGCGGAGGCAGGTAGGGCTCGTGCGGATCGAAGAGGTGCACCCAGGCGAAGAAGGGGCCATCCTGCTCGGCGATCCACTGCGTCGCAGCGGCGACGACCTCCTCGGCCGGCCGCTCGGGGAATTCGAAGCGCGTGCCACCCGAACGGCTCCAGTCGTCGTCGTAGTGATCGAATCCCTGATCGAGCCCGAACTTCGCCGACAGTGGAAAGGCACCCAGGAAGGCACCGGTCGCGAAGCCGGCGTCCTGCAGGATCTCGGCGAGGGTCGTCAGCTCGCCGGCGACCCGAAAGCCCCGATTGTCGCGCACCCGGTGCTGCACCGGGGTCGTTCCCGTCAAGATGGAGGCGTGTGCAGGCAACGTGATCGGCGCGACGGTGTACGCTTGATCGAAGAGGACACCGCTGCCTGCGAGCCGATCGAGGTGGGGCGTGCCGGCGTTCGAACGGCCGTAGCAGCCGAGTCGCTCAGTGCGGATCGTGTCCAGGGTGACGAGCAACACTGAGGTCGAGCGACCGGGCTCCTCGGAGGAGCCGCAGCTCGAAGCCGCGAGGAGGATCATGAGCAAGAGTCGTTTCATGGTCGGCCATTGTAGTGACTTCGAATGCGGAAGTCGGACGTTGGGTCGTTCGCATACAGGTAGTGACCCGATTGGAGTGCCCAAGTCGAGCGAGTCAATGACCGAGTCTGTCGGTGAGAGCTCTGCGCAAGCGAGCTTGGGCCTCTTGGAACGTTCAACGGCTCAACGTCCGACTTTCAGGTTTTCCAGAGACTCGAGCCGACACCCCACCTCCGGCAGCATCGAGCCACGGAGTTTCGGATGTGAAGGGCGGGTCTTCTTCGAGGCGCTTGGAGAGAGGACACGGAGACCGGCTGAAGGGTCTGTCCAAATAATCGGCGCCCCAGGGCCGGGGATGCGGTAATCTCTGCGCGGCAGGTTGAGATCATCCTCGGAGGGGCGATATGAGCGGGTTTCATCAGCCGGAGTCGCGGAAGCAGCTCGTCATGTACCGGAACT
>JAVJTD010000311.1:0-27489 GCA_040219065.1 Planctomycetota bacterium
CAAGGGCACCGGCAACATGGAGATCCACCTGGATCGCCGCCTCGCCGACAAGCGCACCTGGCCCGCGATCGACATCAACCGCTCCGGCACGCGCAAGGAGGACCTGCTCCTCGATCCCGAAGAGCTCAAGCACGTCTGGATCCTCCGCAAGGTGCTCAACGAGATGAACCCGATCGAGGCGATGGAGCTCCTCATCGACCGCATGAAGAAGACCAAGAGCAACGCCGAGTTCCTGCTCTCGATGAACGCGTGACTTGAAACTACTGGGAACACGGCTTTCGGACCGCCGGCTTCAGCCGGTCTCCGTGTCCTCCTTTCCAGTGCCTTGAAGAGGACTCAGACCTCAGATCCGAAACTCCGTGGCCCGATGCTGCCGGGTGCGATTGGACCACGCGGACCGATCGTGCCGGGTGCGATCGGACTGACCACCACCCGAGGCTTGGGCCGGAGGACCGGCCCCGCCAGGGGCTACACGGACCTTCGGGCCTCCTACTGCAACCAGAACGTCCTCGCGGACGTCCTGCATCGGTCGCAGCCGCAGGAGTCAGGCGGGCGGGACGCCCGCGTTCCCAGTGGTTTCAGTTCGTCGTCTCCTACCGCGTGATCGATCGACGCCGCGCCAGGACGAGAATGAGGTCGTCGCACTCGCTGCCGAGAATCGTCCACTCCGATGTAAGCTCGATCTGTTGCTCGATCATGATCTGGGCTCGGCCTTCGATCTCGAGTTGAAGCATCGCGCTCCAGGGGATCTCTTCGGACTTGCTCCTCTGGTACGAGAGGTCGAGGGCGACTCGGACTTGCTTGTCCGGGCTGACTCGATGGGTCTTCACCCGGCCATTGGCCATCTGACTCGCGATCGGTGACCAAAGGCTCAGCAATCGCTCGCCTTGCTCGTCCTTGACGAGCTGCTCGACCGTGGAGAATGCCTCCTGAGGGGACGTGGCCAGTTGGCCCCACTCCACTGCGGGTGTTCCTTGCTCGAGTCGATAGACACGAAGGTCGATCCCTTCGATCGTCGGCTCATCGATCCGCTTTGCGAGGGCCGCCTTCGCATCGAGAGCCTCGACCAGCTCACGAACGCGGGCGATCGCCTCGTCGCTCCCGGCAACGAGCAGCGAGTTGGTGCGCTCGTCCGGAATCAGGGTGCACTCGACATCGCCGAGCTGCTTCTTCGCGACCGGCGCCACTTCGCGCGCGTCGATGCTCTTCAGAGCGATGACTTCGAGCTCGAGGTCGGCCTTCTCGCCGGCGCGCTTCGAATCGTCTTGCGTCCCGCCGAAGGCGAGCGCGAGGAACGGGAGCAGCACGAGACCTAGACGGCGGGTCGTTCGATGGATCATGGGGTCTCCTTCTCTCGGGACTGAGCCGGAGGCACATCGACAGGCCACCCTCCGGCGTATCGAATTCGGCGCCACCGATCGAGCACGCTCCTCACGAAGCGGCGCGTCTCGCCGGGCGCGCGCGCTTCGACGACCGAGCGGCTGGAATAGTTCGTCGAACCTTCGATCCATCCAGAGACGCGAGTCGGACCCGAGTTGTAGGCCGCCAGGGCCAACACCAAGTCCCCTTCGAAGCGACGGAGCAGCCCGGCGAGGTACTGGCAGCCCAGCCGGAGATTGAGAGCGGGGTCCTCGAGGCGCTCCTCTCCGTCGATCGTCACGCCGAGGCTGGCGCCGATCTCTCGCGCCGTCTCCAGCCGAAGCTGCATCAAGCCGATCGCGTCGGCATGCGAGCGCGCCCCCGGATCGCCGCGGCTCTCCTGGATCGCTACGGCCTGGACCAGCCCCCGCGGCAGCCCAGCATCGTGCGCCGCGCGCGTCAACGCTGCTTCGTGAGCCCTCAACCGGAGCGCGGGCCAAGCGTCTCGCCAGATCCACTCGGCGTAGAGCACACCGTTGCCGATCAGGACGAGTCCGAGCAGGAGCCAATGCCCCCAGCGGGTCCTCCGAATGCTCGGGCTCGCCCCTCCCATCGAAGTCCGTCAGAGCTTTCGAGCCGGATGTTGGGCCCAGACGGCGTCCCAGTGATCCCGCAGCGCTGAGGCGGACTCCGCCGAGCCGGCGGCGGGCGGTGGCACCTCGAGCAGCTCTGAAAGCACCCTCGAGGCCAGGCTGCGGAGCGGAGACCACTCCTGGGCCGTCGCCATCAGCAGCAGCTCGATCACTTCGGGATTGGGATGGTCGTCGATGCGGACCGGCGGATCGCTGGGGACCTCCACGCCTTCGCGTTGCAGAGCGTCGACCACCCAGAGCGCCGGGTGCCGATCGCGGTTGTTGGCCCACCACAGCGTGTAGGAAGCCCCCTCGACCAAAGGCGCGTAAGCCGTGAGATTGGCGAGCACGGAGCGTATATCCGGATCGGACTCGACGGCGATGCGATCGCACTCGACGAGCACACCGATCGCGGCACGATCCCCGCGGCGACCGAGCGTCAGGGCTGCCGCGCGCCGAGCCGGGAACACCTCCGAGCCGAGATAGCTCCGGAGAGTCTCATCGGTGATGGCATCTTGTCGCTGGCGCAAGAGCTGCTCGGCGAGCCGTCCCGCTTCGCTACCGACATTGAGGACGTAGGCGTCGACCAACGGACCGCCACCGATCATGCCATCGAGGAACCCCAGGCCGTGGACCGCGGCGAGCCTTTGATCGAGGGGCCCTTCGAGGCTGGCGATGGCCAAAGCCGCCGCGGCTGCTTCGCCGCCGATTCGACCGAGGGCTTCACAGATCGCTTCGCGCTCGCTCGGCTCGGCGACCGGGAGCCGCGCCAGCAGTGGATCGAGCGCAGCTTCGACCTCGAGGCGACCGAGCGACCAACAGGCGCCGCGGCGCACCGCGACATCGGCGTCCTCGAGCAAGGTGAGGAGACGCGCCTCGGTCTCGGCGCCGGGATAGCGCCAGAGATTGCCCGCTGCCGCCTGGCGCAACACCGACCGCTCGGAATCGAGCAGGGTCAATGTCTCCCGCGCCGGGTACACGGCCAGGACCTTGTCGAGGAGCGGGACGGCGGCGCCGTGAGGCAAGCGCGCAAGGAAGACGGTGAGCGGCTTGAAGACCATCTCCTCGGGCGTCTTGCAGATCACCTCGACCCAGCGGGTGAGCCGCTCGGGGTGAGTCTCGTCGCGCAGTCGGAAGAGCATGGTGACGGCATCGCCCGGCTCGGGGACCTGATGGGTGCTCATCAAGCGGTCGAGCTCTTCGAGCGCCGCGAGCTTCCTCGAGTCACCCTCGAGGTAGGCGTAGGAGTCGAGGATCATCTTCTTCAGTCGACGTTGCTCCTCGAGCTCGGTGTGCTCATCGCCCCACCAGCTCCAGTTGTCTTCGAGCCAAGCGCGAAAGTCCGGCTGCGTGCCTTGATCCCAGTAGCGCTGCCACCGGTTGTCGTGTGCCTGATCGATCAAGGCGAGCTCGAGCGTGCCGAGCTCCTCGGGGAGCGGCTCCTCGAACACCCAGGTGCGCTCGAAGTTGAAGAGCTGAACGCGCAGCTCGCGGAAGCCACTTCCCACATCGGCCTGACGGGCCGCGGGTCTCTGGAAGAGGTGCAGCGCCTCGATCATCGCGACCGTCTTCATCATCTCGTCGTTCGACAAGATGATCTCGCCCTCGATGGCGCGCGACTCTTGGAGCTCCAATCCTCGGAAGAGGAGGTTGTTGAGCGAGTCGCCAGTCCGTCCGCCGCCGCGGTAGTAGTACAGGACCACGTGACCGGCGTCACCAGGAGCGATCGTGAAGAGCCGCCGCCTTGCCCGGAACTCGTCCTTGTTCTGCTCCCACCAGGTGACCCAACCGCGCACGTCTCGATCGAAGCCCTCGCCGGAGAGCAGCTCGAGCCGCGTCGCGACGAGCGGCGCGATCGCGCCGTAGTCCCGGTAGTAGCCGCGTGCGGCCAAGGCGGCGAGCAAGGCGGTGGGCACGTCGCGATTCAAGGCACGGGCGTGGCTCGCGTCCTCGGAGCGGTAGCCGACCGTGGCGAGCACGAGTGCCGCGACGCCGGCTTCGAGCGGGTCGGAGCGCAGGAGAGAAGGCCTGTACCGTGCGATGTCCGCCGGCTGGAGGAGCTCGTCGCCGTGTCGCTCTTCGCGGAGCAAGAGGACCAACGTCGCGTACGAGCCGCGCCGCGACGGGAACGAGCGGGCCTCGGCCACGAGACGCTCGAGGATCTGGGGATCGGAGACCTCGGCCAGCCGCTCCAGACAGAGCTGGGCCAGAGGCGTCTCTTCGTGACCCAGCCCCGCGAGGAAGTGCTCGATCGACTGGAGCGGCGCGACCTTCTCGAGGATTTGGAGCGCGCGAACGCGAACCGAAGTCTTCTTCGCGGTCACGTAGCGCTCGATCACCGTCGACTCTTCCGGCCGGAGGTTGTCCGTGAGGAACGCCTCGGCGGAGTTTCGCAGTCCGGTGATTCGGTGCTCGAGCAGGCGAGCGACGTCCTCGATCGCCCGCGTGCGGTCGATCAGCATCATCGCTCGGAAGTAGACGACGGGAAACTCGCGCCCTGCGAGGGTCTCGATCGCGCGCACGAGGGAGTTGTAGGAGACGTCGTCTCTCAGACGGCCCAGGATCTCGGCGAGGGCGGCACGCAACCGTGGCGTCGTGACGTTGCGAAACGCTTCGCGAATCTCCTCGAGATTCTCTTCGCCGCGCGACACCAGGATGTCGGCGTTCGTCTTCGCCATTTCGTCCGGCCAGCCCTTGAGACCGTTGATCAGGAACTTGGCAGCCCAGGTCTCGCGAGCGGTCTCGGGTGGGAGGAGGTTCTCCAGCTCGGCGATGTCCACGTCCTGAGTCGGCTTCGCCGAAGGATCCTCCTTCGCGTCCTTCGCCGGGCGACCCACCGGCCCCTGGGGCTCCAGGCCGCGGTGCTTGGGTCCGATCTTCGGCGTGTTCTTCTTGGGCGGTGGCTCCTGCGCCACGAGCGGACAGATCCAGCTCGGCGAAAGCGCGATCGCGAGAATCAGATGAGCGACCATCGTTCCATCTCCCGTATGAGGCTCCGGCGACATCGACCGGACCGAGCGACCTCATCTCCCCAGGTGAGGCCGCGCGTGGTTCCTATTCCATGGACCGTGTCCGAGCCACGGTAGCGCTCCAGGCTAAACGATCGGCGGCTCCGCGGGAACCGGTCGAAACCCGTTCTTCGCACGAATCGATCGGACCCGACCGAGCCGCCCGCCCGGGCCGCTGCAGGCCCAGGGACACTGCTGAGTGCCGTCGACTCTTGGCGGCCGAAGCCTCCGATTTCTTCCGGGTTGCCGGTAGAATCGGCGCTCTGGCCCGCCCACCGTCCACAGGAGATACGTCGTGACCGCATGCTGGCTGTTCCTCGCCCTCTGGCTTCCGCTCCATGGATCGGAGATCGAGGCTCCTTCCGCCGAGACCGTTCGCATCGCCAGCTTCAACTTGCTCAACCTCTTCGACAACGTCGACGACCCCGATCGCGATGACGAGGGCACCGATCCCAAGGCGCTCGAGGAGCGTCAGGTGTTGGCGCGGACGATCGCCTCACTCGAAGCCGACGTGCTCGGCGTACAGGAGGTGGAGAACCGCGAGGTCCTCGAGTCGTTGAATCGTCACCTCGACAAGCCCTTCCCTTACGTCGAGCTGATCGAGGGCAATGACGGGCGCGGCATCGACTGTGGCCTCCTGTCCCGGTTCCCGATCGAGAGCGCGACCAGCCATCGGCTCCAAACCTTGGAAGGCGGTGGACGATTCTCCCGAGACTTCCCGGTCTTCCGGCTGCGGTTGGCCCGCGACGAGTACCTCCACGTCGGCGTCGTCCATCTCAAGTCGAAGCGCGGCGAGGCCAAGGTGAGTGACGGGAAAAGGAAGGGCGAGGCGGCGGCGGCGGTCGCCATCATCGAGAGGCTTCGCGCGCTCGATCCCAAGACGCCCTGCGTGGTACTCGGTGACTTCAACGACACGCGCGGCTCCGATCCGCTGTCGCCGTTCTTCCGAGCGCTCGAGGACCCGACCGCCAAGATCGAGGAGAAGCAGCGCTACTCCTACGTCTACCGAGGCACCCCCGAGCAGATCGACTTCATCCTGACCACGAAGGATATCAAAGCGACGGGCGCTGGTGCACTCCATGAAGACAACTCCGGCTCGGACCATGCCCCGGTTTGGATCGACTGGGCCGTGGGACGCACCGTCCAGAGAACGCCCGCGCCGCCGCAGCAAGGCTGGCCGAAGATCCGCCGCGAAGCGATCGACGCGCGAGACCTCGAAGGCCTCGAGAAGCACCTCCTGCAAGAGGTCGCCGTCACCGGCCGCGTCACCAAGGTTCATCGTCCCGGGGACTACGCCGCGATCCTGAACTTCCACCCCGAGTACAAGAAGGCCGTGACGGTGTACATCCCGGCCGAAGCCTTCCCGCGCCTGCCCGACCTCGACTCGCTGGTCGGTAAGACCGTCACCGCTCGTGGCCCCGTCAGCCGCCGCGGCCCCCTCGGCACCGGCGTCTACTCCATCCGCGTGACCCAATCCGCGCAGCTCACGGCGGAGCGGTAGGGTGTTCGTGTGTGTGAGCACGTGAGCACCTGAGCACCGGGTCTCGCGCTCTTCCGGCGCTCCGAAATCTCAGCGGCCGAACGACCAGAGGGTGACGTCGTGGGTTTGCCAGCCGAGGGGGTCGACGACGAGGTCGACGGCCAAGGGGCCACCGGCGAACTCCGACAGGTCGATGTCGAAGCTCGCGGTTTCGTGGTCTCTCTCCAGGCGAGCCTGCCAGAGGATCTCACCGGCCACTTCGAGACGGCACTCGGCATGGCCCGCCTTGGATGGCAGCGAGACTCGGCCCGTGAGGCGGCCGCCTTCTCGGACTTCGCCGTAGATCGTGCGGCGCTCTTCCGTCAGGACGTTCGGCATGAGCGAGACCGCGGGTAACACCTCGCCGGCCTCGGGAGACAACCGTCTCCACGGCTCTCGCCCGATGTCGGGCGTCGCCGCGAAGACGGGCAAGGGCCCATCGGCGTCCGTCAGCAGGACGACGGTGCCGCGCCCGGGAACACGCACGCGCCCTTCTCGGTAGTCCAGCCACTGGCGGCCTTGGATCGCGCGCGTGACGGCCGTCTCGGGCTGGATCGTGAACGGCAGGACGCGGGTCGCGACGAGGCGCGCACCATAGACGACCACCGGCCTGGGCTCGTCCGCCTCGAATCCGGACGCCAGCACCTCCAGCCGCACGACCGCGCGACGGCCGACGATCTTGCCGAGGTCGATTCGCATCGTCTCTCGGTCGCGCCCTCCGAAGGCCAACATCTCCTCGCGCTGCCAGGCCCCTGCCCGCACCGTGAGACGCACATCGGTCGCGGCTGCGAATCGAAAGGCCAACGGCGCCAGGTCGAGCTCCAGGCGGGAGGGAACTTCGGGCAACTCGAGGCGCCACTCGACGAAAGTCCTGGGACCATTCGGTCCGACTGTCCCTCCCGGCTCTCGCGGCGGAGGGGTCATGCGCACCTGACCACCGCTCGCCCAGACCCAGCCCCCTCCCGGCGCGAATACGGAGAGACCGTCGACCCGCATGGGCGGCGTGTTCGGCTCGAAGGTGACCCCGCTCGAGACGCCTTCTCGGCGAGCGAGCAGATCCACGAGCGGACGGGAGGAAGGTTTGAAGGTCAGCGTGGTTGCATCATCGGCTCGCGACCAGTCCACCAAAGCAGGACGTCCACCGTCCAGCCAGGTGATCCAGGGCTCTACCGGCAGCCAGCTTCGGGTGCTCGCCACGTAGGGCCGGCCAGGATCGAGCCCGACGGCGAGGCCGTCTTGACCCGACATGGGCCAATTGGGAACCCACCAGGCCTGATCCGCGGACCACTGCCCCTTCAAGAATGAGAGCGCCGGCGCGCCGTCTCCCGCGTAGGTCCAGCCGTCCTCTTGTTCGACGACCTTGACGAGCGCGCCGTCTCCGCAGCGGTAGGCGATCAGGGCATCGTCCTCCCAGTCGGCGGGGTTTCGGCTGATCCTCGGCGATGTCTCTCCGCGAAAACGTGCCTCGAGGAGGAAGCTCCTCGAGAGGGCATTCAGCCGCTGAAAGGCGGCCGGACCCGTGGTCATCCAGGTCGGGAGGACGCCCCAACGATCAAAGGCGAGCTCCCAAGCCAGCCGCACCGATGCCTGATCGGCGGCGATCGTTCCGAGCGTTCCGTAGGAGGCGACTTGATCGTCGAAGAGGTAGGACGTGATCGCGTGGCATTGCTCGAGGCGAAGCCAGGAGACGGCCGGGATCGGGGCGGAGGCGCCTTCGGGACGACGCTGACAGAAGTCGAGATAGGGAGCGGTGATCTCGCTCAGATCCTCACCCGCAAAGGCGAGCTCGGGAAGCGCATCGACCAGGGACGCATGCAACGCCCGCACACCCTCGATCATCGTCAGGCCGTCGATACGACCGTTCGCGTCGTTCTCGATGTTACCGTTCTGATCGAGATGCAACGCATCCGGCCGAAGTCGCCCGACCAGCCGACGCATCTCGGCCACGAAGAACTCTCGCCAGACGCGGGCCGCCGGGTTGATCACGGCGAAGCGGTTCCCGCTCGGCTCGTTGACCCACTCCTTGGGTGCTCCGTCGAATTGCCCGCGCACTTGGTAAGGCCTCAGCTCCTCGAACGCCGGATGCTCGTAAGAGCAGCCGATGAAGTTGACGTGGAGCATCACCCGGAAGCCCAGTGACTGCGCGTAGGCCAGGTCGCCGCTGAAGCGCGGACGCTCGACGTAGGTCGGATACTCGAAGTCGTATCGCGAGCGACGCCAGTCCACCGAGTAGATCAGTACGCGCCTCGGCTCGATCTGCTGGGCGAGCAGCTCGAGCCCGGCACGATCCGAGACGTCGTGACGGACGACCAGGGCGATGTCCTTCACCCAGTCCGGCTTCTCTCGGTGCACACGAGCCGGCTCGCCGCGGCGCAGCCAGTCCTGACGATACCGCTCGGCGCCGACTGTCCAATGTCCCTCATAAGGCTCGATCCGCCATGGGACGGCCGGCGGCTCGGAGCCTCGGCCAAAGGGTGCCCAGGACTCGGTCCCGAAGCGCAGCGTGAAGCCGGCCTCTGTTCGGACGACCGTCAGCTCGTGGAAGGCATCCTCGAAGCCTTCGGTCCGGATCAGCCATCCGGCGCGTCCCTTCTGAACGAGGACGAACGCGGACTCCCACTGCCAAGGGTACTCGAAGCGCTGCTCTCCGAGTGGCGAGCTCGCGTCGAAGAAGGTTCCATCGTCGCCGGGCACGATGATCGTCACGTCGCTGGGAAGGACCATGCCCCAGGCTCGAGCCGAGCAGCCTTCGTTGAGGTTGCCGCTCTGCGTCAGGACGAAGCCGTCGTCTCTCGGCTGGACGATCGTTCGGACCTGTCCGCTGAGATCTTGGCGCCTCGGAGCCCCGAACGAAGTCTGGGTGAGGGCTGCTCTCGAGAGGTCGGCTTCCGCTCGCTCCAGGCCTCCGCGGGAGATCATCCATCGTCCATCCACTGCCCGAAGCCCGGCTGCCAACTGGGTAGCCTTTCCGGAATCGCTGCGGATCTCCGTCCCGTCGGAGTGGCGAAGACCGACGACGTAGGGTCCCTCGAGCGTGAGCGCCGCCCCCTCAGGGCGACGAGGCTGCGGCGGCTTCTCCTCCAGATCGAAGGCACACCCGGGAAGCAACGCCACGAGGAGCCAGAGTGCCCGGTAACCCCGGAGCCGGGCGCGATCGAGAAGCGAAATCAACGAAGCCTCCTGGACCTGCGAGATCTGGAGCACTTCGAAGAGCACCCCAACGAACAAACTCTACCCTCTCTTCGGCAGGATCCGGGGAAAAACACACGGGGGCGCGGGGGGGAAGTAGATCCATCACGGAAGGCACGGAGACGACCCGGTGCCCCCCTTCTCTTGCCCGGAAGGGCGTATCGGGCGAGAATGCTCGGGCGGTGGCGTCGGCCAGCGAGGTCCGCTGACATGCCGAAGCCGATTCAGAATCCCCCCAATCCGTTCGAGTCCCGTCACATCGAGTGGCTGGGGCCCCCTCCCGCGGCCCGGGTCCAGGTCTTCGAGGAGCAGGCTCGCCAGATCCTGTCCGAGAACGACAGCCCGGATCTCCCGTTCCGCTGGAGCCTCAATCCCTACCGCGGCTGCTTTCACGCCTGCTCCTACTGCTATGCCCGGCGAACGCACGAGTACCTCGGCTTCGGCGCCGGTAGCGACTTCGAGTCCCGGATCGTCGTCAAGGTGAACGCAGTCGAGCGGCTGCGTGCCTCGTTCGAGAAGAAGAGCTGGCGTGGCGAGGTCCTGGCATTGTCCGGCAACACGGACTGCTATCAGCCGCTCGAGGCTTGCTACGAGCTGACGCGAGGCATCCTCGAGGTTTGCCGGGACTACCGGAACCCGGTCGAGATCGTCACGAAGGGCGCCCTCATCCGGCGCGACATCGATGTCCTTCGAGAGCTGTCCGAGCTGGCCTTCGTCCGGGTCTGGATCAGCCTCGCCTTCGCGAACCCGGCGATGGCACGCGCGATGGAGCCCCAAGCCCCGGGACCGCGCGTTCGGCTCGAGGCGATCGAAGCGCTGGCGAGCGCCGGGATCCGGGTCGGCGTGATCACCGCGCCTCTCATTCCCGGGCTGAACGACTCCGACGTGCCCGAGATCCTCGAGCGTGCTCGCCGCGCTGGCGCCAGCGCGGCCAGCACCTCGCTCTTGCGGCTACCGGGAAACGTGATGCCCGTCTTCTTGGACCGGCTGCGCGTCGCCTTTCCGGATCGCGCCGAGAAGGTCCAGTCACTGCTCCGCCAGGAGCACGGCGGCGAGCTGCGCGACTCTCGCTTCGGCTTCCGCGGCACGGGAGAAGGAGAGCGGTGGCGCAGCTCCGAGCAGCTCTTTCGGGTCACGGCGCGACGGCTCGGATTCGACGGGCATCGGGACGAGATCCCGAACACGTTCCGTCGGCCCGGGCCGAAGCAGGCGCTGCTGTTCGAGTGAGAGGGGACCGGCGGAGCATTCGAGATGTGAAACGAGGCAATTCACCGGAGTGCCCAAGTCGAGCGAGCCGGAGACCGAGCCTATCGGTCAAGGCTGTCGCTCGCGAGCTTGGGCCTCTTGGAACGCTCAACGGCTCAACTGGCAACTTTCAACTTCCAAGGCTCCAGCGGTGCTGCCTCTCGGCGAGCCAGACTTTCCAGAACGTCCAACGGCTCAACGTGCCACTTTCGATTTCGAAGGGCACGAGGCACACCGTTCTGAGAACACTGTCTCCTCCCAGGGCACCCTTGCCCGGCCTCTCCTCGCTCGACCGTCAGCGACGTCGAGGATGCGGCTTCCAGTTCACCAGCCGCTTCCCGTTTCGGTCGCGCGGGCTCTGGTTGCTTCGCCCTAAAAGGGCAGGCCACAGGCGCAAACGGGGCGGCCGCGTGTATGGACCCAGGCCCGAAGGGCCGGCCCGAAGGGCCGGCAGCGAGTAGCCCCAGGCGGGGCCGGTCCTCCGGCCCAAGCCTGGGGTGGTTATGCAATGATGATGTTTTCATCACGCGCCCCGAAGGGGCGCCGGCGGCTCGGCGTGTTGACCGGGACGAAGATCAGCGCCGCCGCCCTTTCAGGGCGGGGAAGGCGTCGTTTTCGGGCCCGAAACCCAGGCCTTCGGCCTGGGCTACACGCTGTCGGGCCTTCGGCCCTGGAAACCCCGGCCTTCGGCCGGGACGAGGGTCTTCCAAATGGAGCTCCGAGCGCCCGTTGCGGAGAGACAGCGCGCGCTGAGCAGCACCCTTGCTCGCCCTCTCTCCGCTCGACCGTCAGCGACTTCGAGGATGCAGCTTCCAATTCAACAGCCGCTTCCCGTTTCGGTCGCGGGGGCTCTGGGTTGGCTCCGTGCGCCGTCTTCCTTGTCCTGCAAGGCCGACTCGAGCAGCGCGATCCGCTTCCAGAGCGAGAGCTGCATTGCCGCGGTGAAGAAGAAGCACATCGGCAAGAAGCTGAAGAAGGCCGGTCCCCCCGCATCCCCCGGCAGGAACAGCTTCATCAGGGAGAGGAAGGCGCAGAAGCCGGCAGGAAGCCAGATCACCTTCGATCCCTTCATCGTGTCTGAAGCCACCTCCTCGTAGCGCTTCATCGAATCGAGCCGTCGTTCCATCGCATCGTCCTCCGTCGAGATCTCGCGGGAGACCGGGACCAGCCCGAGACTGGCCGTCGTCTTCGTCCGGACTGCCGGGCAGGGTGAGTCTTTCACGAGACCGAAAGGTCTGCGAAGGTGGTGCCCCGAGTTTCGAGCGACCCCGATGCTTCCCGAAGAGACCGCGATTCCGATGCACGATTCGAGCGCCCCTTCCCGTTTCTTGATCGAGCAAGCACAGCACCTGCCGTCCACTGGACGCGCGCTCGACATCGCTTGCGGTGCCGGACGCAACGCTCTGTTCCTCGCCGAGCGCGGCCTCGAGGTGACCGGCTTGGATCGCGATGAAGAAGCCCTCGCCTTGGCTCGCCAACGCGCCGAAGAGAAAGGCCTCTCCATCGAGTGGCGGAGCCAGGAGCTCGAGGAAGGCTGGCAGCCGGAGCGCGAGAGCCAGGACGTGATCGTCGTGGCCCGGTATCTCCACCGGCCGATGCTCCCTTCGCTGGCGCGCGGCCTCCGTCCCGGCGGCTTGCTGGTGTACACGACGTTCACCTTGGAGCAGCGGGAGCTCGGTCGCCCCAAGTGCGTGCGCTTCCTCCTACAACCGAACGAGCTGCTCCGGGAGTTCTCCGGGCTCCACGTGCGCGCCTACTTCGAGGGGATCCGCGACGGGAAAGCGGTGGCGGAGCTGCTCGCGGAGAAGCCGCGTCCATGAGACTCGAAGATCACATCCGAGCCGAAGCCACCCGGCTGGGCTTCGATGCAGTCGGGCTCGCGAGGGCGGAGCCGATCGATGCCGGCTTTCTGAAGCGCTGGATCGGTGATGGCTACCATGCCGAGATGGCCTACCTCGCTCGCTCACCCGAGGCGCGGCTCGACCCGTCACAGCTCCTCGAGGGCGCCAAGACCGTCGTCTCGGTCGCGCTCAACTACCTGCCGCCCGGCTACGAGCCAGGACGCATGGGTCCCAAGATCTCCCGCTACGCCGTCGGGCGCGACTATCACCTCGAGCTGCCCGAGCGCCTCACGGAATTGCTCGAGTCGATTCAGGCCGTTCGCCCCGGCACCCGAGGCCGCCTCGCGGTCGATGCGCAACCCACCTGTGACAAGGTCTGGGCACAGCTCGCCGGCGTCGGGTGGATCGGCAAGCACTCGAATGTCCTCCGCCGAGGGCTGGGATCTTGGTTCTTCCTTGGCGAGCTGTTCCTCGACGTCGAGCTCGAGCCCGACGCTCCCGCGACCGACCACTGCGGAACGTGCACGGCCTGCATCGATGCCTGCCCGACGCAAGCGATCGTCGCGGACGGGGTCGTCGATGCCGGGCGCTGCATCTCGTACTGGACGATCGAGAAGCGCGCCGAGATTCCCGAGCCCTGGCGAGAGCGCCTCGAGGATTGGATCTTCGGGTGCGACGTCTGCCAGGAGGTGTGTCCCTGGAACCGGGAAGCGCCACCGACGCACGTGGACGCCTTTCACGCCAGGGAGCAGTTCGCCACCTCGGATGCCACCGAGCTGATCGAAGCTGCCCAACAGAACTTCAAGCGCTCATTTCCTCAAAGCGCACTCGAGCGCACTCGCCGCGGCGGACTCTTGCGCAATCTCGCGATCTGGCTGGCACACCAACCCTCCGACGTCGCCCTCCCTCTCCTCCAGCGACTCGCCACGGACCGCGACCCGAATGTCCAAGAGCACGCGAGATGGGCCCTCGAGAGAATCAACACTCACGAGTAGGCCTCGAGGGACGGCTCGATCATTGGTCGGCATCTGATCATTTGATCATTTAGGCTCAAGTTCATCTACTCACCCGGATCGCCACTGAGCACCCAAGCGGCCCAGTCGGACTCGCGATACTTCGGGCGGCCATCGGCGTCCTTCTGCCGGCGCAGCATCAGCTTGGCTTGCCAGAGCGCTTCCCCCTTCGACTCGCCGAGGACCCACAGCCGGCGGTAGAGCTCCGTCATGAGCTGGCGGGTCGCATCGTCCGGCACCTTCCAGAGTGAGGTGATCGCGGTCCGTGCCCCGGCGGCGTGCAGCGCGGTTCGCAGTGACGCGATGCCTTGGCCCTTCCGCCGAACTCCCAAGTTGGTCTCGCAGGCGGACAGCGTCGCCAGCTCACAGCCGGACAGGTCCAGGCTCAGGAGCTCCTCAGCGGTGAGGATGCCGTCGACTCGACCGAGCGCACCGCCTTGCCGAGCCGCACCGGCGAACGCGAGACCGCACAAGACGAACGGGGCGAGGCCACTGACGTTGGCCTGCAGCGAGCCGGGCTGCACGTTCAGCTCTCGATCGAGCGAGCGCGCGTCTTGAAGTGATGGCACCGACTCGGGAGCGAACCAACCGTGCGTGGCGAGGTGGAGGAATCGGTACTGAGAAGCTCGCTCGTCGAACGAGCGCTTGGTGGCCTGGGACCCCGTGAGCACCGAGACCGAACCCGCCTCCTCCCCAAAGGCTTGGCGAAACTGCTCGGCGACGGCTTCCGCTTCGCCCAAGGTCGCGGGAAGAGACACGAACGGGCTCGCCGCTCCGGCAGCACGCAGCCACTGCTCGGGGACACCGCTGCCCGCGAAGGGCGCGCTCTCGGCCTTCTCATTGGCTCGGTAGTCGATGCCTCCGTAGGCGAGCAGGCCTCGAGGCGCCGGCACTCCCGCTGGCTCGCTCCGGATCTCGGACAAGGAGTCGACGATCACGATCTCGTGCTCGTCGCCCCAGAGGCCATCGCCTTTCGGTAGTGCATCGAGAGGGACGAGGTGCAGAGCCTGAGCAGGCGCGACCCAGAGGCGCTTCGCTCCTTGGAGGTGCTCGGCGAGAGGATCGGCCAAGAGCGCCTCCAAACTGGCAGCCGGCTCGCGTTTCGAGACCGACGACTTGCGTCCCGTAACGCCGCGGCCGCCTTCTCCCTGCATCGCGCGGCGCCACTGATCGACCGCGGCTTCGAGCGGCCCGGCAGCACCGAGCTCTATGCGCCGAAGCTTTCGGTCCGGCCTGACGACCCAGGCGACGTAACTCGGAACGGAGGCCTGTGACTCGCCGGTCTCGAGATCGACCTGGGTGCGCTCGTACCGCCAAAACCCGATGGCGGCCTCGTCGGGCGCGAGTGCGCGGGCGACGTCGGTCGGCGAAGTCTGCAGCTCCCCGCCCGCCCCTTCGGCCATCGCCAATAGCTGGCGCTCGAGTCGGTCCTTCCTCGAGAGCGCCTCGAAAAGGTCGGTCGAGTCGGTCTCCGGACTCTTCAGGGTCGTGGAGACCTCACGGCTCAACGCATGAAGCTCGGCCCGAATCGAGCCAGCTTCCAAGGAGCCTCGCGAGGCGCGCGCCCAGCGCGCTGAACATCCCGGTGCCGCCCGCTGCAGCTCGCACAGTGCGAAGGCGCCCGCCTCGGACAGCGGATCCGGCTCCCAAGCTCCGGCCCCGGAGGCGAGTGACAGGACCACCGAGAGTCGCGCTTGATCCAGCGCTATCCTCGCCTCGAGCTCCCGCGTCGAGTAGGCGGCAAGCTGCCGCGTGCTCTCGATCAGCGCGGATGCCAATTGCCGGATCGAGGCGTTCGCTTCGTCTCTGCCACCGGCTCGAGCCTGCAAAAGTGCCAATTCCGAGAGCCACACCTGGTACAGCGGATGAGTCGGAGCGTACTTCCGGCTGACCAGGCTCCAAAAGGCGCGACGCTCCTCGAGTGCTTCTGCCAGTCGGCCGCTCTTCTCCAGAACGCTGCACCGAAGGCTTTGCAGCCAGAGAACGAATCGATGGTCGTCCGCGAGCTGGCCCTCGAGGTTGGCGGAGAGCTTTCGCAGCCTCTCCTGGGCGGCTTCGAGGTCTCCTTCCCTCAGGTCGAGCTGAGCGATGTTGCCCATCGTGATCGCCCAGTCGAGGTCGCCCGGGAATGTCCGCGCGGAATGGATCTCGAGAGCGTGCTCATAGAGGCTCCGGGCAGCTCGATCCTCGCCGAGGATCGTCAGCGAGGCCGCCAGCGAGGTACGGGCCCGTTGCAGCCGCGGATGGTCTTCGGCCAGTTGCTCCGAAAACCCTTTCAGGATGTGCTCTCGCAGGACTCGCGCACCGGAGTGATCGCCGGACGCCGCGAGCAGATCCGCGAGGTTGGCTTCGACGGTGAGCAGGTCGAGGTGATCCGGAGGCAGCGACTGGCGAAGCCCGGCGAGGGCCTTCTCCGTCAGAGCGCGAGCGGCAGCGAGGTGGCCGAGCTCGAAGAGCGTTCCCGACAGATTGAGGCGGATCCGTTGCAGGTCTGGATGATCGTCGGGAAGGATCTTTGCGAATGCCGACAGGATCTCCTCCTCGAGCGCTTTTGTCTCCTCCAGACGCCCCAGGCGGCCCAAAGCGACCGAGAGGTGGGACTTGGTGACGAGGACCTGAACATGTTCCGGAGGCAATGTTCGCGACCGAATCGCCAGCACGTCCTTCAAGATCGCGAGCGCCCGATCGACTTCCCCGAGCTCGACGAGCGTCGTCGCCAGGTTCGTGCGCGCCGTCAGGAGATCGGGATGGTCTTCGGGCGAAAGGCGAGTGCGCGCCGCGACGACCTGCTCCTCGAGCTCGAGGGCCTCATGAGTGCGACCGAGCGCGACGAGCGTCCGGCCCAGGTTGCCCCGCGCCCACTGCAGGTCCACATGGAGGCTCGGGAGCGTGCGCTCTTGGAAGCTGAGCGCGGCTCGCCAGCAAGCCTCGGTCATCGCCAGGTCTTGGAGGGCATAGGTCTCGAAGCCCATCTTCCAGAGCGCGCCACCGATCGCCGCGCTGTCCTCGAAGCCCTCGAAGGCGCGAATGCGCTCGAGCATCTCCGCGTTCACGGCGCGCGCCCCTTCGAGGTCTCCACTCGCCCGAAGCTGCTGGGAGCGGCCGATCGCCGCCTCGGTCTCCTTCGCCAGGCTCACGGTCGCCTCGATCTCGCGGGACTCGAAGAGCCGGATCGTCACCGAGCTCGCTGCGCCCGCGTCCTTGGCCGCGACCTGAAACCTCAGCTCTCCGCCGCCCTTGTGTTCGAAGTGGAGGTAGGGAATCGTGCCGCCGCCGGAGTCGTCGTCCTGGAGGATGGACGAGGCGCCCTTCGCTCCTCCCGCCAGCAGCGCGGCCGCTCCCCCTCCGCTGGTCTTCGGCCTCTCGAGTCGCAGCACGAGGTCGAGGTCCTCCGACTCGGCCGAGAGGAACATCATCGCGTGGTCGCCTTCGACGACGTAGCGAAACGACCGCGCGGGCCCGGCGCCTTCGAGCACCGGATCGTCTGGGGACAACTCGAAGGAGTAGGGCTGCCCACTCTGGAGCGTGACGACGTCGTCGCCTTGGGCGAGGACGCTCGACAGGACCAAGAACGTCGCGATCATTCGTTGCTCTCCTCCGAAGAGACTGGCGAGTGAGGCACAGCCTATGAGGAGGGAGTCGATCGATCAACGTATGAGGATCGCGATCGGAGCATCGGGGCGGACGCTCGGGGCCGGGTGCTGATCGTCCCGGCCCGACGACCGCTGACCGTTCACGAAGACCGCTGGCTCACCGATCGGTGCTGCCGGAGAGGAGCGGGTTGATCTCCTTCTCGGCCGGCTCTTCGGTCTCGGTCTCGACGGCGATCTGGTCCGGCTTGTGGATGACGAGGTGCTCGAGCTGGTCGAGGGCTTCTTGGCGCGTGACGCCGTTGAAGCTCTCGAGACCGTCTTCGTCCATGACGGCCAGTGCCTGACGGAGGCGCATCGCTTCGAGGTTGTCCTGGTGTCCGCCGGGGTAGGCGAAGCGGCCCATGTCGTCGAACAGGTAGCCGACATAAGCGCCTTTTGTGACCTCGCGGTAGATGCGCTTGATCTGCTCACCGGCCTCGGCGACCGTCATCGTGTCGTGCTTCCAGTCGCACAAGTAGCCTTCGACGCCCCACTTCTCACCTTCCTTGTCGACCGGGGTGAGCGGCAGGATGGCGTTGATCCAGGCGTTGAACCAGTTGAACCCGGGGCCCGAGTCCTCGAAGTTGTTGAGGAGCTCGATCGTGTTCCCCACGGTCTCCTCGGTCTCGCCGGGGAAGCCGACGATGAACGAGCTGTGGGTCGTGATGCCGCGGTTGTTGACCAGGCCGATGTTGTTGAGCACGCGCTCGGGACGCTGCACCTTGCGCATGTTCTTCAAGACGGTCGGATCGCCCGACTCGATGCCGAGCATCATGCCGGCACACTTCGACTCGGCGATCCAATCGACGTTCTCCTCGGTGACGCTGTCGACCCGGATGAAGCCCGACCAACTGAAGGGCAGCTTGGCCTTGGCCATCATGCGCGAGTAGCGGTCCACCTGATCGCGGCGGAGGAAGAGATTGTCGTCGACGAAGCAGATGCTCTTGATGAAGCTGCGGGAGGCGATCTTTTGGAGCTCGCGCTCCATGAAGTCGACGCTCTTGAGCTCCCATTCCGGGTACAGCACGACGAACGAGCAGAACTTGCAGCGCAAGGGACAGCCGAGGCTGCCGCGCACGGCGACGACCGGGCCCAAGAACCTCTCGGGGAGATTCTCCCAGTCGATCTCCCACTCCTCGACGCCCATCTGCTCGGGCTCGAGCGGGTTCACCGTGAGGCGATGGTCGCTGCCGTAGTAAGCGACGTTGGCGAGCTGCTGGTAATCCTGGCCCTTCTTGATGTGGTCGAGGATCTTGATCAGCGTCTGCTCACCGCGAGCATCAACGACGAGGGCGTCGATCGAAGGGTTGGGGTGCGGCTCGTTCTTCTGAAAGAAGTACAGTCCGTCGATCAGTGGGAGATCGGCGATGTCGGGCTTCTGCTCGTGGATCATGTGCGAGAACCGCACCAGCGGTCCGCCGACGATGACGTGAATGCTCGGGTCGCGCTGCTTGATCCAAGCGGCGATCTCCTCGACGCGTCGTCGGTTCGGGATGAACGTCGTCGAGATGGCGACGGCTCTCGGGCCCATCTGGAGATAGTGCTCGAGGTTGTGGAAGTCGGGCGCGAGGGTGTTGATGACCTCGACGCTGTAGCCGTGACGCGTGGTGAAGTCGGCGAGGGCGATGCCGTTGAGGTACTTCAGCTCCTGACTTCCACGCGACTCGTAGTAGGCGCGGCGCTCGGCCTCGCTGATCTGGAGCTGTCGCCCGTTGCGGAAGTAGAGGTCCTGAGCGGGGAAGATCATCTCGGTGTCGTTCACCGTCCAGCGCGGCGGACGCGCGTCGATCATCCGATTCCACTCGTCGAGCGTCATCCCCCACTTGTCGGCGAGCCCCTGGAAATCCATGTGGCTGAAGTTGGAGGTCGAGCAGGCGTCCGAGGCGATGATCAGGAGATCGTAGCTCATTGCTTCCAAACTTCCTTTTTGGCCGGGTCCGTCCGCGGGTATGCGCAGCGGCTCTCCATCCCCCACCGGGGAAGGGAGCTGACGGAGTCGTGAAATCTCAGTAAACGCTTCAGGCCTATGTTCAACAGGATGTCGCCGATTCTAGCAGTATTGGAACTTCTGTCCAGACTGCCCGAATCTCATCCCTTGCCCAAGACGCGAGAGGCTCCAGAGCCCCCCAACCTTCGTGGGCTTCGCTGATCACCCTACCTCGCCAAACCGCAGGCGGCAAGCGCTTTCGGCCTCGAGCGTTGGCCGCAAGTCTTTTGAAAGAAGAAAGATAGAAGAAGGGCTGATCTTGGAGGCGAGGCTGGCCCGGCGGAAAGCGGAGGTCGGTGAGCCGACGTGCCGAGAGCCCTGGACCGACGCAATCGGTCCGGGACTCTCGGGATATATTCGGGAGGGGGGCCCTCAGTACGCGATCGCGAAGACCGCGTCCGCCTTGGCGGGCTCACCCGAGAAGATGCACTTCGCCCCATCGGGCACCTCGCCGTCCAGCGGGAGGCAACGCACGGTCGCTTTGGTCTCGTTCTTGATCTTCTCCTCGAGCACGGTGTCCAAGGAGAAGTAGGCTCGGACGAAGCCGCGATGCTCCTCGAGGATCGACCGGAACTCATCAAAGGACTCTGCGCGCCGCGTGTTGTCCTCGCGGTACGTCTTCGCCCGCTCGAAGAGGCTGGTCTGGATCTCCCCCAACAGCGAGACGATGTGCTCGGCCAGGCCGTCCCTCGAGACCGGGTTCTTCTCGCCGGTGTCGCGCCGGGCGAGGATGACCTTGTTCTCCTTGACGTCGCGCGGTCCGACCTCGATGCGGATCGGCACGCCCTTCTTCTCCCACTCGAAGAACTTGTGGCCCGGGCGATATTGGTCGCGATCGTCGATGTGGAGCCGGACGCGTCCGTCGAGCGCCTTCTGGAGCTCCTCGGACGCGCCGAGCACGAGGAGCCGATCCTCGTCGCTCTTGTAGATCGGAACGACCACCACCTCGATCGGGGCCAGCTTCGGCGGCAGGACGAGTCCGTTGTCGTCGGAGTGGGTCATGATCAAGGCGCCGATGAGCCGTGTGCTCACGCCCCAGCTCGTCTGCCAGGCGTGCTCGAGCTTGCCCTCGCGGCCCGTGAAGGTGACGTTGAACGCCTTGGCAAAGTTCTGTCCGAGGTTGTGAGAGGTGCCGGCCTGCAGCGCCTTGCCATCCTGCATCAAAGCTTCAATGCAGTAAGTGTGAAGCGCGCCGGCGAAACGCTCCGACTCGGTCTTTCGACCCTTGAGCACCGGCATCGCCAGGTAGTCCTCGGCCAGAGTGGCGTAGACATCGAGCATCTTCCGCACCTCGGCCTCGGCCTCCTCCTGCGTCTCGTGTGCGGTGTGTCCTTCTTGCCAGAGGAACTCGGCAGTGCGCAGGAACGGCCGCGTGCGCATCTCCCAGCGCACGACATTCGCCCATTGGTTGATGAGCAATGGCAGGTCTCGCCACGACTCGATCCAATCGGCAAAGACGCTGTACATGATCGTCTCGGACGTCGGACGCACGATGAGCGGCTCCTCGAGCTTCGCGCTCGGGTCGACGACGACCGCATCCTCGCCCTCACCGCCCGCCTTGAGACGGTGGTGCGTCACGATGGCGCACTCCTTGGCGAAGCCCTCGACGTGCTCGGCCTCCTTCGTCAGGAACGACATCGGGATGAAGAGCGGGAAGTAGGCGTTCTGATGCCCCGTCGCCTTGATCATGCCGTCGAGGACCGACTGCAGGCGCTCCCAGATCGCATAGCCGTAGGGCTTGATCACCATGCAGCCGCGCACCGGCGAATTCTCGGAGAGCCCCGCCTGCTTGATGACGTCGTTGTACCAGCTCGGATAGTCTTCGCTCCGCGGCGTGATGCCGCTCTTGCCCGCCGCCATGACGGAACCTCCCTTTCAGTCTTGCTTCATAGCTTCCTCACCGCCGCAACCACGGCCGGTGAACCGGAATGCTCTGTCCAAGAGAGCACGCCAGGGCGCACAGTCCCTCGTCCAGTCTGGCCCGTGGGCCAAGGGTTCGGATCGCGGGGAGGAGACCGGCCGAGCCCGAGGCTCAGCTCGGACGACGGAGAGCCGGCAGACCACCCCGCGCGATTGGCAAACGGGGGCAAGGCTCCCAGAGAGGAGCTCTCGGCCAATTCCGATGTCGGCGATCCATTTCATGCACTCCAGGTGGCAACTCGGCCCCGATCTTACCGATGTGCCGCCCTCTTGCAACGGTCCCTCCCCAGACGCCCGTGAGCTTCGGAGCATCCGGCCACGCACCGCCTCGAAGGGAGAGAGTGAGCCATCTCACGCGAACAGCGTCCCCTCGAGCACGCGGACGGCGGCGCCGCCGATGCGGGCGAGCTTGTGTCCCTCCGCCGTGACGACCTCGACGGATACGCGGCCCGGACGGCCCAGGAAGTCTCCCTGCTCCGCCCGGTAACCAAGCACCTCCCCACCCGCGATCCCACGCCGGGTCACTCCTTCCCGACCCGCCAGCCAGCCGAGCTGATCGAGGTAGCAGGCGAGGATGGCGTTCGCCGAGCCGGTCACCGGATCCTCGTCGACGCCGAAATGGGGCGCGAACACCCGCGTTTGGACGAGAGACTCCGGCTCACGCACTTCGGGTGTGACGAGCACGAGCACGCAGCCCAGCTCCTCGGCCAGGTGGCGGAGCCGGACGAAGTCGGGCTGGGCCGCCCCCAGTGCCGCCGCGCTCGTCACCGGAAGGACTGCCTTGGCACGGGCCCGGTTCCACAGAGGACGCCAACCCGCCACCTGGCGCTGATCGGCCGGGATCCCGCACGCCTCGTAGATGGCGTCGGTCTCCGGCAGCTCGACCAACGTCGCCCAGGGGACGTCGATCCACACTCGCTCCAGCAGGTTCTCGCCTTCGCCGCTCAGCCGCAGCTCGCCGATCCGGCAGGTGACGCGGGCCACGGACCGGTCCCCCGACGCCGGCCAACGTCCGGCCGCATTCAAGGCGAAGGCCGCGGCCAATGTCGCATGTCCGCAGAACGGGACCTCCGCCTCGGGTGTGAACCACCGGAATCGAAAGTCGACGCCGGGCTCTTCAGCTTGGAACACGAAGGCCGTCTCGGAGAGGTTCATCTCCCGGGCGATGGCGAGCATCGCGTCTTCCTCGAGTCCGTCGGCGTCGCACACCACGGCGGCGGGATTGCCGGAGAAGGCCCGATCCGTGAACGAATCGTACTGCACGATCTCGAGCCGCATCGCCCGATGGTCCTCGCCGAAAAAAAGCAGGAATTGTTCCTGACGCACGCCAGCTTCGGGCCGTACGTGAGAGGCAGAAGCCCCGCGCTTCTGTCACCTCTCTCGAAATCGAGGGCGGAGAAAGGTCATCGATCCTCAAAGGGCCCGGCAGGACGAAGCTGACCTTTCTCCGCTCTTCTTTTTTGGTTCTATCCGACCGGCGCCGCTCGATCGAGGGCGGATTTCGGAAGAAACCGGGAGAGTCAGCGCACCCAGCCGGGAGGCACGATCGCCAATCGCACGAAGACCGTCTCGCGATTGACGTCCAAAGACGACCCGAACGGCAAGTCCTCGGGGGCCGGGTGCGGGAGCACCAAGACCTCACCCGGGTGCAGCTCGCCCAGCTCGAACCGGTTGCGGCGAAGGATCTGACGCCAGAGCTGCTCGTTGCCGTAGTAGCGTCGCGCGATGTCGAACGGAGAGTCGCCTTCCTGGACGACATAGTAGCGATCGGGCGAGAGGTCCGGCACACGGAGCGCCGCCTCGGAAGGGAAGATCGCGGGTAGCGTGGCCGTGCCCGACTCGTCGATCCGGCCGGCCGCGACAGGGAGCAAGACCTCCGAGTCGCCTGGACCGACGAAGGCCACGAAATAGTGGTCTGGGGGTCCCGAGATCTCGAGATACACGCCACCTTCGGTGCCCGACGCGCGCGGTCGGACGCTCCCCCACTCGTTCCGACCCAAGATGCCGAGGTCGGTCTCCTCCCAAATCGGCGCCGGGATGTCTTCGTCGCCCCGCGAAATCGCCCGGGCGACGGGCAAAGGCGGCGCTTCGGCCGGCTCGGCGACTCGTTCGGAGCCGCCGGCGAGAACCGCGACGGCCCGACTCGTGATCACTCGAGCGGACTCCGGCTCGGTCACGCTCGCCGTTTCGCGGGATGCGGCGCGGGACTGCCAGACCAACCAAGACACGCCTCCCAAGCCGGCGCCGATCAAGGTGGCCAAGGCGAGCCAGCCCAATGTGCGTCCCTGCTGATCGACTCTCATGGATCCTCGCGTCCCACTCGACCCCGGCTGCTTCGAGCGCGCAGTTCGACCCGAGGTCACACGCTCGCCCCGTCGTCCATCATCGTCGGAATCCCCGCAGAGGCAAAAGGCCCTTTCTCGGATTCGGCCTGCTTTTTCTTCGCACCCCCCTGCTCTAAGATGAGGCCCGATCGGAGCCGGACCACACGACGCGGCCTCAGGATCCGCCCGGAGCCGAGCCCCCCGGTCCGCCCGCCAAGGAACCTGCCCTTCCACAGCGAAAGTGCTCCCGTGAACCGATCTCTCGCCACCGGCGCGGCGATCCTCGGCCTCTTACTCCTGGCCGGGCTCGCCTTCTGGCAGCTTCGTAGCCGTGACGACCTTCGTGACCCTGATTCCTCGCGAACCGGGTCCGAGCGACAGCCCTCGGCGAACGACGAGCCCTTGCCTTCGCCGCCTGGCCTCGAAGACGGCCGAGTCCGCGGCTTCCTGCGCGACACCTCCGGCGAGCTCTTGGCCGAGGTCCCCATTCGGGCCTTCGATTCCGACGCCCTGTGGTGGCGAGGAGAGATTTTGCCGATCGCCGAGGCGAGCACCAGCCTCGATGGTGCCTTCTCGATCGGAGGGCTCCCTCCGCGGACCGTGACCTTGATCGCCGAGCCCGTCGGATACGCGCCCGTGACCCGTCAGATCGACCTCCGCTCACCGGGCTCGGGACGAATCGGGATCGAGCTCGTGACCTCTCCCGGGCCGCCGATCGAAGGCCGCATCCACGATGGTGACGGCGAGCCACTCTCGGGAGTGACGGTCTGGGCACTCGAGCGTCGAGGTCCCCAGCTCGCCGGACTCGGACTGCCCACATCGACCGACGGAAACGGTATCTTCCGGTTCGACTCCGCCCCGGCCGGGCGCATCGCGCTGTACCTGCGTCATCCGGGCAAGGTCGCCCGGCTCGTGGATCCTTGGACCCCGGGCGAGACGGCGGCGTTGGGTCTCGAGGCGGGAGGGTCGACCCTGGAGATCATCGTGGTCGACCGCCGCACGAGCGAGCCGGTGCCGGGCATCGAGCTCACCTTGGCCGACGACGCGATCATCGTCCCCGGCTTGCCACCGCTGCGCAGCACGAGTGACTCCCTGGGCCGGAGCCGATTCGAAGGCCTGACGCCCGGCCAGTATCGCCTGGTCGTTCGCGCTGGCGAGCGCCAGGACGGTAAGGAGGTCTTGGTCGATGTCGGCCCCGGCGAGCGGACGGAGTGGATCGATCTTCCCGAGCGGGCCGAGATGAAGGCCCAGCTCATCGACGGTCGAACCGGTCGCGGATTGCCGGACATCACGGTCCGGCTGGATCACGAGGCGGGAGACTTCGACGAGCAGACGCGCTCTGGTCAGGAAGGTCGTCTCTCCCTGCGCCTGCCAGTGCGATCGGCGACTCCGTACGAGATTCGAATCGCCAGCGATGAGTGGATCCTCCAAGCGCCCGAGATGCCTTACGGCTCCTTGCAGGTGCCCCCGGGGGAAGGTCCTCCGGACTACATCGTTCCACTGACGGCGTTTCCTCCGGCAAGGCTCCACGGTCAGGTCTTCGCACCGGACGGCGCTCCGGTCGCGGGCGCCGAGGTGATCGCGGTCGTCCGGACTCCGGGTGGGATCTTCGAGCTGGGGCGTGCGGGGTCGGGCGAGGACGGCACCTTTGTCCTGCCGCCCTTGCCCGAGCACGATTCGGTACAGCTCTGGTGCCAGGCCGGTGACTGGGCCCCGGTGCAGGTTGGACCGGTCAGCTTGACCTCAGGTCGCATCACCGGACCGGTGCCGGTGCGTCTCGAGCCGGGCATTCGCCTGGGTGGAACGGTGAAGGACCCGGCCGGCAATCCGGTGTATGGCGCGCGCATCCTGGTCCGCTCCGCGCGACCGGTCGGTGGCTGGCGGGAGTCGGAGACGACGACCGGGCCCGACGGCCGGTTCGTGGTCGGAGGCTTGCCCGAGGCCACCGTACAGATCGGCGTCATTTACGGCGGCACGGCTCCCGCGTCCTTCGACGGCCTCCGATTGAATGCGGGTGATCCAAAGGACGACCTCGAGCTGTCGATCGGAGAGCCGACTCGGATCGCCGGCCGGGTCCAGGACGAAGACGGCAGCCCGCTGGCCGGATACCCGGTCGTGCTGCTCGACGGCGACTTGGAGCGCGATCGAACGCGTACTGCGACCGACGGCAGCTTTGCGTTCCACGGTCACCCCGACCGGACCTATCGCGTCAAGTCGGCGCCACCCGCCTCGGTCTTCTCGAAGACCATTTCCCAGCAATGGCTCGCCGATCAGGGGGACCACGTCCGTGAAGTCGAGCCCTCGGACGAGACCGACGTCACGCTCACCGTGGTGCGGCCCGAGCTCGGCGATTGCACTCTCACCTTGGCACTCGACGAAGAGGCCGCTCTCCCCAAGCGCGCGTCGCTCGAGCTTCAGCCTTTGCCCGCGGGTCGCTCGGCCGCGCTGCGCCTGGGGCTGTCCGATCTCGGCCGGCAAGTGCGACTGCGGAGGTTGGACGCTGGAAAGTACCGTTTGACGCTCCAACCGGCCGGCTTCGCGCCGCAGAGGCGGGAGATCGAGATCCGACCGGATGAGGAGGTCGACCTGGGAACATGGCGCTTCGAGCCGGGGGCGACCGTCGGCGGTCAGATCGTCGACTTCGAAGGTCGGCCGGTGACCGGAGCTGCGGTGATTCCTCTCACGACGCCGCGTCCACGCCCGGGTGAGCTGACACCGACGGTCGCTACGACGGGCGCTGATGGCCGGTTCGTCCTGGCGGGAGTCGTCTCCGATACGCGCTACTTGTACGTTCGCGCCATCGGTCACGCGACGCACAGCGTTCCTTGGGAGCCCGGTCGGACCTCGGTCCAGATTCGCCTGCCTGAGAGCGCGACCCTCGAGCTGCTCTTGCCCGAGGATCACCCCGAGTCGGAGCGGCTGGTTCGCGTCTTCGAGGTGTTCGAGGAAGGCGAGCTGCTCGTCTCCGAGAGCAAGTTCCAGCCGTCGAACGTTCGCACACGTCTCGAGGACCTACCGGTATCGACCTTTCGAGTAGAGCTCTGGTTCGCCGGCACCGAGATCAAGCGCTCGGTCACGATCGAGACCAAGCCGGGACGCACCGTCGAGGCCGACCTACGCGAGTGAGGCCTTGCCACCCGGTACGATCCCACCCGGCAGCATCGTGCCCAGGTAGAGGTGGTGACCAGGTCTTCGTGTGTTCGTGTGAGGAAAGGCCCGAATCGACGCTGGGGGGAGAGCCGTGAGCGGAGCGATCGGTCCTCGCGATGTCCGGGGAGGGTCGTTGCCGGCTCGATCCCGAGTCTACGGCTCGGCGGTGCCGTGGTGCTCGCGTGACCGAGGACACTGAGACCGGAACGAACGAGCCGGCGCTCCGATTGGCACCCAGGAAGAGGTGTCTTGGTGTCTTGGTGATCAGGTGACCCGGTCAGTCACCCAGTCACCCAGTCACCCAGTCACCCAGTCACCCAAGCACCCAGAAGGAGGTGTCTTGGTGTCTTGGTGATCAGGTGACCCGGTCAGTCACCCAGTCACCCAGTCGTCACCCAGTCACCCAGTCGTCACCCAGTCACCCAGGCACCCAGGCACCCAGGCACCCAGAAGGAGGTGTCTTGGTGTCTTGGTGTCTTGGTGTCTTGGTGTCTTGGTGTCTTGGTGTCTTGGTGATCATGTGACCCGGTCAGTGACGCAGTCACCCAAGCACCCAAGCACCCAAGCACCCTGTCACCCAAGCACCCAAGCACCCTGTCACCCAAGCACCCTGTCACCCAAGCACCCAGTCACCCAAGCACCCAAGCACCCAGTCACCCAAGCACCCAGT
>JAVJTD010000123.1:0-38436 GCA_040219065.1 Planctomycetota bacterium
GGAGTGCCCAAGCCGAAGCGAGCCGGTGACCGAGTCTGTCAGTGGAAGCTGGCACGAGCGAGCTTGGGCCGGAGGACGCCGTGAACCACTGGGAACGCGGGCGTCCCGCCCGCTTGGATCGCGGAACAGGCTCGCTGCTCCAGTAGGTTCACGGCGTCCCCCGGCCCAAGCTCGCTCGTGCCAGCTTCCACTGACAGACTCGGTCACCGGCTCGCTTCGGCTTGGGCACTCCATCGCCCTCGGGCTCAGGCTTCACATCCTGTATGCTCCGCCGGTCCGCCGGCGGGGGCTCCCCTGATCTGAAACCACTGGGAGCGCCAACCTGGAGGGCCTCGACTGACAGTGGGGTGAGAGCCGTGAGCGGAGCGATCGGTCCTCGCCGAGTCCGTTGAGGGCCCGTGCCGGTAGGTTCTCGGGGAGGGTTGCTCGCTCCATCGCCGCCGTGAAGAACTGCGAAGCGAAGCGAGCCTATTCGACGAAGTCTCGCTTCGCTCGAAGGTTCTTCCCGTTCGGAAACATGCCTCCCAGACCAGAGCCCGCGCGACCGAAACGGGATGAGGTCCTCGAGCGGGAAAGTGCTTCCTCGACGTTGCCGACCATCGAGCCAGAAGGTGCCGAGCAAGGGGCCGCTCGGAGCGCGCTGTCGCAGAGCTCCGTAGCCCGGGCACGAACCTGATGGCGCTCGTCGTTTCCCCATGGCGGCACGCGGTCCAGGTCGGTAGCTTGATCGGCGTCGTTCCGCGGCCTTCGAGGAGCCCCCATGTCTTCCAGCATGCTGCGCTGGCTGATCGCAGTCCTGGCGTTCGTCGCCATCCTGGTCATCATCGCGATCCAGCGCGACGGTCCTGCGGCTCTCGAAGGGGAGACGCCTCTGTTCGAGGAAACCGACCTCGATGCCGGAGTTCGAACGACCGTCTTTCGCAGGGCGAGTGGCCGAGAGTTCGAGTTCCGTGTCGAGCTCGCGGGGACCGGCGAGGCCACACGGCCCATGGTGCCCTGCACGGGTCGCGTCATCGCCTTTCTCGATCGCAATGAAGACGGCTCGTACGATGCCGAGGCCGATGAAGCATACGCCGAGCACGAGCTCAAGGCGGGCGGCGACGACCGAGTGGACACGATGCTCCATGCCCTCTTCGAGTTGCCCGTCGTCTGGCGCGAGACCGAGACGCTGTCGTTCGAGATCGAGCTTCGCGACGGGGCCGGCGACGAGCTCGCCTCGTTCAGCTTCAAGCTCCCGGGCAGCACGCGTTGAGGCAGAAGCGCCGGCTTACTCGGGTGCCTACTCGAGCTCGCCTCGCCTTACTGCGGACGGAGCGGCTCGGAGCGCTCCTCCTCGGGCAACTCGAAGAGGCGCCGATACAGCCCGCCCGTACTCATCAGCTCGGCATGGCTACCCGACTCGACGAGGCGTCCGCCGCTCAGGACGAAGATCCGATCGACGAAGGTCAACGCCGACAGTCGATGCCCCACGATCACGACGGTGCAGCCCGAGGCCGCGGCGAGCAGCCGCTCGAGCACGGTCCTCTCGGTCTCGGCATCGAGCGCCGCGGTCGCTTCGTCGAGCACCAAGACTCGCGGCCGCTTCAGGAGGATCCTCGCGAGCGCCAACCGCTGCCGCTCGCCGCCCGACAAGCGCTGTCCCTCCTCTCCGACGAGCGTCTCGAGCCCGTCTGGCATCTTGCGGACCAACTCCTCGAGACCCGCCACGCGCAAGGCTGACCAGAGCTCGTCGTCCGAAGCGCGGCGCTTCGCTAGACGCAAGTTGGCGGCGAGGGTGTCGTGGAAGAGCTGAGTCTCCTGGGTGACCAAGCCCACGTGACGGCGGAGCGCCCCGAGACGCCACTGGCGGACATCGAGCCCGTCGAGGTGGATCGTTCCTTCGCCCGGATCGACGAAGCGGCCGATCGAAGCGGCGAGCGTCGATTTGCCGCTGCCTGAGGGTCCGACGAGCGAGACGACCTGGCCGGCCGCGATCCGAAGAGTGACGTCCTCGAGTGCGCGAGACCCATCGGGCCAACGGAGGCCGACGTGGTCGATCGCGATCTCGCCCGGCCTCGACTCGGGCACGGTCGCGTTCGGGGCCTCCTCGATCTCGGGAGCCTCGTCGAGTAGTGCATAGACGCGACCGAGCGCAGCGCGGGCGACCTGCAAATCGATGTTGATGTCGATCAGCCCCGAGATCGGCCGGTAAAGGCGCGAGGCGAGGGTGTAGAAGGCGACCAAGCTACCGAGGCTGAGTGAGCCGTCGATCACTTGCAGGCCACCGAGCAGGAAGACGACGATGAAAGCGCCCGTCACCATCGCGTCCGCCAGGGACACTTGGCCCGCGCCGATGACCGACATCTTGAGGTTACTGGCGATCCACGGCCGGGACACCTTCACGTGCTGCTGAGCCTCGCGGATCTCACGCCGGAACTCTTGCACGACCCGCATGCGCCCGAGCCTCTCCTCGAGGAACATGTAGAGCCCGCCGATGGCGTCACGTGCCGCGAGGCTCTCGCTGCGCAAGCGCCGATTGATCCTCGAGAGCAGGAAGATCAAGAGCGGATAGAGCAGGATGAGACCCAAGGTCAGCGGCGCGTTCAGCCAGAGTAGCGCCGAGAGGATCACGGCGATGGTGAGCAAGTCCTGCACGGCCTTGACGACGGTATGGGCGGCGGCGCGCTGCAGCGCGTCGATGTCGGTCGTCAGACGCGCGAGGATGTCGCCGGCGCGCTCTCTTCGGAAGAACCACACCGAGAGACGCTCGACGTGCTCGAAGACTCGCTGGCGGAAGTCGAAGAGGATGCGGAGCCCCGAGTAGCTGTACAACCAGACCGTGATCAAGCGAAACGCGACGCGGAATACGAGCACGCCGCCCAAGAGCGCGACGAGCGTCACCAGCAGCGCTTCGTCACGGTCGCCGAGCGCGCGATCGATCACGACACGCAATATCAATGGGTCGGCGATCTCGAGCGCGACGCTGACGATCAGGCAGATGCCGATTTCGATCTGCAGGCCGAGATAAGGACGCACCGACTCGCCGAAGAAGCGGCGCACCACGCCCGGCCTGGAGCTCTGCTCGCTCACCGTCGACCTCGATCGACGAGCTCTTCGAGCAGCAGGCGGCCCAGCGACACGTCCTCCTCGATGAGGATGCGAGCTTCGCCGGACAGGCCATCGAAGAGCGCGCCGGGAGCGGCGCCCGTATCGATGGCGATACGTACGGGAAAGCCTACCGCATCGCGCCTCGGCTCGATGCGCTCGATGCGTCCGGGCAGCGTGCCATGCACCAGCCAGGGGTAGGCATCGAGTCGAATGTGAACGGTTTGACCCACCTGCACCAGAGACCGACCGACATCGTCGACGTGACCCTCGAACCCTCGGGGAGCATCGATCGCCAGGCGGATCACGACATCGCCCTTGTGCAGAACGCGGCCCTCGAGGTCCTCGATGGGAAAGTCGAGCCCGAGCACGAGACCGTCGTGTGTCCCGCAGACCACGGATTCGGCGAAGCGGGCTTGCAGGGCTTTCTCTTGAAGAGCGAGCTCTGCGAGCGCGCTGCGGGCCTCTTGTCCGCGTTGCTCGATCTCGGCCAATTGTGCGGCCTGCCTCGCCGGGACCTGCTCGGCGACCGTGCGCGCGGCCTCGAGCGAGACGCGCGTGAGCTCGAGGGCGAGGCGAGCGGCCTCGACCTCGATCTCGGTGGCGAGGTCTTGCGCGAAGAGACGGGCGTAGCGCTCGTGTTGAGTCTCGGCGGCGTCACGCTCGAGCGCCGCTCGCTCGAGGGCACGCACCGATTGCTGCCTGTCCCGGGGGTGGAGCTCCTCTTCGAGGCGCCGGCGCTCCTCTTCGAGGCTCAGCAGAGACTCCTCGAAGTGCGTGCGTCGCGCTTCGAGCAGCTCTTTCTCTTCACGAAGCGCTCGAGTGTCGAAGCGCACGAGCTCGGTGCCCTTCGCGACGGCTTGTCCGACGTCGACGAGCACATCCGTCACGCGCCCTTCACTCGGAGTGCGGACGGCGATCGACCCACCTTCGAGGTGCCCGGGAGCGACGACGATGCGGTCGATGCGCACGAGCACGAGAACCGCCACCGCGGCGAAGAGGAGCAGTGAGGCGAGCAGGAGGATCAGCCGAAGGAAGGGCAAGCGCCGGCGCATGAGGTCTGTCGCAAAGGGGAGGGCGCGTTCGGCCGAAAGTGCCCGGCGGTGTCAGCAGCCACCGCCGGGAACGCGAATTACATGTCGGGCGGGCAGAAGCGCGGATCTTCGGAGCAGAGCACGCAATGAGTGATGATCGGGATCCGCTTGCGATCAGTGGGCTTCACGATGAACTTCATTGGAAACTCCTGAACTCGAAATGAAGGAGCGGCGCAGTCCTGGAAGAGGGGCACCGCCGTTGCTCTCACAGAGCGTGAGTCGCGGGCCGACCCGAGGTCGGCCACGAAGCTGGATCTCAGAGGCACCACCTCGGATCCTCGGAGCAGAGGACGCACATGGTCTGATCGGGCTTCTGGCGCTTGCGATCCTGAGGCTTCACGATGAACTTCACGGTCATTCTCCAGTCGGTCGGAACGTGAGGGAACACATCAGGCGCCTCGTCCCGAGAGAGCCCGCCAGGCGAGCGCTCCAAAGGGCGAGGCGTGCCGAAAGACGCCGGCGGAGCGGAGCGCCGCGGACAATGACCCGAGCTGACTCCGGGAGCGACCTGACCGCGAAAGGCCGCGGCATTGGCCGGAATCCGGGAGTGGAGCGCGTGCATTGGCGAAGTGGCATCACCGAGACCCGCCGAGTTGCGAATGAAGTGAGTGTTGCTCAGTTGCGTCTTGGAAGAACAGCGACATCTTTACACCGGCCACCGGGCCTGTCAATATGCGTCAGCGGGCGAGAGCCCGTCCAAGAGTCTTCAAAGCTTCCTTCATCACTTCATATGTGACTCGGCCCTCCTTCGGGAGACGGTCGGGCGCGCGGAGCCGCCGATGTCACCCGTGGTGTACTGGATCGGTCGAATCGACTCGCCGTTCGCGGCAGCGCTCGAAGACCGCCTCTCCGAGAAGAGCTGGGCCTTGGGGCGTCTCGACATCGAAGCGCCGCTCCGCGGTGACGCTGTGACCGTCGAGCCGCGGGCCGTCATCTGGCAGGGAAGGAGCTTGCTCGAGGCGAGTGCCGTCGTCCTCGAGACGCCGGTCGTCGCCTGGCCGCAGCCTGATCTCGTCACCACGACGGACCGGCCCCTCGAAGAGATCCAGATCGCCGCGATGCAAGAGCGCGAAGCGCGCTCGCTCCTCGTCTCTTCCCTGGCCGCGACCAGCGAGCTCGTCCCCGTGCTCAACCCCCTCGAGGCCATGGGCCTCGTCGGCGCTCCGGTCGCCGCGTTGGATCGGCTGGCGAGTGATGGCGTGCCGGTGCATCCCTGGCGGCTGGATGTCAAAGCGTCGGTCGAGGGCGCCTTGCGACGTGACGTCATCTCTCGCCATCTTTGGCACGTGCCGGCAACGCCGCCACAAGGCGAGCCGGCCCGGCGACTCGAGCCGTTCGAGGACGGAGTCCTGGACGTGCTCGTCCTGGGCCACCGCATCGCCGGTGCCGAACGGTACGCGTCAGCCCAGGCGTGGCAGTCGGGGGAGAGTGACGGAGTCCTCGATCCCGAATCCGCCTCGCGGTCCTGTGTCGCTCAGACGGCGGAGAAGGCCGCATGGGCCACCGGGCTGCCGATCGTCGCGCTCGCCCTTCGAGAGTCCGGCGCCGTCCTCGACATCGATCCGTCCCCGGACCTCGCCGCTTGGGAGTCCCGCCTGCCGGGTCAGCCCAGCGCCATCCTCGTCGGCTATCTGCTGGAGCGGATCGCCGAAGATCCCCTCGTCCGTTTCTGACACCGGGAGGTCGTCTTGAAAGCGTCTCGCTACAACCGCCTCTTCCAGACTTCCGACGGCACGTGGCTCGCCTTCAATAGCTGGTCGACGGCGCTCGCCGAGATCGAGCCGGAGAACCTCGACTTCTTGCGCGCACTCCTCGCCGAGCCCGACACGACGCCTTGCGACGACGACGAGAAGCGTGCGATGCGGGAGGCGCTCGTCGATGCGCACTTCCTCGTGCACAGTGACGAGGACGAGCTCACGACACTCAAGGCCGATCTCCTGCGCGATCGCTTCAGCAAGGAGCGCCTCGACCTGACGATCGCCCCGACGATGAACTGCAACTTCCGGTGCGACTACTGCTTCGAGGAGCACCTCAAGGTGACCATGTCGAAGCCCGTCGCCGAGGCGCTCGTGAAGTGGACCGACGAGCGCCTCCAAGGAGCCCACGCCCTCGCCGTGACGTGGTACGGCGGCGAGCCGCTCTTGCCGAGCGCCTACCCGGTCGTCGAGAGATTGTCCCACGCGTTCTTGGGCCTCGCCGAGAAGCGCGGACTCACCTACGACGCGCACCTGGTGACCAACGGCTTCTATCTCGATCGCGACAAGATGAAGAGCCTCTCGGCGCTCGGTGTCTCGAAGGTGCAGCTCACCCTCGATGGGCCTCCCGAGATCCACGATCGAAGACGACACCTCCTCGGCGGCAAGGGCACCTTCTGGCGCATCGTCGAGAACCTCGAGAACACCGTCGACCTCGCCGAGTTCCAGCTCCGCATCAACGTCGACCGCCGCAACGCGATGTCCGCGCTCGAGGTCATCGAGATCCTCGTCGAGCGCGGGCTCGCCGGAAAGGTGAGACCCTACCTCGCCCAAGTGACCTTCGATGGCGCGGCTTGCGGCAACATCCTCGAGGCCTGCTACTCGAACGACGACTTCGCACGCACCGAGCTCGATATCTATCGCGAGGCGGCCGAGCGCGGGCTCCCGCTCACCCGCTACCCCTTCCGCGTCGAAGGCGCCTTCTGCATCGCCGATCGCATCAATGGCTTCGTCGTCGCGCCCAACGGCTCCCTCTTCAAGTGCTGGCACGAGGTCACGATGAGCCCGCAGAGCGCGATCGGCTCGCTGCTCGACGGACAGCAGGAGTTCCAGAAGGCCAACGAGGACCGCTTCCTGCGCTGGGACGCCTTCGAGAAGACCGGCTGCCGCTCGTGTGACGTCGCGCCGCTCTGTCATGGCGGCTGTCCGATCGAGGCGATGAATCATCCCGAGAAGGACACCGGCGCCTGCGAGCACTTCAAGTTCCACCTCGAGCCGCTGCTCGAGATCCGCCATCAGATGGGTCCGATCGAAGGCGAGGGTGCAGGTCCGGCAGCGCGCGCGACATCGGGGTGCGGGCAGTGAGGCGCGTCGGACTGATCGGCGCGCCCGAGCGTGAGGAGATCGTTCGCCTCGCGATTCGCCTCGAGGAGCGAGGCGCCGAGCCGGTCGTGTTCGATGCGAGCGCCGATCCCGGCATCGAGATGGGGCCGGGCGAGTGTCGCCTCCAAGGCATCGATCTCGCCGGCTTCTCGGGGTTCTACGTGTCCGACCTCGGCATCCGCACGCCCTGGCGGCGCAGTGACTCGGGCGGCCTCGACGAAGAAGCGACGCGCCGCGCATTGACGGCTTCGAAGCGGCACCTCGCCGCCTGGAACGCGCTCTTGATCCGTCAGTCGAAGACGGCGCGCGTCGCGAACCCGCCGCACACCCACGATCTCCACGGCCTGAAGCCCTGGGAGATGTCGGTCTACGATCGGCTCGACATCCCGGTGCCCTGGACGCTCGCGACCTCGTCACCCGAGCGTCTCGTCGCGCTCTCTGGCCACGAGTCGATGCCGCCTCTCGTTCGCAAAGGGCTCGTCGGTGGCTACGGCTTCACCGAGGCGTTCGAGCTTCCGACGAGGGTGGAGGCAGCTTCGGCGCTCGGTGGTGCGATCCAGATCCAGGAGCGCATCGAGGGCGACAACCTGCGCGTGTTCGTCCTGGGCGGGCAAGTCCTCGGCGGCGCGACGATCTACAGCAAGGACCCCGGCGCGACCGACAACCGCCGCGGAGACATTCGCGTGCAGCGCATCACCGTGCCCGACGAGACGGCGCGCGTGGCCAAGCGTGCGGCCAAGCATTGGCGGCTGGCGTTCACGGCCGTGGACTTCATGCGCGATGCCGCCAGCGGGAGGGACCTGATGCTCGAGTGCAACTCCTCGCCGTTCTTCGTGGGCTTCGAGCGCTCGACCGGTATCGATGTCGCCAGCGCCCTCGCCGACTATCTGCTCGCCCGCGGCGCCTACCGGGACTGACCGATGCCGACGCCGACCTCGCAGTTCGAGTCCAGCCTGCTCAAGACCCTCATCGATCACATTCGGAGCCAGCTCGATCCTTCGTACGAGTTCATGACCTACGAAGAGCGTCCCTTCGAAGAGGCTCCGGTCAGGCAGGATCTGCGCGTCGCCGTGATCACGACGGCCGGACTCCACCTTCGGACGGATCCCGAGTTTCGCGCGGCCGAGGAGCGCTTCGGGGACACGAGCTACCGGGTCATTCCTCACGGAACGAAGAAAGAGGCTCTCCGGCTCGACGCCTTGACCGTCGATCAGCGCTTCACCGCGAAGGACCCCGAGGTCGCGCTGCCCCAAGAGACCTTGAGTGAGCTGCAGGAGGAAGGAGTGCTCGGCTCGGTGGGCAGCACTCACTACAGCTTTTGCGGCGGCATCGTGCGTCCCTTGCCAGGCCTCGAGGAGAGTGTCAAAGAGATCGTGCCGCGCCTCCGAGAGGACGGTGTCAACGCGCTGCTCCTCTTGCCGACCTGCTCACTTTGCGTGCAGACGATCTGTGTGCTGGCCCGCGCCTTCGAGGAGCGAGGCTTCGCCACGGTCACGATCTCCCTGCTCCCTGAGCTGTCTCGCCTCGTCGGTGCACCGCGGAGCCTGGAGGTCAGCTTTCCGTTCGGAGCACCTTGCGGCAACCCGGGCAACCGCGACTTGCAGCGAGCGATCGTCAAAGAGATGTTGACGCTCTTCGAGACGGCGAGCGCATTCGGAGCCCGGCGATCGACGGAGCACCGCTGGCGCCGCTGATCAAGATTCTCGGATCGTCCTGCCGAGGATGCGTCCGCAGCCACCGAAAGTCGCCGAGCTCGGTTCGAACGCGACTCGCCGATCGAGCAACCAAGGAGGTATCTCTCCAAGAGAAGCAGGCAGGACGAATCCGATGATCGAGAACACGCACAAGGCGCTCGATGAGCCGCAAGCCGCCGCGAGCGACCGCCTCCGGCACTGGTGCACGAGCTGCTACGAGGGCGTCTGCACCGAGCGGCAGGGATCACATTGCCACGACTGCCAGCGGTGCAACGGTGGGCGGAGATCGTCGGAGTGCCGAGGGCGTGCCGGTCGAGTCGATCGGTGAGTGCTCACCACGAGCGAGCTCGGGCCGGAGGACACCTCGGCCGGCTCGGCGCCCAAAATGGGCAGCGATTCTTCAGCGCTGGCTGTGAATAGAGCACGGGCCCGTGCCGTGTGGCCCGGGCCCGTGCGCGATTCGAACGGAGTCGTGCGTCGAGATCAGAAGCGATGCTCGAGGAACTTGCCCAACTTGCGCCGGTAGCCGTTCTTCCCGATGGCCGGGCTCTCGATGAACTCGTCCTTGCAGTTGCCGGTCACGTAGTTCTTCGCGGCGCCGTACTCGTCGCCGGGCGAGCCGTGGGGAATGAAGATCTGCGGGTGATCGAAGGGCGCCTTGCCCCAGCGAACCCGCTCGTCGGTCAGAGCGCAGAGGAATGCGACGAGATCGTCGATCTCATCCTCGCTGAGCCCGAGGTTCCGGATGTCCGGATCGAGATCGTCGATGTTCTCGTCGTGGAAGTCTCCACCGCGGTTGTAGAACTCGACCACCTGACGGAGCGTCGCCTGACCTCCATTGTGGAAGTAGGGACCGGTCAAGTCGACGTTGCGAAGCCCGGGCGTCTTGAAGGCTCCCATGACCGCGACGCGCTCGTTCGGATCGATCGGCGGGTCGAGGTTGTCGTTGTTGAAGAGGCCTTCCTGAGCGAGACGGGTGTGGGAGAGAGGCTGACCCCAGGGGTCGGTGCCGCCAACACCGATGTCCTCGCAGGTCTCGCGGACGCCGATGTTGTAGAAGCCGTTGTCGTACACGGCGATCTTGTCGTTGCCCATGATCATCCGCTCGAGCGGCTGATTGCGGACCCGGCGCACGGAAGCGTTGGTGAACTCCGCTCCGCCATGGCAGTTGATGCACTTGCCCTTGTTGAGGAAGAGATCGAAGCCTCGCTTCTGCTGGCTGTTCAGGGCGTTGTCGGCCCCGCGCAGGTAGCGATCGACCGGCGTGTCATCCGAGACGAGGGTCGCCTCGTAGCACTGAACGGCGAGGCCGAAGAAGAAGGCGAAGTTGTACTCCATCTGGGTGTACTGCGTGTCGCTCAGAGCACCGCCCGGATGCGGGATGATCGTCGCCTGCTTGACGTCGCCGCCGACCGTGTCGATCACGTCGCGCGAATACCAGAGCTGGTAGTGGAAGGCCCGCTGGATCAGGTCCTTGTACGTGTAACGCAGGCCGGGTCGCCCCGCGTTGGCGTATTGACCCAATACGCTGTCGTAGCGATCGACGTATTGCTTGTTGAGCGGCTTGAGCGAGAGCATCTTCCGGCCCAAGAGCGGGAAGTTGCGTCCGGCGCCGGACATCTCGAAGTCGCTGAGAGGCGGGCCTACGGCCTGGGACGCCAAAGAGGAGTCTCTCAGGTCGACGCTGTGGAAGTCGAGGCTGCTGCCATCGATCATGGCGATCTTCGGCGAGTCGCAGGACTCGGATCCAAAGGGGTCTTGGCCGTTGAACTTGTTCTTGGCGCGGCCGTCCCAGAAGTTGCGGAAGTTGAAGACGGCATTGATCACCGTCGGCGTATTGCGCGGCTCGACTCGGCGCAGCGTGCAGCCATTGACCTGGAAGACGTCATCGCCGTCATGATTGACGTCGTCCTCGTCGTTGCGATCGACGACCGCGTTGAACGAGGACTTGAAGACGCCTTGGGACGAGATCACGTCGTCGGTGTCGCGGATCACGTAGGAGTCGCGATCGGTCGGGTCCGACAGCTTTCGCAGCGGGAAGTCGTCCTCGGTGAGCGTGTAGTTCGGGGGCAGGTCGAAGAAGGTGTTGAAGGGATAGCCCTTGCTCGGGCTGCCCGGATTCACCTGATTCTTGACGCGGCTATCGGCGCCGGCATGGAAGTGGCAGGTGGCGCACGCCATGATGCCGTCGCTGCCGACCTGCATGTCCCAGAACAGGGCCTTGCCGAGGATGATGGCCCACTTCTTGTCCTTGATGTAGTCGCCGATGTTCTCGGGACCGGGGACGGGGATGTCGCTCAAGGGGCTGAGGGAATCCGTCGTGATCGGGGGCTCGGGAGCGATGTCGAAGTCTTGCGTGGTCGTTTGGCCGTCAAAGATGTCGACGTCCGCCTGGGCGCCGTCTTCGAAGACGCCAGGTCCGATGACCAAGACCGAGTGGGATCCGGCGGCGATGCCCGAGATCGAGTAGGTGCCGTCGGGGCCGGTGGTGTCGGACAGGTTCTGGTCGAGGTCGACCGTGACGACAGCTCCCGCGATCGGGCTGTTGTCGTCGGCGTTGCGCACGGTCCCAGAAAGGGTCCCCTGTGCCATCGCAGAACCGGCGAGCAATCCGAGCGTGAGCGCGGTTGCCAGCCAAGTGCGGGAACGGAAGCTGGGCATGTCTCTCCTCCTCCTCGCCTGGGCGAGGCATCTGGTGTTGTCGATCATGGCGGGAAAGCTTCTGAAGGCAGTAGATTGTCCAGAATAGACAAGGTCTTGTGGTAGACAAATTTTGTGAATTCCTGATGAACTCGAGGGTCGCCATTCCCATCGAACACTCTGCCCTAAGGTCTGGGACGAGCGCGCAAGATCGCGTAAGCTCCGGATCAACGTCGGTGCCGCGAGGGCGGTCGAAGCACCGCACTGCCGTGGGCATGTCCATACGAGACATGTCCGACGCTGAGTATCCGGGAGGGGCGATGGGAGCCAGAAAGAGCCCGCGACGACGGCGTGAGACAGGCCGGTTGTCGCTCCAGAAGAAGACCGGCGCGGTCGTCCGAGTCCTCTCGGGCGAGCCGGTCGAGCAAGTCTCAAAGGACATCGGTGTCGAGGGGCCCGAGATCGAGCGGTGGCGAGACGCCTTCCTGGCGGCAGGTCAGGAACGGCTCAAGACGCGGCCCGACGATCCCGCCTCTCGCGAGCTCGAGAAGGCCCGTCTCGAGATCGAGCGGCTCACGATGGAGAACGAGCTCCTTCGCAAGCGACTCGAGATGATCGACTGGCTCGACATCGCCAAAGGGCTCATCGGAACCCGGAGTGCCGGCACCGGTAAGACCTACCCGATCACGATGCTCTGCGAGGTCTTCGACGTTCCGCGTGCCTCTTTGTACGCCGCTCTCGAGAGGGACTCGAGAGCCAAGGAGCTGGAAGCCGAGCAGGGAGGCTGAGGTAATGTGGTTATACTCATGGCTTCATCTCGGGACGCCATCGACCAATCCGGTTTTCTCTCTTGACCGATCGCCGGCTCGCCGATAACTTCCTCCGCCAATGCATCAAGAGTCCCGGGAAGCTTTCTGGTCCCGGGCGGCAACCGAGCCTCTCCTCGAGAGAGCGCCGCGGTGCCGAGGCCACCCTCGACGTGGGGTCCGATGCGGTCGAGATCGCCGATGGCGAGACTCGTCAAAAAAGCGCAGCGACGTTCGTTGCCGCCCACGTCCGCTAGGCCGCGCTTGATGCCGTGACGGAGAATCACGGCATGACGAGCCAAGCCTTTCCTCTCGATCTGGACACGCTCTGCCCGCGTCTCGCGCAAGGGCAAGGGGACGGCGATCCCCTCGTGATCCCCATCGTGCAATCGACCACCTTCTGCCGGTCCGGCCTCGATAGCCGCGCCGAGCATCGCTACTCGCGCGAGTCCAATCCCACCGTCGCCGCCCTCGAGACGGCGCTCGGTCGACTCGAGAGCGCGCCCCCCGCGGTGGCCTTCGCCACCGGCCTCGCAGCCGAGGCCGCGCTTTTTCAATCGTTGCTCACAGCCGGCGATCACGTCGTCTGCTCCCGCGCCGTCTACGGCGGCACGACGCGACTCTTGCAGCAGGTCTTGCCCAAGCAGGGCATCGAGACGACCTTCGTCGACTCGACCGACTGCGAGGCCGTGGCCCATGCGTTGAGGGCGGAGACCAAGCTGGTCTTCATCGAGACGCCGGCCAACCCGACCCTCGTCCTGAGCGACATCGCGCGCATCGCCGTCATCGCCCACGCCAGAGGCGCGCTCCTCGCCGTCGACAACACTTTCCTGACGCCCGTGCTCCAGCAACCGCTCGAGCTCGGTGCCGACTTCAGCGTCTACTCGACGACCAAGTTCATCGAGGGGCACTCGGTTGCGCTCGGCGGCGCGGTGGTCGGCCGCGATCCCGAGCTGCTGGACGAGCTCCGCTTCATCCGCAAGTGCACCGGCGGCGTCCAAGCGCCGTTCAACGCGTGGCTCACGCTGCAAGGTCTGAAGACGCTGCCGCTCCGCCTACAGCGGCAGAGTGAGAACGCCCGCATCCTCGCCGAATGGCTGAGCGTGCACCCCGATGTTGCGACATGCCACTACCCGTCCCTGCACGGCTTCGCGCAGAAGCGACTCGCCGGCGAGCAGCATCGCGGCGCTCACGGGGCGGTGGTGGCGTTCGAGCTGGATGGCGGGGCCGAGCGGGCGAGAGGGATCTTGAACGCGGTTCGGCTCTGCCGATTGGTCGAGCACGTCGGCTCGGTCGAGACGCTCTTGACGCACTCGGCGAGCATGACGCACGGAGGCGTCGCGCCCGAAGAGCGAGAGGCGACGGGTGTGACCGAAGGCCTCTTGAGGCTGTCGGTCGGCTTGGAGAATCCCTTGGACGTGTGCGCCGATCTGCAGCAGGCCCTCGAGGCCACGAGCGAGGAAAGGAGCGTGTCATGCCGCGCGTGATCGTCTTGAAGCTGGGCGGCTCGGTGCTGCGCTCCGAGGCCGACTACCCCGCCGCCGTGCACGAGATCGTGCGCTGGCGACGCGAAGGATACGCCGTGGTCGCCGTCGTCTCCGCCGTCTCGGGCGCGACCGATGCCTGGCTGCGCCGGGCCGGCGAGATCTCGCCGGACGCCGATCCGCACGCGGTCGCGGCGTTCGTGGTCAACGGCGAGCAGCAGAGCGCGAGCTGGCTGGGTCTGTATCTCGACCGAGCGGGCGTCCCGAGCCGTGTGCTCTCGCCGTCGGCCCTGAGGCTGATCGCGGAGGGTCCGGCTGGTTCGGCATCGCCGGTCGGTATCGATCGGGAGCGTCTGCAGGGAGCGCTCGCCGCGGGAGACGTCGCGGTGGTGCCGGGCTACTTCGCCGAGGACGACTCGGGGCGAATCGTCCTGTTCGGCCGCGGTGGGTCCGATCTGAGTGCGCTGTTCCTCGCCGCGGAGCTGGGGGCCCGATGCCGGCTCATCAAAGACGTCGACGGTCTGTATGATCGCGATCCGAGAGAGCGGGAGGCGAGGCGGTATGTTCAGGCGAGCTTCGAGGACGCGCTTCGGACCGACGGCTCCATCCTGCAGCACGAGGCGGTGCGATTCGCGAAGGAGCGCGCCCTGCGCTTCGAGGTCGGTGAACTGGGGGCAAGTGATCCGACCGTGGTCGGAAGTGTTGCCGGCGAGCGCCTGGAGCGGGTGGCTGTTCGGCCGCGCCCCAAGAGGGTCGCGCTCCTCGGGGCAGGCACTGTCGGCGGCGGTGTCTGGCAACGGCTCGTCGCGCATCCCGAGTCCTTTGACGTGCGCGCGGTCGCGGTGCGCTCCTTGCCTCGCGCACTGACGGCCGGCGTGCCGATCGAGCTGTTGCGGCGTGATCCGATCGAGGCGGCGAGCTCGGGAGTCGACATCGTGATCGAGGCGATGGGCGGCGTGTCCGAGGCGAGGCGTGCTTGCGAAGCGGCGCTTCGGAGCGGCGCGCACGTCGTCACGGCGAACAAGACCCTGCTCGCGACCTTCGGCGAAGAGCTCGAGCGGCGGGCGAAGGTCGAGGGGCGATGTCTCCTCGGCTCGGCCGCCGTCGGTGGCGGCGTGCCCATCCTCGAGCGCCTCGCCCTCGAAGACCCCGGCGAGGTGGTAAGGGTGCGAGGCGTCTTGAACGGCACCAGTAACTTCGTGCTCGAGCGATGCGCGGCGGGCGCCTCCTTGTCCGAAGCGTCGCACGAGGCCGAGCGGAATGGGCTCGCCGAGTCCGATCCCTACCGAGACTTCGCCGGGCTGGATGCCTCGGCCAAGCTGACGCTCATCGCGCGTCAGCTCGGCTGGAGGTTGAAAGGCGCGCCGAAGGTGCAGGAGACGATCGACGAGGACGCGGCGCGACGCGCGAGTGAGGCCAGGCGTGCCGGGCGGTCCCTTCGCCAAGTCGCCACGCTGGAGCACGCCGGCCTTCGGGCCGCCATCCGCCTCGAGGAGCTCGAGTCCGAAGATCCGCTCGCCGACCTCCCCGGCTGCGGCAACGCCATCGCCATCGAGCGAACAGACGGAACCTCACTCGTTCTCCGAGGCCGAGGCGCCGGCCGCTGGCCCACCACCGAAGCCATCCTGAGCGACCTCTTCGAGCTGGTCCGGAAAGAGGCCAATGTGCCGGTTGTGGTATGAAGTAATGAAGGAGCCGGGCTGACTTGAAACCAACCACATTCGGACCGCCGGCTTCAGCCGGTCTCGGTGTCCTCTCTCCAAACGTCTCGAAGAGGACCCGGACATCACATCCGAAACTCCGTGGCCACCTTCGTCCCCGGCCCAAGCTCGCTCGTGCAAGCTTCCATTGATAGATTCGGTCACCGGCTCGCTCGGCGCCGCGCCGGGGGCGGGCTAACTTGAAACATCATTCGGAGCGCCGGCTTCAGCCGGTCTCCGTGTCCTCCATCCAAGCGCCTCGGAGAGGACCCCGACCTCACTTCCGAGACTCCGTGGCCCGATGCATGGGGGTACTGATGGGCCAGCTTCCAGACGAGCTCAGAGCGAGGTGCAAGCCTTATAGGCTAGGGACCCGGTTCAGAGACGACTGCCGGCGACCCCCGTTGCCTGGGGCTGACGAATCTTTGGCCTTTCTGGCCGCCTTTCGATCGGATCTTTCTCCCGGTGGGCGCCCAAGCCTCAGATGCTCAGGGCCCTGCCCGAAATTGACAACTTTGGGCAGGCGCTGTATCTTGCCGACATGAACATCCACCTAACCAAAGAGCTCGAGCGGCTCGTTCAAGAGCGCGTCTCGAGCGGTCGCTACGCCTCCGCGAGCGAGGTGGTTTGCGCCGCCCTCCGACTACTCGAAGAGGATGAGCGGTGGCGTGACGAGGTCCGACAGAAGATCGCCGAAGGTGTGGCTTCTGCCAAGGCCGGCCAGCTCCTCGACGGCGACGTCGTCTTCGACGAGATCGAGAAGAGCCTTCGCGAGCGCGGCCAGAAGAACTCGCCAGAGTGAGAACGGATGCCACGCTTCCTTCTCACGCCGCAGGCTCGAGCCGACCTTCTCGAGATTGCTGAGCATCTCACTGGCGATGGCCCGATTGCCGCCGAGAGAGTCCTGGCAAAACTACGGGCCTCGATGGGCAGTCTGGCTGACATGCCGCAAATGGGCCATCTTCGTCCGGACCTCACGAGCGCTGATGTCCGATTCTGGACCGTCTACAGCTACTTTATCGTGTATCGACCAGACACCAGCCCCTTGCAGGTGGTTCGGGTGCTTCACGGTGCCCGCGACCTTCCGGGCTTGCTTGGTCAGTAAACTCCGCCAGCCTCACTTCACCTCGAGCTTGACCCGTCCTTCGGTCATCTTCGGCCTCGAGGCGCGGAGCGCCGGCGCTAAACGCTTTGTGCGCGCCGGTCGATCTTCGACAGCACCCAATACAGCGCTGCGCCGAGCACGAGCACCCAGACCGACGTCGGGATCGCCGGCTCCCAGCCAGTCGCTTGCTCCACGCCCCAGAATCCCAGCCCGAGTATCAAGACCCAGAACGCGCCGAGTGGGCTGGGACGCTTCGATATCATCCCGATCGTCAAGACGAGCCAGGGTGCGATGCCGGCGGAGTAGGAGGACTCGAGCAATGCGAAGACCGCCTCGCCGCTGGCGGCCAGGGCCGCGCTGGCGATCGTCAGGACGAGCACGCAGGCGCGTGTCGAGGTCACCAGTGAGACCCTTCCCTTCAAGAGCGGCTCGAGGAGGTTGTGGGCGAGGACGGAGGCGGGTGCGAGCAGCGCGCTGTCCAGGGTCGACAGCACGCAGGACAGGAGCATCAGGATGAAGATGACGCCCAGCGTCGGGGAGAGGATGGCCTCGGCGAGGGCGGCGACGATGCTCTCGTCGACGTCCACGATCAGATGAGCGCCGAGTCCGAGGATCACCGAGCCCGATCCGAGGAGGAGGTAGAGCCCGCCCGCGGTCAGGCACGCGCTCTTCGCGACCCGCTCGGAGCGAGAGGAGAACACGCGCTGCAGTAGGTCTTGGCTGGCGATCAATCCGATCGTGCCCGAGAGCGCCAGGCCGGTCCACTGCATCAGCGCGAGCAGGCTGCCCTCGGGCAGGAACGCGAGGTGTCCTTCCTCGCTCTCGGCAAGGACGCGGGAAAGCCCGTCGCCGGCGTCCCCGGAGCCGACGATGATCAGGAATCGAGCGACGAGGACGACCAGCCCGATCACGACGAGCAGGATCTGCGCGAAGTCGGTCACCGTTACCGACCACATGCCGCCGAGCAGCGTGTAGAAGGCAGCGAAGGCCGCCGTCGCCAGGATGCCCCAGAGGATATCCCACCCGAAGAAGAGCTCGAGCACATGCGCGACGCCGACGAGCTGTGCCGCGATCCAGCCGAGGTATCCGATCGTGAACAGCGTCGCCACCCGCTCCACCTTCCGCCCAAACTTCTCGCGGTAGAAGTCTTGCAACGTGAGGATGCGCGCTCGCCAGAGCGGCCCGGCATAGAACAGCCCGGTCAAGATGAGGCAGAGCCCGGGCCCGTAGGGCTCGAGCAAAGTGGAGCCGATGCCGTCGCGGTGCACCTCGTTCGTCGTGGCGAGCAACGTCCCCGCCCCGAACCAAGTGGCGAGGAGCGTGCCCGTGGCGAGCGAGAACGGCAACCGCCGTCCCGCGACGATGTAGTCCTCGGCATCATGGATGCGCGACCGCACCCAGAACGACAACCCGAGAATGACGACCAGGTAGGCAACGAGCGTGACCGCGAGAATCTGCGTCAACCAAGGAGCTCCGCCGGGTTTCAGGAACGAGGCGGAGCATTCTACTCGAAGGCTGTCGAGCAGAGATCTCGCGAGCAGAGGAATCGCGGCGCGTGACGACACCCTGCCCCGCAGATACCGTGGATGCGTTCGTGAGGCGCTCTTTCGGGTTGCCCGCGAGCGCATGGCGGTAGCCACGCGCCGCCGGGACCAAGGACGTGCTTAGCGCGAGGCGGTCCTCTGCACACTGGAAGACCGGAAGGTCGATCGAAAGACCTCGAGGCGGCGGACGGCGAGGGACTCGCAAAGCGGAAACAGCTTCGTGACCACTGCAATCTTGGCGCCTACTTTCGTAGGGTCGAGATCAGGAAAGCTCTAATTGGCAAGAAGAGTGTTGTGCGGAAAGAAATGGGGATGCGGATGGGCACCGCAAGTTTTCGTATAGGGCTGTTGCTTGGAGTGCTCACGTTGGGGTGGGGGTGCGGCTGTCCTCCGCACGTGTTTACGCGCTCCAGTTCCACATTGGAGGGGTCGGCGTGGCTTGGAGTAGCAGAGCGTGTCGCAATAGTCGGTCTGTTCTTGAAGGAGGGTGCGCAGGGCCGTATCGAGGAAGTGCGGGTTAATACGTTTGGGCAGCCCGAAGCGCGGATTGGCTGGGACTTTACCTGGCAGGTGAATGTTTGTGGGCAGGTGACCGCTGTTGGGGGTGGCAAGCGATTAGACATCGGTCCAAGGGCTGGATACGGAATGGTCGGGATGTATGAGGGTGAGTGGGTGCAGTTTCAGCCTTTGGAATCCGAGACGTTGGACACTGTCTTGACGGAGCTGTCTAGGGAGCTGTCGGAGCCGTCGCGAACGAGCCGATGACCCGAGGGGGTCATAGGCTCGGCTGAGTGCAACGAATGAAGAATCCGCCGCTTGTACCGCTGAACTGTCCTCGCTTCGGCCGTGCGTCGACCTCAGGTCAGGTCGGTGCTGCGGGTTTTCGTCGGATTTCTTCGAAGGTTGTGGGGTGTAACGAGACTCCTTCCGGTTTGGTGATCCTGCGCAGTCGCAAAGCGGCAGCCTACCAGCGTTCAGCTCCTGGCCAGGCGGAAGGCTCGGCTGGATCCAGGCGCTCTTTCGGTTCGCCCGTGATCGATTCTGGGTCGCTCAGCGCTCTTCTGTCCTCCTTAGGCCATTGACCACTCCGCGGCGGAGAGCACCATGAACTTGCGTTCATCATGACAATCGCAAGTTCAAGATGCGATCATCCCGAGGGCTAGCGAGCACAACCCGAAAGATCTCAAGTCTTTGCGCAGGGCTCGTGTGGCCGGTGACGCAGCTCCTTCCGGTTTGGTGATCCTGCGCAGTCGCTAAGCGGCAGCCTACCAGCGTTCAGCTCCCGGCCAGGCGGAAGGCTGGGCGCGATCCAGGTTCCGAGCTCTGCTCGGAGACCGGCATCACTCGGGAAACACCAGCCGAATCCAGGGCAACTCCGCTTGAGCGCCGCGGGCTCTCGCCTGGATGAAGGCTTCGGCATCTCGGAGAACCGCCTCGCGGTCGATGCCCATCAAGAGCGGGGTCCCGATCGTGTCCCACCTCGCTCGGCCGCGGTCGAGGAGGTTTCGGGCGGGGCGCTTCTGGCCTTGCCAGGCTTTGAGGAGGGCGACGGCGATTTGGATGAGGCCCTGCAATAGCTCGCCCGTGTCCTTCGTGGGCGCGACTTGCCAGACGCCTTCGAAGGCTTCGTGGGCTTCCCACCAGTAGCCGTGGTTGTAGAGGTCGACGCCGTAGAGGAAGTCCTCCAGCGTCGGCCAGTCTTGTGCCTCCCAGGGATCCGAGGGCGCGTCGGGATCCTCTTGGTAGCTGTGGCCGTCCGGGTCGTTGACCGGGTGAGGCAACCCGCGGCCTGGCACATAGCGATACGGCGGCAGCTCTCGGCTCGGCGCGTAGCGGGGCGCGCTCACTTCGGCTTCGCTCGCATCCAGGGCGGCTTCCGTCGAGCGATCTTCCCGTAGACGGGACAGCTCTCGATGTGGGCGCCGGGCAGGTAGCCGAGGCTCATCAGGAGCTCGCCGGTGATCTCGCCGCCGGTGAAGCGGAAGGTCTTCTTGAACAGCCGGACCCATTCGGGCTTCTCGAGCGGGTGGTGATGATCCAACCACCGCGCGAAGCTGCCGTGCTCGGCGCGGATCACCTGAAGGCGCTTGGCGTTCTCGATCGCGGCGTCGACCTTCAGACGATTGCGGATGATGCCGGCATCGGCGAGGAGGCGCGTGCGGTCTTTGTCACCGAAGCGCGCGACGGTGTCGATGTCGAAGCCGCGGTAGGCCGAGCGGAACCCCTCGCGCTTCTTGAGGATCGTCAGCCAGGACAGGCCGGCCTGATTGATCTCGAGGATCAAGCGCTCGAAGAGGACGGCGTCGTCCTTAGCCGGGAAGCCGTACTCTTCGTCATGATAGGGCCCGTGGAAGGGGTGCCCGGGCGCGGCGTCGCAGTAGCTCATGGCGGTCAGGGTCGAGGAGGAGCGACTTCCCGTCAAGACGTCGGTCTCTAACGAGGAGAGTTGCCTCCTGGCACCGAGCGCACCACGCCATTACGCTTGGCAGCAGATTCCGCCCCTCTGCCGTCACCGGAGCCTCGCCGTGATTCGACTCGCCGCCGCCGTGTCCTTGCTCGCCCTCCTCTCCTGGCTCGTCCCGTTCGCGCAGGACGACAGCGTACCCGAGCACTTCCGTTACGATGCGGCCGAGCTGTTCCCGCCGGCCTGGCGACTCTCCGCGGACGGCGCGCACGACCCCGGTATCGCCATGGACGGCGAGACAACCTGGCGCACGTGGCTCGAGTACGTGCCGGGCAAGGGCGATCGCATCCGGTTGGAGTGGCAGACGAGTGACGGGAAAGGCGAGCTGGACGACGCCTCCTTCGCGCCGAGCGGACAGCGCTCGCGGCCGACGCTTACTCTCGGCAGTGGCCACCTCTGGCTCACGTATGAGGAGCGCGCCGAGCGCGGGGACTGGGACATCATCGTGAGGCGCGTCTCCCGCGAGTTCGGTGTCGAGCCCGGCCGCGCGATCGACACACCGGAAACCAACGAGATCCACCACGTCGCGGTCGCTCAGGGCGATCGGCTCTGGATCGCGGCGCAGCGCTGCGTCGGGGGCAGCTACTGCGTCGACATCACCTCGGTCGGGGACGATGACAAGGAACAGGTCTGGGTGACGATCAGCGACCGCGAAGGCGCCTGGGAGCCGGCACTCGCGGCGAGCCCGGATGGCCGCTTGGCCGTGGCGTGGGACCTGATGACGGATGAAGGCTCGGCGATTCGGACTCGGGTCGGCAACGGGGACACTTGGGAAGCTCCGATCGAGCTGACGCGCACGAATCGTTACGCGGGAAGGCCGTCCGTCGACTTCGACTCGGCGGGTCGACTCTGGATCGCCTGGGAGGAAGGCGCCGAAGGATGGGGGCGGACCTATCGCGGCAATGCCAGAGTGTGGAACAACGCGACCGTCAGCTCGGGGCCGTTGCACCGCCTGCGCACCTTGCAGCTTCGTGCGCTCGAGCGCGACGGCCAGGTCCGTGAGCCGAAGGATGCCATCCCGATGCCGAGCTTTGTCGACCTCTCGAAGCTCGAGGATCGTCGGCCCAACGCCGATGGGTTCGGCGTCTACTACGAGCGGCCACAGGTCGTGGTCGACGGGCTGGATCGCCCCTGGCTGGTCTATCGCCACTACGTCGAGACGCAGCTCGGCTGCAGAGAGGCGGTCGTCCATCACATCGAGAGTGGCTTTCGCCTGCACGCGCTCTGCCTGACGGACGAGGGCTGGTCGGCTCGCCACGGCTTCGACATCGGACAGCGCGACGGCTCGCAGAGGATGTCCGTCACCGCGACTCGGGATGGCATCGCCGCGGTCTGGGAGACCGGTCGCACGGATCGGCGCCCCGACGAGCGGGAGCGCGGGGTGTACGGCGGCGCCGGGCGTCTGGAGGGCCAGCCGATCGAGAACATCGCGCTCGGCGAAGGGCGTCCGGCCGAAGCGGCGCCGTTGATTCGCGCGCGGGATTCCCGCTCGATGGCCGTGACGACGGTGGGGGGCAAGACCTTCGAGTTGGTGATGGGAGACCTGCACCGCCACACGGATCTCTCCCTGTGCTTCCCCTTCTACGATGGCTCGCTCGACGATGTGTACCGTTACGCCTTCGAGGTCGCCGGCCTCGACTTCCTCGGTGTCACCGACCACACGCGCGACATCGACCGCGGCAATGTCGAGAGCCTATTGTGGTGGCGATGCCTGAAGAAGGTCACGCAGCACCACGTGCCCGGCCGGTTCCATCCGTTCTTCGCCTACGAGCGGAGCCACGGGGACACCGATCACAATGTGATCTCGCTCCGCGACGACATGCTGCAGAACTTCCCGCCGCCGTTGCCAGAGTTCTGGAAGGCGATCGACGATGATCAAACCTTCACGATCCCGCACGCGACACCCAATGCACAGGACGAGCCCTACAACGGCAAGATCTGGGACTATCAGGATGACGCCAAGCGCCCATTGCTCGAGATCTACCAAGGCTTCCGTCAATCCGAGTCCTTGGTGCCGGCGCAGGTCCCCCTGAAGAAGGGCTACCACCTCGGCTTCATCGCCAGCAGCGACCACCTCTCGACGAGCTCGAGCTATGCGGCCACGTGGACCCCGAAGCAGGATCGCGAATCGATCTTCCGGAGCCTACAAGCGCGCCGAACGTACGGCGCGACGGCACCGATTCGGCTCGTATTTCGCGCGGGCGACCATTGGATGGGCGAGCGCTTCGAAGCCACGGAACCCGTGACGCTGCGCCTGGAGGTCATCGGCACCGCCCCATTGAAGAGCGCGACCCTCTGGATCGACGGCTCCCCAGCCCACGACTTCGACACCTCCGAGCCCGCCTCCCTCCTCGAAGTCGACCACGAATGGAGTGTCCCAGCCGACGAGCAAGAGCACTACGCCTTCGTCCGCATCGAGCAAACCGACGGCAACCTCGCCTGGTCCTCCCCGATCTGGGTGACACGGCGATAGAGGCGGATTCTCGGAGCGCCGGCTTTAGCCGGTCTCCGTGTCCTCTTCCGAGTGCGTCCACAATACCCTCGCCTGAATCCTCCGCTCTCCGTGCTCATTCGGAGCGCCGGCTTTAGCCGGTCTCCGTGTCCTCTTCCTGGCGCGTCCGCAATGCCCTTGCCTGAATCCTCCGCTCTCCGTGCTCGCTCGGAACGCCTTTTCGGAGTGCATTCTCGGAGCGCCGGCTTTAGCCGGTCTCCGTGTCCTCTTCCTGGCGCGTTCCTATTGCCCTCGCCGGAACTCCTCGCTTTCCGGTGCCCAAGCAATCGGATAACTCGCCAGCCGACCTTCCGAATGCATCGTCACGGCGCTACTCCACGGCCAACTGACCTCATCTTCGACGAGGCGAGACCGCAACGGGTCTTGGTGGATGTACATGAACCGCTCGCGCCAGTCGTCGCGGCTCCGGATGATCCGGTCGAAGTACTTTGGAAACCAGAGTCTCCCGGTACGTCCAATCTCCAAGTTGGCCGCCCGGGAAGACCGACCCTTGATCAATCCGAGGATCTTCCCGAGTGGCTCACCGGAGAGCGGTCGAATCAAGGCGTGGAAGTGATCCGGCATGACGACATAGGCATCCAGGTCATACAGGAAGCGATAGTCGTAGAAGAGCATCTCCTCGACGGCGATTGCTGCCTTTGGATGACGAAGGAACACATTGCCCAAACCTGTATTGACCCGATACGTGACGAAGTAGGTCGAGCCCTTCAGGTCCCAGCGAGGAAGGCGCCGTCGTCGCTTTTCGACGTCTGGGAGCATCCACCAGCGTAGCGGGCGGAGGTTGGGACGATACTCAGTTGTTATCACTTCATCGGCTTTGGGACGCGTGCTCAGCCAATGTCGGATCATCCGCAGTCGATTTTCGTCGATCATATCATCACCCTGATCGTGTAGCTCCGAGTCTTCACAACCAAGGCGTAGTCAGGGTCGACTAGGTCTCGCACTTTTCTGATTTTTTTGAGTGATATAACGACACGGAGACCGGCTGAAGCCGGCGGTCCGAAAGCCATGGGAGGGTTGATTTGAAGGGCGGGAAGGACACGGAGACCGGCTGAAGCCGGCGGTCCGAATGAAGGACACGGAGACCGGCTGAAGCCGGCGGTCCGAATGAAGGTCACGGAGACCGGTTGTAGCGGGTGGTCGGATTGGGAGACTGGCTGATTCGGGCGGTCCGAGTGCCACTGGCCGTATCAACCGCCCAAGATGCCGGCCACCAAGAAGCCGAGGTAGTTGCCGAGGGCGGTGCCGAGGGAGCCGATGAGGATGGCGGGGAGGACGAGGTCGCTGCGGCCGAGGCTTCTGGCGAGGGCGAGGGCGGAGGTGCCGCCGCCGATGTTGGCTTGGGAGGCGACCGCGGCGAGGGACATGGGCTGACGGAGGATCTTGGCGCCTCCGAAGGTGACGGCGCCGTGGACGATCACGATCGTGCCGGCGAAGAGGAACAGAGTGACGCCGAGGTCTCCGATTCGGGCGAGCTCGCCGATGTCGCAATATGCTCCGATCACGGCCAGGAAGACGTAGACTGCGAACATGCCGAGCAAGCGGCAGCCGGCGATCTTCTGGACGGCCGGGATCTGTGCGGCGATGAGCGCGATCGTCGTCGTGATCAGGATCGACGGCACGCCGAAGTCGAAAGACCTCTCGATCCACCCAGCGGCCATCTCCGAGAAGGCGATCGCGCCAGCGCCCAGGGCCAGGAGCATGCCGATGTCGGCGGGGTGAAGCGTCTCGGTATCGTCCTCGATCCCCAAGTCGGGCTTCGCGTCCTTCGCTGTCACTCTACGTCTGGCGAACAGCCGCGGGATCGCGATGGTGGCGACCATCCAGACCGCGGTCCAGATGTTGTCGACGGCCACGGCCGCTGTGTAGAGCAGGCCATCTTCCTGGACGTCATACTCGATTGCGAGGGCGTTGAAGTTGACGCTGCCGCCGATGTAGGTGCCGGTGAACATGCCACCGAGCGCGGCGTGCTGCGGTCCGATCGACTCGGCACCGTCGACGAGCGTCATGCCTAGCCAGACGCCGAGCATCGTCCCCAAGGACCCGATCAGAAACAGCGTGATCATCGGTCCACCGGCGCGCGCGACGTCCTTCAGACGGATCGGCAGGAGCAGCCAGAAGATGCTGAGCGGCGCCAGGTAGGTGAAGACGCCCGAGTAGACCGGCGAGCCCAGCGCGCCGGTCGGGATCATCCCGACGTTGGCGCAGACGGCAGTGACCACGATGACGAGCAGGGCCGTGCCGAAGTGCCTCAGCACGGTGCGGCGCACGAGCCACTCCGAGATGAGGACGTTCAGGCCGAGCACGGCGACGATCGCCAGCGGGGAATCGAACACGAGACGCCTCCGGGTGCGGTTCGAGGTCGACTCACGATATAGTAGCGTGCCCTCGAAGCCTACCTTCCGGTCACGAGGGCGCGCAGTCTCATACGGGAGCCCTGTCGATGACCACCGTCCACTTCAAGTCTTCCGTGCGTTACGGAAACCCGAAGCCGTTCCCGAAGAAGGACTATCCCTCCTTCTCCGTTCCGGCAGGCGTCGACGCGCGGATGCCGGCGATCGTCAGCGCACAGAAGCTCTTCGAGCTGTCTCCTCAGAAGACTCTCGGTGGTGTCGTGGCCGGCCTGACCACCACGCAGTTCCGGCTCGGCTTCAAGGATCTCAAGACCCAGTGGACTCAAACGCGAACCAAGGCTCCGCGGCCGCTGTGGATCTTCCAAGGAGGTGATCTCATCCTGGAGATCGAGGTCACCGTCTATGTGGCCAAGGGCTTCGAGACCCAGAAGGAGGCCTTCGCGACGATCATGGAGCATGAGCTCTTGCACGTCGCCGACGAGATTCGAATCGTCGAGAAGGACTTGCCGAAGGCGATGCCCGGCGACCTGTACGTCGAGAAGCATCTCGTACAGTCGAATGCGGTCGACGACCGGATGTTCGAGAGCTGGTACCAGGGCGGTCGGTTCGAGAGCTGGATTCGGGACGGCCTGTGGACGCCCCTTCACAACGCTGCCGCTCAGGCCAGGGACTCGGGAAGGGAGTGGCAGGCCTACCGGGACAAGATCGACGCGCTGCAGAGGCAGTAAGATCCAAGGTGACCACGATGAGACTGGCATGCCGCTCGTGAGCTTCCGACCCCGCATCCGGCTCGAGCGCGCGCGGCGTCACGCGCTGACGCCTGGTCGAACGCCATCACGCCCGCACATCTCATCCTGAGCTGTTGCAATCGACGCCGCCGATGCGGAAGCTCGTCGGCATGCTCGGGCCCGCGAGGATTGCTGCCGTGGAGAACTCTGCCGTGTTGAAGATCGCATCGTGTCTCTTGCTGCTCGCCTCGGGCCTCTTCGGTCAGGGGCGACTCCTCGAGGAGGTCACGTCCCAGCTCTCCCAAGAGGATCCCTGGGTCACCGATCCGGGCAAGGCGCCCTCCACGCTGCTGGAGTACACGGCGACCGAAGGCACGTGGATCAGCGTCGACGTCTCACCAGGCGGTCAGCACCTGGTCTTCGATCTGCTCGGCCACCTCTACGAGATGCCGATCGAGGGGGGCGACGCCAAGCCGCTCACGAGCGGCCGCTCGTGGAACCTGTTCCCGCGCTACAGCCCGGACGGCACCGAGATCGCCTTCACCTCGGATCGCGGCGGCAGCAACGATCTTTGGATCCTGCATCGCGAAGAAGGGACGCTGCAGAACGTCTCCCAGATGGAGTGGCCCGTCTTTCAGGGCGACTGGTCGGCCGACGGGCGGCTGCTCTACGGCACGGCGCTCAACATGCAGGTGCGGTTCCCGGCCTTTCAGTTCAATCGCCTGGGCGGCAAGCGCGAGATCATCCCGGCCGGCGATCGCGCGCCGCTCAATCACTTCGTCGCGGACCCGAAGCGGCATCGCCTGATCTTCGAGCATCGGGACGAGAGACTCTACGCCAGCGGCGCGCGGCTGAAGACCTACGACCTCGAGACGGGCGAGACGTATCTTCTGGTCGATCGTCCCGGCGGTGCCTTCAATCCTTCATTGTCGCCTGATGGCCGCCTTCTCGCCTACGTCCACCGTGACGACCTCGAGACCGTGCTCGTCGTGCGAGACCTCGAGACGCGCCAGGATCGAATCGTCCGGCGAGGACTCGATCGCGATCGGCAGGAATCGGGGACGTTCTACGGCTGCTATCCCAACATGGACTGGCACCCGGACGGGCGTTTGTTCCTGACCTTCGGCGGCGGCATCCACGCGCTCGATGTCGAGGCTGGTGAGACGACGAAGATCCCGTTCCGCGCACCCGTGAAGCGGCAGGTCGACAGGACGATTCGCTTCCCGCTCGAGGTTCCGGTCTCGGGGAAGACGAAGGCGCGATCGTATCAGTGGGCCATCGACACCTCGGCCGGCGTGATCTTCACGGCGCTCGGTGACATCTACATCGCGGGCGAGCTGGGCGTGGAGCCGCTGACTCGAACCGACGCTCACGAGACCTGCCCGGTCTTCGACGAGAAGGAGGGCTGGCTCTACTACGCCACCTGGAACGACGACACCCTGGGAGCGATCGCTCGCCGCAAGCTCCAGAGCGACGAGGAGGAGATCCTGACCGATCGTCCTTCCCAGTACGGCTCGCTCGCGCTCTCGAACACGGGGCAGAGTCGCTTTCCGAGGCGCAGCGAGGGAGGCCCGGTGACCGGTGGCCGGAGCCTGGCGTTTCTGCGCGGCGCGGGCGGCTTGATGGACGGTCAACGCCTCGAGGACCAGACCGAGCTCGAGCTGTGCCTTCGCACCTGGGACGGGACGATCACGAAGGTCACCGATGTCCACTGGTCGAGCAACCGCTACGCGAAGCGCCCCCCGACGGTGATGTTCGGTCCCGAGGATCAGTGGCTGTACTTCACCGAGTACGAAGGCGATGCGTTGACGCTCAAGCGCATCCATCTGGACGGTGACGGCGAGCAGGTCGTGTACACGCTGCCACACGCGACGCGCGCGGTGCCCTCGCCGGATCTGAAGTGGCTCGCCTTTCGCGAGTACCACCGCACTTTCGTCACACCGTGGGAGTTCACCGGGCAGCCGCTCGAGGTGAGCGCGGCGGATGGCGTCGGCACGACGCGGCGCTCGAAGATGGGTGACTTCTTCGGTTGGAGCGCCGACAGTCAGTTCCTGCACTCGACGATCGGTCCCAGCTTCGTTCGCGAGCCCGTCGATCAGCTCGTGAGGCCAAAGGAGCCGCAGGTGTTCGAAGCTTTCGAGCACCGCGACCTCTCCGTCGACTACGAGGTCGAGGTCCCGAGCTGGCGAGTCCTGCTCCAAAACGCGCGCATCATCACGATGGACGGTGAGCGGCGCGTGCTCGAGAGCTCCCAGGTCTTGATCGATGGCAATCGGATCGAAGCCGTCGGCGATGACGTGAAGCTCGAGCACGGGCTGCGGATCATGGATCTCTCCGGCTGCACGATCATCCCGGGGATCTTCGACGCGCATGGGCACTACGGCAGCCCGATCTCCGCGCTCAACGTCGTCGAGCAGAGGCTGTATGGCCTGCACGCCAACCTCGCCTACGGCGTGACGACGATGTACGACGTCTACGGCACGACGCAGAAGGACTTCCTCGTCTCGGACCTCTTGCGCGCCGGGCGCATCGACGGGCCACGCATCTTCTCGGTCGGCGATCCGATCTTCGTGACGAAGTACCGGACGAAGATGCACCGCCCGATCCAGTCGTACGAGGACGCCCTCGAGGTCGTCGGCTTCAATGCGAGCCAGGGCGCCCAGTGCGTGAAGGACTACTCGAACCATCGCAGAGCCGCGCGCCGGCAGCTCGCCTTGGCCTGCCGCGAGCTCGGGATCAACATCGTCACCGAGTCGTTCGCCGACCCGCAGATGAACCTCACGCAGATCGTCGACGGCTTCACCGGCATCGAGCACACCCTCGGGCTGACACCACTCTACGAGGACGTGCTGCGGCTGTTCGCGCACTCGGACATCGGCGTCGATCCCACCCTGATCGTCGTCTACAACGGCGTCTCGGGTGAGGACTGGTTCCGGCAGAGGGAGAAGGTGTGGGAGAACGAGAAGCTCCTGCACTTCTTCCGCGCCGACGAGCTGCGGCGCTACCGGCGGCCGACGCATCACTTCGACGACGACTTTTATCATCCCGAGATGGCGAGCGAGCTGCGCAAGCTGAAGGCGGTGGGCGTGCCGCTCATGGTCGGCGCGCATGGGCAGATGCAAGGCCTCGGCGCGCACTGGGAGATGGAGATGTTCGTCCACGGCGGCTTCACGCCGGCCGAGGCGCTCGAGATCGCGACGATCAACGGATACCGGCATCACGGACTCGACCACGTCCTGGGCTCGATCGAGGCGGGCAAGCTCGCTGACTTCGTCGTGCTGGAGGACAACCCGCTCGGCGACATCCGGAACACCCGCAAGATCCGCTGGGTGATGAAGAACGGCGTCCTCTACAGCGGTGAGGACGGCTCGCGCCTCTGGCCGGAGAAGCGGCCGGCAAAGAAGATGTACTTCCAACGAGACTGAGCACCTGATGAGCCGACGGCTTTGGCCAATCCTGATCCTGCTCGTCCTCCTCGGCTGCGAAGACGAGCTGGGGGACAGCGAAGCACCTTCGACGCATCCCCTGATCGTGTTCGCCATCGACGGCGCCGAGTGGTCGGCCGTCGAGCGCCTCTGGCAGGAAGGACGTTTACCTCATTTGAAGGCGCTGGCCGAGCGCGGCGTCCGGGCGAGCGTCGGGTCCGATTACCAGAGCCACTCGCCCGTCGTCTGGACGACCGTGGCGACGGGCGTCGCGCCGGAAGATCACGGCATCGTCGGCTTCGTCGTGCCCACCGATCAGGGTGATCGGCCCCTGTCTTCGGAGCTGCGACGAGCGCCCGCCTTGTGGAACATGCTCAGCGAGAGACAAAGGAAGGTCGCCGTGCTCGGCTGGTGGGCGACCTGGCCGGCCGAAGCAGTCGACGGCGTCGTCTTGACCGATCGCTGCCTGCTCGGGCTCGAAGGCGACGCTCATCCTGCGGCCTTTCGCGATCAGGTGCTCCGCGCGACGGATGAGCTCGGGCTGGATGATTCCAGCGTCGACCGGGTCGCACGGCGAGACGTCTTGGTCGGGCACTTCGCGAGGGAGCTCGCAGGCGACGACTTCGATCTCATCCTCGCCTACTTCAAGATGGTCGACCGCTCGAGCCACACCTACTGGCGCTACTTCGACACCGAGTCTTTTGCGCCGCTCGAAGAGGAGCAGCTCGCCGAGCACGCCAGCGAGGTCCCGGATGCCTACGCGGCGGTCGATGCAGCGATCGGCCGGGTGCTCGAAAGGGCGGGTGAGGACGTGAACATCTTCGTCGTGTCCGATCACGGCTTCCGGCCGAGCCTGCCGCCGAAGTTCCGGATTCGGCTCGAGACCGAAGCACTGCTCGAGAAGCTGGGCTTTCTGACGCGAGAGGGGAGCGCGGTCGATCTGTCCCAGACGCGGGTGTATCCCTGGGCGAGCGCGAGCGCGCAGGCGACGAAGCTCTTGCGGTTCGCGGCCGAAGGGCGCGAAGAGGGCGGCACGGTCACGGCCGATCAGAGAGAGGCGATCCGCGCCGAGCTCGAAGCTTCGGCGGCGAAGGTGACCTACGAGTCGGGCGCGCCGGTCCTCCAGGTTCGCGATGCCAACCGGAACGAGACGAGCCGTGGTGCCGACTTCGTGATGGAGGTCCTTTTCGAGGAGCCCTCGCTCACGATCTCGATCGACGGAGAGCCGGTCGAAGGCATCGTCACCGAGATCGTGCCGATCTCGGGATTCCACACGCAACAGGACGACGGCATCCTGATCGCCGCCGGGCCGGATTTCCGCAGTGGCACCACGGCGAAGGGCATCAGCATCCACGGCTTGGCGCCGACGATCCTCTACGCGCTCGGGTTGCCGGTCGCCGACGACTTCTTGCGCGATCCCTACCTGGAGCTCTTCCGGGACGCGTTTCGACGCAGCCACGCCGTCCGGCGCATCCCGTCGTACGGAAACCGGGAGAGCGGCGAGGCGACCGCCACCTCCGCCGACGAGGCGATGGTCGAGGAGCTGCGTCAGATCGGATACGTGAAGTAGGGATTCCGGGCATGTCGCTCACTTCGCAGCAACGAACCGAGCTGGAGCACGACGGCCTCACCATCGCCCAGGATGTCCTGAGCCCCGGCGAGGTGCGGGCGCTGGATGAGCACATCACGAAGCGCATCGCTGCCTTGGCGCCGGGGCAGAGGTCGGAGCATCTGGATCTCGCGCACCATGGGGACGACGTCCTCCTACAGGCTTGCCGGCATCCGAAGATCGTCGAGCTGGTCTCCTCCGTTCTCGGTCCCGAGCTGAAACTCTTCTCGAGCCACGTGATCAGCAAGCCGGCGGGTTACGGCTTGGGAGTGCCGTGGCATCAGGATGCTCGATACTGGCCGCTCGAGCCGATGAAGGTGCTGACGGTGTGGCTCGCGGTCGATGACTCCGATACCGAGAACGGCTGCATGCGGTACCTGCCGGGGAGCCACCGTCGTCCCTTGGAGCGGCATGAGCCGATGTCGAGCTCGACGGTGCTCGACCGTGAGATCCCGTCCGATCGCGTGGCGCTCGATGAAGCGCGCGACGTGTGCCTGCGGGCGGGCTCGGTCTCGCTCCACCATCCTCACCTCGTGCACGGCTCGAACGAGAATCGCTCGCATCGCCGCCGCTGCGGCTACACGATGCGCTTCATCCCCGCCGATGTCCGGCTAGTCGCAGAGCGCGTCGAAGGCTTCCCTGCCGACTGGCCGATCTACACGATCTGAGCCGAACCAGAGTCCGCGCGACCGAATCGGAAAGCGCTCGTCGAGCAGGATGACGTATTGCCTTGCCCCCTCTCTCGCTCGGCTTGGGCACTCCGTGTCGGCGCCAGGCTACACCGTGCCGTCGTCCGGGATCGTGGTATCCTGATCGCCTAAACGTGACCCTCGGGGGAGCCGACCAACATGAAGGTGACGGAAGCGGCGTTCGTGCGCCTGGTCCTGGTGGCCCGTGCGGACGGGATGATCACGGGCGATGAGCTGGGATTGCTCGGGCGGTATCGCCGGGCCCTGCACATCGAGTCCGGCTTCGCGCAGAGGGTGATGCGCCGGGCGAGCCTGGAGCCGCTGCTTGACCAAGAGGTCGACGCGACGCCGATCGAGCGTCGCCACGTCTTGAAGATGATGGTCCGAGTCGCGCTTCACGATGGCCGCCTCGAATCAGCCGAGCACGATCTCCTCGAGCACTTCGCCGAGTCGTTCGGCATCTCCAAGATCGAGTTCGCCGACATCGTCGTCACCGTCGAGCACGACTCTCAGACGCGCCACGGGCTGCGCCGCCGCACTTGGATCGGCATCGGAGTCGTCGCCATCGCGTTGATCATCGCCTGGATCATTCAGCTCGAGATCCAGCACACCGCCGGGCGCCAGTCGGCCCAGGAGCAATCATTGAGCGATCTGCGCCTGGACCTCGACGAGCGCGCCGAGCTGCTTGCGTTGTCGTCGGCGGCCGAGCCGTTGGTGGCCCGAGAGGAGATGCTCGAGAACATGATTCGCGAGCTCGAGCCGAAGACGAGCGACGAGGAGGGCGAGCCGCTGCGGCGCTTGCTCGAAGAGCTGGCCGAGCTGAAGGCGGAGCTCACCGCGCTGGAGAGGCGCTCGACGGCGTTCCAACGTATCGAGCAGGAATGGAACGAGAGCGTCCTTCTGATCTGGGTGATGTTCGACATGGTGCGCGGCTCGGAGAAGCTCCGGCGCGGCGCGTCGGGCAGCGGATTCTTCGTCACGCCCGACGGGTTGATCGCCACCGCCAAGCACGTCGCCGAGCCTTGGAAGTTCCGGCCGTCGGAAGCCTCCTTGATCGCACAGGGCTATCGCCTCGACCCCGACTCGATCGACATCGCCGCCTGGCCCGCCGGCAGTCGCGTCCGCCTCGACGATGGCAAGTACAACTGGAACGACGCCTATGGAACGTGGAACGGCAAGCTGCGCTCGATCGCCGTCGGTCCCGATCGATTCGAGACGATGATGCGGATCGACACCGACACCGGCGAGCAGGTGACGGCCCGTTTCCACGTCTACGATATGAGCGACGTCGCGCTGTTGAAGGCCGACGTCGCGACGCCCGTTGCGTGCCCGACCCTTCAGCCGGACATCGCCGCGATCGGGAAGCTCGACCCGGTCATGTTGCTCGGCTACCCGCGAACGTTTTCGCTCTTCGAAACCGAGCGCGTCGAGACGGCGCCGTCTCTGGGCCAGGTACGCAAGGTCGAGAACCGCATCTTCACGACGGCACCGACGATCGGAGGCAACAGCGGCGGCCCGCTCTTCGACGACGAAGGCCGCGTCATCGGGCTCGCCTCGACCTCGCACGGCGCATCGACTCTCGGCGGCAGTGTGCCCGTGAAGTACGTGCTCGAGCTCTTGCCGAGCGGCACGGACCTCTTGGAGTCCGCAAAGCGAATGCAGCAGAGCGGACACGATCGCGCCGCGCTCGATCTCCTGCTGCTCGCCGAGCAGAAGGGCGCGCCCTTCACCGACGTCCAAGGTCTTCGATTGCCCCTCATCGCCAAACGCGACGCTTGGCTCCGCGAAGCCAAGACCATGCTCGAGGGCGGCAAGGCCAAGGAGTGCCGCAGCCAATTGAGTCAGCTCGTCCAAAGGTACGGATCCCGCTGGGGCGCCGAAGCGTCTCGGCTGCTCGAAGAGCTGCGGTGAGGTGTGAGCCGACGTCCCGTCTCGGAGTCCTGCGAGCGACCAATCAGCCCAAGCTCGCTCGAGGGATGCGCACGACGAGAGACTGAGCCGCCGTCTTGCTCGGCTTGGGCACTCCGTCGCCTCCAAGAGAGCTTGCTTCCTGAGTGCGGTTGCGGTTGTCTTGAGGCGCCGGTCCTGAATTGAAACCTGTCGGAGGAGCGCGCCATGTCGATCGGGAAGTTGTTGTTGGGCTGCCTCGTCGCGAGTCTGTCGGCCGGGACTGCTCATGCCCAGACCCAGGCACCTCCTGAGAAGGCGAAGCTCGCTCAGGAGCTGCTCTCGAAGGTCTCGGCGCAGCGGCTCGAGAAGGACGTCCGGACGTTGGCCGGCTTCGGAACGCGTCATCCGCTCTCCGAGACCGATTCCGAGACGCGGGGTACCGGGGCGGCGCGCCGCTACCTGAAGGCGCAGCTCGAGGCGGCGGCCGAGCGCTCGAAGGGCCGCATGACCGTCACCGAGGAGCCGTTCACGCTCGAGAACCGCCGTTTGGGCGGCGAGGCGACGTTCGTCAACATCATCGCCCACATCGAAGGGCGAGACGACTCGCGGGGCGTCTGGGTCTTCGGCGGGCACTACGACTCGCGCAACTCGAATGGCGCCGACGGCAAGGGCGATGCTCCGGGCGCTGACGACGATGCGAGCGGCACCGCCGTCATCGTCGAGATGGCGCGCGTGCTCGCCGAGTGGCAGCCCGAGGCCGACATCTATCTCTGCGCCTTCGATGGTGAAGAGGTCGGCCTCCTCGGGAGCGACCACCTCGCCGCCCGCCTCGAGGAGAAAGGCATCGTCGTCGAGGGCATGGTCACCAATGACATCGTCGGCTCGAGCACCGGTCCCGACGGGACGAAGCACGAGAACACCCTGCGCGTCTTTTCCGAGGGCTTTGCCGAAGGCGCCGACACGGGACGCTCGTTCCGCAACTACGCCGCCGAGACCGAAGGTGCCTCGCGGCAGCTCGCCCGTTACGCCGCCCTCCTCGCCGATCGGTATCAGGACGACTTCTCCGTGAAGCTGATCTACCGCTCGGATCGCTTTGGCCGAGGGGGCGATCATCTTTCGTTCACGCAGAGGGGGTATCCCGGCGTGCGATTCACCGAGGCGGCCGAGAACTACGATCATCAGCATCAGGACGTGAGAGTCGAGGACGGTGTGCAGTACGGTGACCTGCCTGAGTATTGCGACTTCGATTACATCGCGCGGGTCGCACGGCTGAACGTCGCGGTGGCGGTCAATGGCGCGGGGGCACCGAGCGCACCCGATGGCGTCCGCACGCAAGGCGCGGTGAGGCACGATACTGCTGTCGGCTGGCGTGCGGTCGATGGCGATCATGTCGCCGGCTACCGCGTCTGGCGCCGCCCGACGGACGCCTCGCATTGGACCGAGTCGGTCTTCGTCCCCAAGGGCGAGACGCAGCACCTGCTCGAGTGGATATCGATCGACGACTGGCAGTTCGCCGTCTCGACCGTCGGCACGAACGGCCTCGAGAGCCCGCCGGCCTTCCCGGCACTCAGCCGACGGCGGCGATGAGAACGAGGTGTCTCGCATCCTCGACAAACAGCCAGGATTCGACGAACCTCGAAGGCTGGACTTCGTAGTTTCAAGAAGTCACTGATCACCACGAATCGTCGATCTCGCAAACCGGAGGACGAGATGAGGCGCCCCGGGGCTCCCGTTTGGTTCGCGCTCCTATTCGTCAGCATCGGCTGCAGCGGCAGCTCGAGTTCTTCCATCGTCGCGGGTGACGCGAGCTCGGGATCGATCGCCGGCATCGAGAGCGTCGTCCCGGTGGATGGCGCCGAAGACGTCCCCGTCGACCAGCTCGTGACCGTCGTGTTCACCCGGCCGATGCAGGCACGCTCGTTCAACAAGCAGAGCTTCCGTCTCGAGCGGAACGGTGAAGCCGTGGAAGCGACCGTCGCGGCCCTGGGCCGGCGAGCCTCGATTCGACCGGATGACGAGCTGCGCCGCGGTGAGAGCTATGAGGTCGTCGTCACGCGCGAGATTCGGGATTCGGAAGGGCGACCGCTCGGCGCCGAGCAGAGGTTCCGGTTTCAGACCAAGCCACTCGGCGAGTTCGAGATCACCAAGATCGTCCCGGGCAATGGTGCCCGAAACATCGCTCGCGACGTCGAGATCGAGGTGACCTTCTCGCGGCCGGTCGCCGAAGAGTCTCTGGGCGCCTTCTCGATGACACTCGCCGGCAAGCCCGTGCTCGGACTCCTCCGGCTAGCCGCGCCGACGCGTCTCACCTTCGAGCCGTTCCAGCCACTCGGCTTCGAGACCGAGTACCAGGTTCGTGTCGACGAGACGCTCGAGGCCGAGGACGGGACGCTGCTCGGTGAGGCCAAGGAGTGGTCCTTCGTCACCGTCGAGCGATTCCTGGCTCCGCCGGTGGTCGATCCGCCGGACGGGTCGGAAGGCGTCCCGACCGCCATTCGACTCGAGGCGCGCTTCTTCGCCGACCTCGATGCGCTCACGATCGACGAGAGCTCCTTCTACTTGCAGGATCCCGATCGCCGGAGACTGCCCGGGCAGGTCGACTATGCCAACCGGGTGGCGACCCTCGAGGTGCCGTCGGAGGCGACCTTCTTCGGCGTCGAGTACACCGCGGTCCTGACCCGGGACATCCAAGGGATCGAGCACGGCGAGCGATTGGAGGAGGACTTCACTTGGAGCGTTCGGACCGAGCCGCTGGGTCCGCACCGGGCGATCTTCATCAACCGGAACACCACTGACAACGGGATCGAGGCGCTCATCGAAAGGCCCGACGGCGAGATCGTTCGGCATCCGAGCTCGCCGTTTCGTTCCGGAGGTGATGGAGGCGGCGACGTACTGGATGGCCTGGCGGTCTCGGCCGATGGCCGTCAGCTCTATGCCTTGAGCTCGCTCAGTCGACAGTTGGCTGCATTTCGGATCGGCACGTCGGGAGGTCTCGAGGCCATCTCGTCCTCGCCGTTCTCCAATGTTGGAGTGCCTTTCGCGATCGAGTCTCATCCGACGCTCGGCCGGATCTACGTCGCCTCCGCCGACAGCGACGGGACCCGGCTGCAATCCTGGGAGATCATCGCCGAAGGGGCGGTGCGTCCGATCGGTGATCCGATCCCGTTGGTCTCGGGGATCCCCGCGGACATCACGATTCGCGGCAATCGGCTCTTCTTGACGTACCGCACGGCGCCGCTCGTCGACGTCTTCGGCCTCGCCAATGACGGGCAGCCGGTGTTCTTGACGCAGAATGCACTGCCGGGATTCGGCTCGGCCGGAGCGACCTTGACCGCTGACGCCCGCTACCTGTTCTGGCTCGACGAGAGCTCGAACGATCAGGATCTCTATGCTTACTTCGTGGGTGACTCGGGCGACCTGACCTTGGTGAAGGACGCGCCCTTCGATACCTCACCCGGGCGCGGCAATCGCTCGGGACTGGTCGTGCGCAGCGATCGGAAGCTGTACCTCGGCCACGGGACGCCACACATCACGAGCTACGATCTCGACGGCCGAGGCGGCGTGGAGCAGGCGACCAACTCGACGTTCGTGGACTCCGATCTGCACCCGCGGCGGCTGTTCGCGCTCGACAACGGTCCGTCGATCTACGTGCTGGAGGAGGGACCGACGCAGCTCCGCATTCTCGACATCGGCCTGACCGGTGACCTCGAGCAGATACGGACTCCAGTGCCCATCGAAGGATCCAATGAGCCGGCCGGACTCGTGGTCATCGATCGGATCGGGCTGTCGCAGGACTTGGTGCTGCACCTGCCGTTCGACGACTCACTGCACGATGTCTCCGGACGGAACAACCACGCCCAGTCGCTGGCCGAGCCGGTCTATGCCGAAGGGCGCATCGGCAATGCGTTCGTCTTCGACGGGAGCGATCAGTTCGTCGCGCTCGGTCTCGAGTCGGACTTCCAGTTCGGAGCTCAGACCGACTTCACGGTCTCGTTCTGGATCCGCACCAGCCAGACGATCGGGGATTCGCCCTTCGTATCGAACAAGGACTGGTCGTCTCCGAACAACATCGGCTGGATCATCGCGGCTCAGGGAGACTCTCTGCATTGGCAGTGGAGCTTCCGAGGAGACCAGTCCAGCCGAGTGGACTTCGACGAGGCGGGCACGATCACCGACAACATCTGGCACCATCTGGTCGTGACCCATGATCGTGACGGCGACGCAGTCTTCTATCAGGACGGCGTACGGCTCTTCAACACGCCAATTGCCGGCGCAGGCGACATCGACAGCGGCTTGCCGCTGCTGATCGGTCAAGACGGGACGGCGTTGTACGATGCGCCGCTGCTCGGGCTCGTCGACGATTTCGCTTTGTGGCGGCGCGTTCTCGATGCGAGTGAAGTGCGGCGGATCTACGAGAGCGGGCTCGCGGGTGAGTCGTTCTGATGGGGGGTGGGGAGACCCGCTGAACATCGATGGACTGGAGTGCCCAAGCCGAAGCGAGCCAGTGACAGAATCTGTCGGTGAGAGCTTTCCCGAG
>JAVJTD010000314.1:0-8652 GCA_040219065.1 Planctomycetota bacterium
GACCGGCACGGTCGCCTTCGACGGATCGACCGCGACATATCTGCCGCCGGCCGGCTTCATCGGAACGGCGAGCTTCACCTATGCGGCTTGGGACGGGAAGACCAACTCGAACCTCGGCACCGTCACGGTGTCGGTGGGTGCGGCATCCTGTCCCGGATCGGTCGAATCGTACGGGTTCCCGTGCCCCGGCTCGGGAGATCTCCTTCCCTTGCTGTCGGTCGACGGTTGCCCGGCGCCGGGTGGCAACGTCACGGTCACGATCGAGAACGCTTACGGCGGAGGCACGGCGTTGCTCCTCATCGGAGCCGACCGCGCCACGGTCGTGCATCGCTCGGGCTGCGTCCTGCGGATCCAGCCGCTGCTCCTCTCCTTCGGTCCATTGCCGCTCGCGGGCTCGGGACCCGGACACGGGACTCTCACGTTGCCCGTACCCGTTCCGCCCAACGCTCCGGCCAAGGTGACCGTGCAAGCGCTGCTCACCGACCCGGGCGTGTCCCGGGGTTGGACACTGACCAACGCCGTCGAGGTGAAGACTCAGTAGCCGCTTTCCGAGTGGATCCTCTGAAGAGGCTTGCCGCTGAGCGCGGCGAGCCTCTCTCATTTCTGCTCGCTGGCAACAAGCTCTGCATGGTTCGCGGCCTCGGATCGCGATGACATCCGAGAGGCGCACGGACCGTTCGCTCTGGCGGCCGGCTTCGTCATCTCTGCTCGCCTCTCACCAATACGGTGAGCATCGCGCCGGGTCATCCTCCATGCTCGGCCGGCCCGAGAGACCTTGCGCCGACCGGTCAGCACGACCCGGCCCGATCCACCCCTTCTCCGAGGAGCCGCTCCCGCAAGCGAGCGGCTCCTCACCTTTCTCCCTCGGCGGGCGAGGTGTCGAGCCGCCGACATGGGGTTCCGCGCTCTTCGCTCGTCTTTCGGCAAGGGGACTGTCATTGTCTACACTGAGCGAGGAGCCCGGATCCGATTGATCTCGGCAAGGAAAGCCACCTCCGCAGAGAGAAGAGCCTATGAGCAAGCGCGCAGATGATGAGAACCGGAATGAAGGAGCCACGGACTGGGAGCGGGTCGATCGGATGACCGATGAAGAGATCGAGGCGGCGGCCCGGTCCGATGCAGACTGCGAACCGCTCACACCGGCCGAACTGAGCAGTCTCGGACCCGTACCCGAGGTCAAACAGATCCGACTCCGATTGGGAATGACCCAGGAGCAATTCGCAGAGGCCTTCGGGTTGTCACTCGCCTCGGTTCGAGACTGGGAGCAGGGTCGCTATGAGCCGGACAAGTCCGTGCGCTCGTTCTTGCGGGTCATCTCGGCTCTTCCCGACGCCGTGCAGTCCGTGCTGCACTCGCGACCCGACGGTTCGGGACCTTCGCCGGCAGGATGATCTCTCCGGTAAGGAATCGCGGCTGACACCGCGAGCGCGATCTGAATCCCTCCCGCCCCGTGGTTGGATCCTCTCCTCTCCCGTCTGCACTGTCGACAGTGCTTCCCTGCGCTGTTAACGTCCACCGAACATCGCTGAGGCCGGGGAGGGTCATGTCCTTTCGATTCTTGCATGCTGCCGACGTCCACTTGGACAGCCCACTTCGTGGGTTGGAACGCTACGAGGGAGCTCCCGTCGAGGAGATCCGGGGGGCGACCCGGCGAGCGTTCGCCAATCTCGTACAGCTCGCGCTCGAGGAAGAGGTCGCGTTCCTCCTCCTCGCCGGTGATCTCTTCGATGGAGACTGGCGCGACTACAACACCGGCCTCTTCTTCGTCGATCAGATGGGCAAGCTCCTCACGGCCGGCATCTCGGTCTACGTGGTCGCGGGCAATCACGACGCCGACAGCCAGATCACCAAGGTGCTGCGTCCACCGTCCAACGTGCACGTCTTCTCGTCGCGGCGGGCCGAGACGATCGTCGACGAGAAGAACGGCGTCGCGCTCCACGGCCAGGGCTTCGCAACGCGCGTGATCACCGACGACCTCGCCGCGGCCTATCCGCCGGCGAGCCGCGACCACCTCGACATCGGTCTCTTGCACACGAATCTGGATGGGCGCCCGGGACACGACGACTACGCGCCGACATCGCTCGACGTGCTCCGCTCACGCGGATACGACTACTGGGCACTCGGTCACGTGCACCAGCGCGAGGTCGTCTCGGAGGAGCCTTGGATCGTCTATCCCGGCAATCTCCAGGGTCGCCACGTTCGCGAGACCGGCAACAAGGGCGCGACCCTCGTCACCGTCAGCGATGGTCGGATCGAGGGCATCGAGCACCGCGACTGCGACGTGTTCCGCTGGGCGCGCTGCGTCATCGACGTCTCGGGATCGGACACGGCGGACGAGGCACTCTCCCGTGTCGGACCCTGCCTCGATGCCGCTCTGTCGAGCGCCGACGGACGAGCTCTCGCCGCGCGGGTCGTCCTCGAAGGGGCGTGCGAGGCACATCTCGAGCTGCACGCGCGCAGTGAGCACTGGCGACAAGCAGTGCGTCAGATCGCGGCGGGACTCGGGCAAGACGGCCTGTGGATCGAGAAGATCGAGCTCCGGACGCGCCGGCTGGCGAGCTTCGGAGACGTGTTCTCCGAGCATGAGGCGCTGGGCGGTTTGCTCCGCACGATCGACCGGTTGCGCGGTGCGCCGAGCGATCTGGCCGCAGGCGTGCCCGAGCTGGAGGACCTGAAGAAGAAGCTGCCGGCGGACCTGCTCTCTTCGGGGCGCCTGAGCGATCCGGCGTCGCCGGACCTGTTGGGCACCCTGCTCGACGACGTGCAGGAGGTCCTCCTCCACCGCCTCGCCGAAGCGGAGGACTCATGAAGATCTGCGAGCTTCATTTGATGGCCTTCGGTCCATTCGCCTCGCGGACGCTCGATCTGTGCGATGGGAATCACGGGCTCCACGTGATCTTCGGTCCCAACGAGGCCGGCAAGAGCTCGACCCTGCGCGCACTCGAGGCGCTGCTCTACGGCTTTCCGCATCAGACGCCCGACGACTTCCTGCATCCCAGCCAGCAGCTCCGAGTCGGGGGCAAGCTGCGGCACTCCGACGGCACCGAGATCGACGTCGTGCGCAAGAAGGGCCGCAAGCGCACGTTGCTCGCGCCGGACGATACGCCATTGCCCGACGATACCCTCGCCCGCTTCCTCGTCGGCGTCAGCCAGGATCTGTTCCGCTCCCTCTTCGGGATCGATCACGACGCGCTGATCCGAGGCGGCAACGAGCTGCTCGCGCAAAAAGGCGAGATCGGGCAAGCGCTGTTCTCTGCGGGCGTCGCGGCAGGGCGTCTGCGCAAGGTCTTGTCCGGTCTCGAAGCCGAGGCCGAGGAGCTGTTCAAGCCGCGCGGCTCGAACCCGCTCATCAATCGAACGCTCTCCGAGCTCGATCGCACTCGGCGAGCGATGCGGGATGCGTCACTGCCGGCGAGAAAGTGGGAGGAGCTGCGCCGCGATCTGGACGAGGTCGACACCCAGCTTCGCCGTGTGGAGAGCGCACGCGCCAAGGACACGAGCGAGCGGAAGCGGCTCCTCGCCCTGCAGCGAGCGCTGCCGCGACTCGCCGAGAGGCGTCGCCTTCAGCGAAGGCTCGATGAGTTTCAAAGTATCATCGAGCTGCCGACCGACTTCGAGAAGCGAAGGCTCGATGCCGCCCGGCGATTGGAGTCCGCGGCGGAGCTGCATGCTCGCGCCGAGAGGCGCATCGCCGAGCTGGAGAAGGAGCTCGAGGACCTGCAAGGACCTGCGCCCTTGCTCGAGCAGGCCGTGCGCTTTGATCTGCTCCGCGAGGAGCTCGGCAGTCACAAGAAAGCAGCGGCCGATCGTCCGCGCATCGTCCGTGAGCGCGATCGACACCTCGATGACGCGCGGCTGGCATTGCTGCGCATTCGCTCGGACCTCGACCTCGAAGACGTCGAGAGGCTTCGCCCCGCGTACGAGAAGCGCACCCGCCTGATCCAGCTCGCCGAAGAAGACCGGCGCCTCGCCGATCTCGAGCAGCTCGAGGAGGACGCGCTCCTCAAGTGCCGAGAGAGCCTGCATCGCCTCGAGCGGCAGAAAGAGGCGTCGCCCGCGCCCCCGGACGACGCCGAGCTGCAGGCCGCGGTCCAGGCAGCGTCCCGTGTCCGTCATCTCGACGAGGACCTCGCCGAGGCCGAGAACGACGCCTCCGCCCTCCGCTCCCGCGTCGAAGTCGAGCTGAGCCGAGCCACACTCGGGCCGAAGGATCTCGAAGCGCTCGAGCGACTGCCCGTTCCGTCCCTCGAGACATTGCGCCGCTGCGAGGCGGACTGGCGAGAGTGCACCTCTCGGTGTGACGCTCTCGAAGAGAGAGGCTCGGAGCTCGAGCGCGAGGCGGCGACGATTCGGCAGAGGCTCGATCGTCTCGAAGCGGGCGGCAGCGTTCCCAGCGAGTCGATTCTCTTCGAGGCTCGTCAGCGTCGAGACGGAACGTGGCGGACGCTGGCGGAGAGCCTGCTCGAAGGGCGAGCAGCCGAAGCGGATCGCGTGCGCGGCTACGAGGAGGAGGTCCGGTCCACAGACGACCTCGCCGATCGGCTGCGCCGTGAAGCCCGTCTCGTGCACGAGCTCGCCGAGCTCCAGGCGGAGCAGCGGCGGATCGAGGAAGGCCGCCTTCAAGCCAGAGAAGCGCTCGAGTCGGCGCGAGCCGGTCTCGAAGAGTGGCAGGCTCAGTGGGGAGAGTCGTGGCGCGATGCGGGAATCGAGCCGCTCACACCGCCCGAGATGATGAGCTGGTGGGAGTGGCGGTCCGCGCTGCTCGAGAAGGGCGAGCGACTGCGCGCGGCCGAGGAGCGCGCCGGCTTGCTCTCGAAGCGGCGTGACGATCACCTCCAACGCGTGAGCAGCCTGCTCGGGGAGCCGGCGAGCGACGGGTCGCTGTCGGAGTGGGTCGCCCGCGGCGAGCGGCGCATTGCCGAAAACGAGCGAGCTCGAAGGGAGCGCGAGGAGGTCACGCGGCAGCTCGAAGAGCGCCGAGACGAGGAGCGCGTGCACGGCGAGTCGCTGGCGCGAAGGCAAAAGGATCGTACCGAGTGGACCGAGCGTTGGCGTGCGTTGCTTCGTCAAGCCGAGCTGCCCGAGGAGACCAGTCCCGAGGCGGCGAGCACGCTCTTGGACGACTTGACCGCGCTCTTCGAGCGCGTGACGTTCGCGAACAACGAGGCGCGGCGCATCAAGGGCATCGATCACGACGCCGAGCGATTCGAGGCGAAGGTGCAAGACTTCGCCAGGGAGGTCGCACCCGAGCTGGCGGAGCTTCCCGCGACGGTGATCTTCGTTCGTCTGGACAATGAGCTCGCCGAGCTGCGCCGGCGCGCCACGCGGCGCGAGGAGGTCGAAGGGCATCTGCGCGAGCGGCGCGAAGAGCTGAGAAGCGCCGAGGCCGAGGTCGCCTCGATGCAGAACCGCCTCGAAGCGTTGCGCAGCGAGGCACGTTGCGGGGACGAGGACGATCTCGAGGAGATCGAGCGGGCATCCGCCGAGAAACGAGGCTTGCGGGACTCGCTCGAGCAGCTCGAGAAGCAGCTCATCGAATCGAGCGAAGGTGCCGAGCTCGAGGAGCTGGAGCGGGAAGCCGCCAGCCGCTCGCCCGCCGAGCTCGAAGAGCGGCTCACCGAGTTGACCCGCAACCTCGAAGAGCATGAGTCGACGCGCAAGGACCTCTATACTCGCCGCGGGACCTTGCAGGGCGAGCTCGAGCGGATGGATGGGAGCGCTCGCTCGGCCGAGCTCGCCGAGAGCCTGCAGTCGCACGTGGCCACTCTCGACGACGCGGTCGTCCGCTATGCGCGCGTGCGGCTCGCCGCTCGGCTGCTGGAGCGCGAGATCGAGCGCTATCGGCAGGAGAACCAGGCACCGCTCTTGAGCCGAGCGAGCGAGCTGTTCGTTCGCCTGACGATGAGCTCCTTCTCGCGGCTGGTGGAGGATGTCGACGACAAGGATCAGCCGGTCCTGATCGGCGTGCGAGAGGACGGCGAGCGCGTGCCCGTCTCGGGCATGAGCGAAGGCACGCGCGACCAGCTCTACCTCGCCTTGAGGCTGGCGACGCTCGAGCAGCACCTCGAGCGCATCGAGCCGATCCCGTTCATCGTCGACGACATCCTGATCAACTTCGACGATCGACGGTCCCGCGTGACGCTCGAGGTCCTGGCCGAGCTCTCGGGACGCACACAGGTGATCCTGTTCACCCACCATCGCCGGGTGCTCGAGACCGCTCGCGATCTCTCGGCCGACGCAGATGTCTGGCTGCACGCGCTGAGCGGCGAAGACTTGGGAGTCACCTTGCCGGACCCGTTCGGCGATTGAGAGGCTCGATGTCGATCTTCCGGCCGCCGGCCTGCCACCGGTCTCGGTGTCCCTAGATCGATCGCTGCCAACTTCGTTCGAACCTCGGTACTCTGATGGGGCCAGCCTCCTCTGCCCCGGACATCACCATGACTCTCGTTATCTCACTCAAACGCGGCCGCAACGGGCAGGACTCCCTCGCCTGTCGGCGCAACGATGGCACGGCGACCTGGAGACGGTTGCAGCCTGGCTTCGCGTCCCACGATCTGAGGCACTTCGCCGTCGAGTCGACCCTGGGAGTCGACTCGGCCTTCTATGGCCTGATCGCACGCGGTTGGAATCTCGAGGACTTCGGGGCGCCGTGGCCGAAAGGGCGTCTCCCCGAAGAGGCGGCTTGGGTCGAGTGCACCATCGCGGCGATCTGGTCGGATCGAGACCATCCAGCGCTGCGTTCGACGGAGGAGATCAACAGCGCCATCCGCGAGATGCAGCGCGGGGCCAGCTTCGAGAGGCGTCTGACGTCGGACGAGATCCGAGCGATTCGGGAGTGCTTCGACGAGCAGATCGAGCGCTGGCGGCGACTCGATCGCGGCGAGGTGATGGAGCTGGAGGTTCTCGTTTGATGGTCCGGGCCCTTCTCTGCCTCGCGCTGCTGAGTCTTCCAAGCTGCTTGGTGCCGCCCGCCGTGCAGCCCGGTCAGCGAGTCGACGCCGAGAGAGCGGTGCACCTGTATCCCTCGGGCACCGAGAGCTGGGAGCTGCAGGTCGACGACGAGACCACACTCCGCGGCCTCTTCGTGCCTTCCGATCCCGGCGCGCCCGTCGTCCTGCACCTGCTCGAGTCGATGGGCTCGGTCGCGTCTCTGAAGTTTCACTATTTCAGCTTGTTCGAGCGGCTGTCCGACCTCGGCTTTGCGTCACTGGCATTCGACTACACGGGCGTCGGCAGCTCGGACGGCAGTGCGTCGACGAGCTACCTCGAGCGCGACGCGCGGGCGATGTGGCGAGAGGCCCTGCGACGAGCGGGTGGCGATCCCTCCCGAGTGATCGTGCGCGGTATCTCACTCGGCACGGTGGCCGCCTCGACGCTCATCGATGGGGGCGCGCAACCAGGAGCAACGATCCTCGTCACGCCGGTCCTGGCGAGCACGGCGGTCGAGCGACTGGGCTACGAGCTCTACGGCCCCGTCATTGCCACCGTCGGCTCGTGGATCTTCCAAGACCTCGCCGACGTCGACTTCGACGAGGTCGTTCCGCGGCTGGAGAATCCTCTGCTGGTGATCACGGCCCGGGACGACTTCTTCCTCGACGACGAAGAGCTCGGCCGGGTCGCGCGCGCCGTTCACGTCGCCGGTGGCACCTTCGTGATGCGGTCGGGGGATCATGTCTTTGGCTCGATCGAAGGGCACACCGTGATGCGGGAGGAGCAGGCGTTCTTGGAGTCGCTGCCCTTCGCGCCGGACATCGAAGGGCGTTGGAGCCGGCTTTGGCGGCGACTCTCGCCTCGCTATCGAAGTGTTCTCGAGAGCGAGGTTCACGCGCGCGGACGACTGCGAAAGCTGCTCGAGCTGACCTTCGATCCGGACCCGGTGCCAGCGTTGGCGGTCGCCCTCGGCAATGGAGACGTCCGAGAGGCTGCCACCTTCCTCTGGCAGCTTCGAGACCGGCCGCCCTCCAGAGGATTGCCGCTCGAGGCCTGGCAAGCCCTGCTGGATCTTCGAGACCCGACCGGCGACTTCACGGCAGAGGACATCGCGCGCGTCGGCTTGATCTGGGACTTCGACACGCTGTTCGGTGGCATCTCCGTCGTCGAGCCCGGAATCTTCAGCCTGCTGAGTTGGATCGAGGACTCGTCCTACGACCCCGAGTCGCGCCTGAGCTCGGTGCTGTTCTCCGATGCCTTCGTCATCGATCTCACCGTTCCCTTGGGTTCAGAGTGGACCAAGGCGCGCTTGGCAGGTCAGTCCGATCGCACGATTCGGCGCCGTTTGATACGGCAGCTACTCAAGGCCCGGCGCATTCCCGAGCGCCTGGTCGGTGACTTGCAAGAGCCCGATTTGGAGGTCTGGACGGGCCGCTCCTGGAAGTCCCTCGAGGAGGCCGCCCTGGCCGATACCGGCCGGAGGTTCCACGGCTCACTGAATCCCATGAGCTCCCTCGGTGCCCGCGCGAGGGAAGTGCTCCGCGAGGAAGCACTCCGCGCGAAATGAGCCATTGAACCGTCAGCGGCGAAAGCGCGTTTGGTCAACGGAAACCAGAGCCCGCGCGACCGAAACGGAAAGACGCATTCGAGCCAGAAGCCGCTTCCTCGACAGTGCCATCGATCGAGCAGGGAGGCGCCGAGCAAGGGGCCGCTCGGCAAGTC
>JAVJTD010000125.1:0-12163 GCA_040219065.1 Planctomycetota bacterium
CCCAAGTCGAGCGAGTCAAAGACCGAGTCTGTCGGTGAGAGCCCTGCGCAAGCGAGCTTGGGCCGGGGGGCGAGCCGTCGCTCCGAACGGGCCCCTTGCTCGGCGCCTTTCAGCTCGACTGGCGGCAGGGTCGATGAAGCTACCTTCCAGCTCGATGGCCAATTCCCGTCTCGGTCGCGCGGTCTCTGGTTTGGCGCGCCGACCCTGGCTCGGCGCCACTACTCCGGAAGGCTCTCGATGAACTCTCTCCACGCCACCTCGAGCTTCTCGAGGTCGACGCCTTCGAACGCGCTGCGATGGGCGGCCTCTCGGCGACCGGCAGGATCGAGCGTCTCCGACGACGCATCTCGGAGCGCGGTCCAGTAACGTGAAACGATGCCGCACCAGCGCGGATGCTCCAAGACCGATTCGCTCGTCATCAAGAAGTGCGCGAACGACCAACCGGCAGCGTAGTACGCTACGCCTCCGCGGTAATACTCGCCCTTGGTCGACTGGAGCAGCCGGTCCAAGGGCATCGGTCCTCCCCGCTCGATCAGGCGCTTCAGGCGCGGCGCGCGCCAGACGTTCTTCTCGAAGCGCATGAGCTTCTCGCCCTCGATCACGGCCGCACCGAACACGTCACCGAGACCTTCGTCGAACCAGGGTGCCGGCTGAAGGGTGCCGATGCTCGCGGCGAGGTGCTGATGAAAGGCCTCGTGCTGGAGAGCGATGAAGGTGTCGTCGAGCGATGAGCCCGCCTTGCCGACTCGTACCGGATAGAGCAGGAGCTCCGATCGACGCGCGCTCCAGACGCCTGCGGCATCGGGGACGCCGCCGTGGGCGAGGTAGTCCGCTCGATCGGCGCAAATGCGAACGACGTTGAGCGGTCCATCCTCGCCGGGTGAGGGAAAGTGCGCTTGCAGACTCTCTCGAAGTGCTTCCAGCCGCTCCGGAATCCCCTTCACCCAGTCTCCGGTCTTCGGAGCGATCAGGATGAGGTAATGATGGCTCTCGAGTACGCGCCAACCGCCGGGTGCTCGGCGCTCGAGGGCACGCCGCTGGTCTGCTTGTTCTTCGTCCGACCAGGCTAGGGCAGCGCGCTTCGTCCGTTGAACGCGCACCGAAGAAGCCGCACGCCGAAAGACGGGTAGTTGCGCCTCGAGCTCATCGGCGTCGCAGAGCCCGACGATGGCGAAGGCATGACGCGAAGCTACGCCAACGAGAGCCCAGCCTCGGCGTCCACCCTTCTCGAGATGGAGCTCCGACTCCGAGAGGCGCTGAAGGTCCCATCCCTTCAAATGATGGTCGCGAAAGGCCTCGAACGCCTCGAGCTCGAGGTCGACCAGCCAGATCTCGGACTCGCGCCGTCCCAGGGCCGGGAGCTCCGAGTCAGGCACGCGTACGAAGCGTGCGAGCAGTGCGCCGTCCTCGGGCCGCGTGCCGACGGGCCGGTACTCGGATCGAAAGCGGATCCGGAGCCCGCTCACGGGATCGTCGAAAGAGACGGTCCGTTCTTGGGCCGCAGCCGACCAGGCGGCGAGGCCGAAGAGGATGGCCAGCCGCAATGAGCTCGCCAGAGTCGTCGTCGGTGTTCGAATCAAGAGGCTGCCTCGAGCGCGCTTTCCCCCAGCGCCCGCCTCACTCTAAGGCATGGGAGCTGGCCGGAGCCAAAGGGAATCGCGAGCGGAGGCAGGTGACCGGCATCAACGCCAGAGCGAGAGGCGCTCGCTCGCGTGCTGCTCGCTGACGAGTCCGAGGCGAACGGTCTCGAAGTGCGACGGATTCGGCAGGCCGACGGCGAAGCGCTCCGTTTCAACGATCGCCGGGCCGAGGCCCTTGACCGGGGTGGTGATCGTCGCGATGAGCCGCTCTTCGAGGCCAATGAGCTCGACCCGCACGTAGTACCGCTCGTGGTTCAGGTCGGCGACGGAGACTTCGCCTTCGAGCTGCCAGCCGGTGTCGCGATGGACGACCTTCAGGCCATCGACTCGCTCGACGGCGCGGCCCAGCACGAGGCAGTCCTTGGGCGACTCGTCACCGGCCGCGACCGGCGTCACGGCTTCTTCGGTGCTCTCGGACTGAGTGTCGGCCGTGGGGGCGGCGAGGACGTTCGCTGGCGAGATCGGAGCGCCGGTGCGAGCCTCGGTGACCGAGAGCTGACGCTGCTCGCGGAGGGGAGCACAGGCGGCGAGGATCAAGGTCACAAGGAGGAGCGCACGGCAGGGGATCGTCATGGTCGGGAGTCCTCGGGGAGCGCGGCGGTGGGAAGGGGGAGACAGGCGGGAAGGTCCGCGGGGAGCGGCCTCGGTGCTAGGACGGAGCCCGGCGCCCGAATGTTCCTCGAGAGGACCTCCCGCGAGAGACCTCATTGGCCGGCCACCATCAGCCGAGCGATCTTCAAGGTCGGCGCCGAGACGGTCCTCTTGAGCTCGAGATCGCTGCCGATCATCTCGATGTTCATGAAGATGTCCTGGAGGCGAGCGGCGACAGTGCACTCCTCGACCGACTCGGCCAGCTCGCCGCCGCGAATCCAGAGCCCGGCCGCACCTTGAGAAAAATCGCCGGTCACGAGGTTCATGCCGTGCCCGATCAGGCTGGTCACGTACAGGCCATTATCAATCGTGGCAATGATGTCCTCTGGTGAGTGCTCGCCAGGGGTCATGCGCATCTGGTGCGGGCCCGCGCTCGGTGAGCCTTCGGTCGAGCGGCGACAGCTTCCGCTGCTCCGGGCATCGAGCCGGCGGGCGGAGTAGGTGTCGAGCAGATACGTTTGGAGCGCTCCGCCGGAGACGATCGCTTGGCTTCTCGTCGCGACGCCTTCGCCGTCGAACGGGCGCGAGCCCAGCCCACGGACCTCCAGAGGATCGTCGCGGATCTCGACGATCGGCGCGGCGATCGACTCGCCCAAACGATCCAGGAGGAACGAGGCGCGGTTGTAGAGCGCGGCGCCGGAGGCCGCGCTGCCGATCGCGCCGAGTAGCCGCGAGGCGGTCTCGGGCGAGAAGACGACGGGGACCTCGCCGGTGGCCGGCTTCTGGGCGCCGAGTCGCCGGAGCGTGCGCCGCGCGGCCTCGGCACCGACCGCGTCGGGCGCCTCGAGGTCGGCGAAATGCCGGGCGACCGTGTAGTAGTAGTCACGCTGCATCTCGCCGTTTTCCGCGGCGAGGGGGCGCGAGACGAGCGAGTAGGTCGTACTCGGATACTCACCGGCGAAGCCGTTGGTGGCGGCATAGATCCGGTGAGCGGCGTCGAAGGCGAAGGTCGATCCGTCCGAGTTGCTGATCCTCGGATCGGCGCCGGTCGCCGCCTCTTCGGCGCGCCGGGCGAGGGCGATCCGGTCGTCCATCGAGAGCCGTTCGAAGATGTCGTCGTCGAGGTCGAGGTCTGGGGGGGAGGTCGCCACGTCGGCCTGTGATGGAAGACCCGCTGCCGGGTCGGTACCCATCGCGCGGGCGTTGGCGACGAGATCCGACACCAGTCGCTCGAGCGTGCCCGGCGTCGTGTCGGAGGTGGCGCCGGTCGCGACTTGGCCACCGACGAAGACCCGCAAGCCGAGGCGACGCGAGCGAGCGCCGTGGAGCTGCTCGACCTCGCCGCGGCGCACCGTCACCGAGAACTCGTCGCCCTCGACGAAGAGGACGTCGGCGTCGCTCGCCCCTAGCCTTTGGGCGCGCGTGACGAGGTCCCGGGCGCGATCGAGATCCATCGAGCGCTCGGTCAACTTCGGGACAGAGCTCATCGGGTGCCTCCTACGGTCAGGCCATCGACGCGGATCGTCGGCAGGCCGACGCCGACCGGGACCGACTGTCCTTCCTTGCCGCAAGTGCCGACGCCGTGATCCAGCTCGAGGTCGTTGCCGACCATCGAGACGCGCGTCAGCACGTCGGGTCCGTTGCCGATCAGGGTGGCGCCCTTGACCGGGCGCGTGATCTTGCCGTCCTCGATGAGGAAAGCTTCACTGGCCGAGAACACGAACTTGCCGCTGGTGATGTCGACCTGTCCGCCGCCGAACTCCTGCGCAAAGAGGCCGCGCTTCACGGAGCGAAGGATCTCCTCGGGGTCGGAGTCGCCGGCGAGCATGAAGGTGTTGGTCATGCGCGGGAAGGTGGGGTCCTGGTAGGACTCGCGGCGACCGTTGCCGGTGGGCGCGACGCCCATCAGGCGAGAGTTGAGGCGGTCCTGGAGGTAGCCGCGCAGGATGCCGTCCTCGATCAAGACCGTCCGCTGCGTCTGGGTGCCCTCGTCGTCGACGTTGAGCGAGCCGCGGCGACCCGGCAGGGTACCGTCGTCGATGACGGTGCAAAGAGGGGAGGCGACCTTCTGCCCGATGCGGTTCGAGAAAGCCGAGGTGCCCTTGCGATTGAAGTCGCCCTCGAGCCCGTGACCGATCGCCTCGTGGAGGAGGATGCCCGGCCAGCCGGGCCCGAGCACCACATCGAACGTGCCCGCGGGGGCGTCGTCGGCCGTGAGGTTCCGGATGGCTTGGCGTGCGGCGCGCTCGGCGAGCTCGGCCAGGCCGCTTCGGTCGGCGTGCATCGAGAAGGACTGGCGCCCGCCGGCGCCGGCGTAGCCTTGCTCGCGGCGATCGCCGTCGGCCGCGATGCAGCTCACGTTGAAGCGCGTGAGCGGGCGGACGTCCCCGACGACCTGGCCGTCGGCCCGCGCGATCAAGACGAGCTTGTGCTCGGTGGTGACGCTGGCGATGACCTTCTCGATGCGGGGATCGATGGCGCGCGTTTGGCGGTCGATCTCCTCGAGGAGCGAGATCTTCGTCTCGAGCGGGACGTCGGTGGTCGGCTGATCGACGGGATACAGATCGTGAGCTCGCCGGGGCGCCTTCACGGCGACGCTTTGATCGCCCGCGCCGGTCGCGGCGATCGCCCGAGCGCGGGCCGAAGCGATCTCCAGGCTGCCGGGCGTGATGTCGTCGGAGTAGGCGTAGCCGGTCTTGGCTTCGGAGTTCGCCCGCACACCGACGCCTTGGGTCACGTTGCGCGTGGCCTGCTTGACGATGCCATCCTCGATCTGGAGCGCCTCGTTGGTGCGGTACTCGAAGTAGAGATCGCCATCATCGATCGGCCCCCCGAGGAGCTTGCTCAAAGCCCCACCGGCCATCTTTTCGTCGAAGCCGTACTGCTCAGCGAAGAACCGCTCCGCCGTCAGCACGATCTCCCCTTGCCCGCTTTTCATGATGTCACCTTCGTGAGTCGGCCGCTTCGAAGCCCGGCAGCAGTCCCTGCCGGTACTCTCGGATCTTGGCATCCCGAAGGTTGAGCAGCAAACACAGGGATCTCGGTGAAGGGGAGGGCGTCTCGAATCCCTCACCCCCCAAGCCAACCGCTCATCAACGAGACCGATCTTCGACTCCGGTTCCCTCCACGACCGTGGGCTTGTCTAATTGCCAGATAGGCACAGACCTGCAATTGGGCCTAATGGGACGACCGCACACATAACGCGTGACACCAAAGGCTTTTGACGAGCCGCCCGGTCGAGGCGCCAACGCCCCCACCGTGACGCGAGAACGCCCGAATCGCCCCCCAGACCGCCCTTCTCCGCCCTCCGTCTCCGTTCCACCGTGACTTCGCCAAGAAGTCACGGTGAGTGATAGCAACAGGTTACGACGGCCGAGGGTCGCCGTTGTTCGACTCCGGCTTGGAGTAGGGATCGGCTGCCGAAACTGCTCGGCTTAGCGCGTAACCTCTCGACTCTTCGGGGCTTGAGACGTGACTTCGTCGCAGACGCCAACCGTGACCTCCGAGGAGCCCCGCAGCAGGCGCTGCAGTGCCGAGGTCCTCCTGCACTACCGGCCGGTTCTTCGCTCGAGATTCGCCCGCGCCACCGGATGGTCCGGTTGCAGCTGAAGTGCTCGGCGCCACAGCGCGACGGCCTCGTCGACGTTGCCTTGCCGGTCCCGCTCCACGCCGAGGTTCGTCAGGGCGTTCGCCAGGTTCTCGAGAGCCGGTGCATCTTCGGGATTGCCTTGAAGGACCTGCTCGAACCAGTGGCTCGCCCGATCGAAGCGCTGCAAGCGGAACCAAGCCAGCCCCATGCTGTAGAGCGCGTCGCGATGATCCCGGTCGCGCTCCAGAATCGCTCGCCACTCGGTCATGGCCTGCTCGAGCTCGCCCTGCTGGCCGAGCATGGCTCCCAAGTCCTGGCGGACTTTGAGGTCTTCCGGGCGCAAGTCTCTCGCCGCACGGTAGTGCGGGATGGCTCGCCCGACTGCTCCCCTCTCCTGGTAGACGCGCCCCAAGTTGTATTGGGCGATGAAGCTCTCCGGTTCACATTGGAGAGCGTGCTGCCACAGCGCTCCGAGCTTCGCCAAACGCGAGATTGGCTGTAAGTCAACACCGCCAGAGCCACCAAGATGGCGGCCGATCCGACGATCAACGGCAGGCGCCATCTTCGCCGCTGGGTGAGCCACAGGAGGGCTCCAGCCCCAAGAACGGCCCAGGGCAGGCCGGCGAGGTAGGTGTATCGATCGGCCGCGATCTGAGGCCCGCTCTGAGCCAGCCCCAAGACCGGTGAGACGATGATCACGTAGGCGAACCAGCTGGTGGCGAGGGCCGGAAGAGTCCTGCGGAAGTGCCAGGCCAAGCCGCTGATCAGGACGGCGACTCCGGCGCCGAGCCAGTAGCTGGTGCGGCTCCAGTCCAGCGGTGTCTCGAGCGGATACAGCGGTGAGAGGCTGAACGGCCAGAGCGTCTTGTAGAGGTAAAAGCCCAGCCCGTAGCCGGCCTGCAAGAGACGATCCCCGAGACCGTGCTCGTCCCAGGTGTATATCGCCTCGGCGTGTCCCTGGGCCAGCGCCGCGACCATTGCGGCGCCGCTCGCCAGAATCATGAACGGGACCTTCTCAAAGATGAGGCGCCTACGACTCTCGGATGCCCACCGGCCGAGCGGGTAAATGTCGAGCAGGAGAAGCACCACCGGCAAGGTCATCCCCCACGCCTTGGACAGGAGGGAGAGTGCGAATGCGAGGATCGCCACTCCCCACCAGAGGGCTCGGCGTCCGGCCCTGGCGCTCACGGCCTTCAAGTAGGCCAGTATCGTGAGCAGGAAGAACGCGCCCGCCACCACGTCTCGTCGTTCGGTGATCCACGCAACGGACTCGACACGAAGTGGGTGAATGCCGAACACCAGCGCTCCCGCCGCGGCCGCGAATCGAAACGAAGACTGGGGCAAGCGTTCGAGGCCGGGACACCTGGACAGCACCGCGATCACGACAGCGAAGAAGAGCAGGACGTTCACGGCGTGCCAGATCAGGCTCGTCCGGTGGTAGCCCCTCGGACTCATCCCCCAAAGCTCGTAATCCAGGCCCAATGTCACCCACGAGAGCGGCTGGTAATGGCCCATGTGCAACGAGCTGAACATCCAAGCGAGATTCTCTTCGCCGAGCCCGCGGTAGCTTGGGTTCTCGAGGAAGTTCTTCTCGTCGTCCCAGTTGAGGAACTCACCGTCGAGGGCAGGAGAGAAGGCAGCGACCGTGACGGTCAGGACCAGCAGCACGACCGGGGCATGAGACAGCCAGGCGACCCTCGACGCGGCTCGCCGGCCCATCATCGATTCTCTCGTGCTCTGCGTTGCTCGTGACATCCTTCGAGTCGTCCGTTCCGAGCCGCATCGATCGCCTCCAGGATCGGATCAGCGGCGGCTCAGAGCCTCCAGGGCCTCAATCGCGGCTTCACGAACGCCCTCGTCCTCATCCTTTCTGGCGCGCTCGAGAGCCTCCAGGACCTTCTCACTGGGCTGACCGATTCGGGCGAGCGTCCGCGCCGCTGCCTCTCGAACTCGAGGCTCTCGGTCTCCCACGAGAAGCTCGACGAGCCGAGGCGCCGCCAACTCTGCCGAGGTGCCCAAGCAACCCAGTGCATCGACGATACTGACTCGGACGGCCGCGGCATCGTCTCCGAGTGCCTCCGCCAGGTCGGTCAGGGTCTCCGCGGCGCCGAGATCCCCGAGGCACCTGGCCGCTCGCCCTCGAGTCTCCGGATCGAACGGATCTCTGAGGGCGAGCCGAAGTGCTGGAACCAGATCGCTCGCGTTCGGGGTGGTCTTGATCTCAAAGCTCGATGTCCGCAGAAGCACCCGAATCGCCAGCAGACCCGCCGGTTGTTTTCCGGGCTCGCTCTTCTCCTGGCCCGCATCTCGGGCGACATCCAGAATCAGCGCGGTCGGGCGGTCCGGCATCGTCTCGAGCGCACTGGCGGCGGCCTCACGAACATGCAGGTGCGCATCGCGAAGCTTTTCCACCAGCTTAGGTGAGAGACTCCCTGTGGCACCACCGAGCTCCATTGCGGTCAGACATGCGGCCTCGCGAGTCGACCAGTGTTCGTGCTCCAGGGCTGCAGCCAGGCCATCCTTCACGGCGAACGGTAGTGGTTCGGTGTCGTCTCCGTGAAGCTGGACCAGTGCCGGCAAAGCTCGCAAGGAAGCTCGACGAACGAACTCATCGGCATCATTGGCCGCTCGCCGCAGAAGCGCATCGGTCACTTGGGTCGCGCTGTCCCAGGAAGGCCAACCCAAGAGCCGGAGGGATTGTGCCCACTCCGCAAGTGCGTCTGCTGCGGCAAGTCGAACACTGACGTCCTCGTCTTCGAGGGACTCGAGCAATCGCGAGAGTGGCTCGCCGCCAGCGAAGGCGACCGCCGAACCGAGTGAACGTGCCGCAGAAGCTCTCACCTGGCTCGAATCGTCCTCGCTCAGCGCGCGGCAGAGAGCATCCACCGCGAGCTCGAATCGAGTGCCGCCCGCCCCGAGCGCCGCTGCCGATGCCGCGCGAACGGTCAACTTCTCGTCATCCCGCAAGGATCTGCAGAGGGTGCTGACTGCCGGCTCCGTGAGCTCGCCGATAGCACCGAGCGCTTCAACAGCAGCAAGACGCACGGCCGGGTCTTCGTGACCCAAGGCTTGAGTCAGCGCTTGCGATGCGGGCGCGGCATCCACTCCCATCGAGCTCAACGCTTCGGCGGCCCCGGTAACGCGGTCGGCGCTTTCGTGCTGAAGAACGTCGATGAGCGTCGGAAGGGCTCGGTCTCCCAATCGGCTCAACGCCCACACCGCCGCCTTCCGGGTCTCGCTATCTCCCAGAGCGTCCACAACCGTGTTCAACATGTCATCGCTGACGAGATCCGGCTGAATGCCACCGATCCGGCTGAGTGCGATGATCGCCGCGTATCTCACCCGCGGGTGTGTGTCTGCCATAAGCGGGACGATCTTGGCGACCGCAGGTGCGCCAGTCTCTTCCAGCTTTCCGATGGCTGCCGCCGCGCGCTCACGTACCCACCAGTCTTCACTGACCAGATCCTGAAGCAGAGGCTGGGGGACATCCTGGGCTTGAGCCGTGGCAACCTGACAGAGCTCGAGGAGCACGAGACCGAGAAGTGAGCGAAACACGCGACGAAGGGGAAACGGAGCAGATTGCTTCATGGCGGTGGGTGCCCTCATGGGAGCCGAGCTTCGATTCGAAGGAGACGCCTACGGGGGGAAGTCGAAGCGAGCCGAGCGAGGATCGACATCCTCGCTCGGCCCGCCTCTGAGACTCTGACGCCGGAGAACGACTACTGGCCAGGGTTTCCGATCTGAGTGAGCCGGAACTTCAGAACGAACGCGTCGGCCGTACCGCCTCCGTACGTTATCTGATAGGCCCCGGTTGTCGTCGGGAAGCCGCTCGAGCCGGCCCGCCCAGCCACGACGACATCCAGGGCGCTGTCAGCGGCGAGACCGAACGGCCGATCGTTCTGGTCACCCCCGACGTAGGTCGAACCCATTACTGTGGTCCCGCTGGTATTCAGCCGAAGAACGAACACGTCGAGGCCACCGTTGTGGGTCGTGTCGTAGGCATTCTGGATCGGGAAATTGGTCGATGCCGTGTAGCCCGTCACGTTGACCGGCCACTTGGCGACCCCAGGGACCAGGGTGAGCTCCCATCCGCCATCGTCGCCGCTGCCCCCGAGATAGGTTGAGTAGACGACGCTTCCGAGATTCTGAGACAGCCGGGTCACGAATGCGTCCTGATACGAATTGTAGCTCGTGTCGAAGGCGCCGGGTGAAGTGGGAAAATCGTTCGAGGTAGTGATGCCGGTCAGAGTGAACTCGAGATTGCCATCGTCGTTCACATGGACAACGACCTCCGTCCCATCGTCGTCATCAGTCCCGCCTAGGTATGTCGAAGCCTGGAGCGTCGTAAAACCAGGGTCAAGACGAGAAACAAACGCGTCAGAAGTACCTAACAAGGAATTCCCAGCTGGGAAGTTCGACGAGAGCGTACCTCCAACCACGACTACCTCGATTCCGCTATCGCCCTCGTACAGCGCCAGGCCGTTGCAGTGGTCGTTCTCGGAGCCCCCGAGATAGGTAGAGGTCAGTAGATCCACCGTCGTATTCGACGGGTCGAGCGACAACCTCGAGACGAAGCCATCCGTGTCACCCTGCGCGGCAGGCTGGACGACACCCGTCGTCGACGGGAACACTGGGAATCCGGGAGGTACCAGATCATTCCTGGTCCATCCTGTCACCACCACTTGTGTCGGATCGGAGGGAAGTTGGTCGCGGTCCACGGCGATGTCGAGACCGACTTCATCCTGATCTCCGCCCAGGAACGTCGAGTAGACGATTGCCGTGCCGCTCGGATTCAGCTCCGTCACGAAGACATCCTTGGTTCCGGCGAACTTCGCCGTACTATCCCAGGCGCCCGGTCACGTAATCGGGAAGCTTCCTGCGCAAGTCGCCGGGTTGATGGTGTAGCCTGTCACGACAGCGTTGCTCGGGTCCGTCTCACCGCCAACATCCTTGACGGCGAGATCGACTGCGATGGCTTCGTCGATGCAGTTCGACCCCAGATAGGTCGAGTAGATCAGAGCTGATCCGCCGGAGTTCAGGCGCGTAATGAAGGCGTCTTTGTCCGTCCCGACCGATCCGTTGAAGGTGGGGTCCAGGACGCCTGTGGTGACCGGGAAGTCGTTACTGAAAGTCGAGCCGACCACCGTGATCTGGCCCGCCGATTCGCCGAAGTCTGCGATGACGACGTTCGAGCTGCCCGTGATGAGCCCGCCTCCCGATACCGTTCCCACGGTCAGGTCCTCCGCCAATGTGCCTCCTAGAAACGTCGACCATTGTAGCGCCTTGAATCGGAACACCGGGTCGATGACCAAGCGGCGAGACGGGTCACGTCCGGGCACGTACAGCCCGTAGCGGTTCTCAGGAAGGAGTCGGAATGCGCAAGGAACCAGGCTTCGAGATCCGTCGGCATTCTCGTACCAAGCCACCGGAGCGTTCTGGTGGATGTCGCCTCGATCGGTCTCGAGGGCCAGCGATCCATCTGGATCGATCCGCAGGCCCGTCACCCCATCGCAACGAACGACGAACGGCTCGAGATCGGTGAAGGGCTCGAGAAGGAGATCGTACTCAAAGCCTCCTGAGTGCTCATACACCTCGAGCGAGATGCCTGGGTAGAGGTCCTCGTAGACGAGCCGCTCGAACGCAGGCACCTCGGTGACCCAGAAGCTGGCGTCGCCGCCCTTCAGATAGTTGTAGATGCCCGGGAGCTGGTCCTTCCCTCGGACGTGGGCCTCAGGGCTTGAGTTCTCGAAGTCCATTCGGAGACCCAAACCGGCCAGCCCCCCGTCTCGGACTTCTAAGAGACACAGCCCCAATCCGCCGGGGTGGAGCGAAAGGCGGATGCCGTCGCGGATAGCGATGAAATCGCCGGCATATTGTTGCCACTGTCCGCGGTTCTCGACAAACCCGACTGGCAGCCCTTGAAGTGTCTGCGGGTCCAGCGACCCAATCACCCCAGCCGTCTCGTCTCCGGTCGGGTCTGCGACGCGAGGTTCGACCTGCGCAACGGCGGACTCGACTCGGGCTGCCTTCTCGACAACCGGCGAATCCACGAGGAGCGACACGATGACCGCGACGCAGAAGGCGCACGATAGCGCGCCCAGCGCGATACGGACGGACCTTTCCCGATGCCACATAGTACTCTCCTTACCCATGGACGAGCGTCGTCACACGGCCCCGGTGGCAGTCGACTCCTCGCCCTAAAAACAGAACTACTGCACTTGGAACTGAATCGCGGAGCTGACCGATGAGACCTGGAAACTCACCGGCTCCCAGGTGAATGCCGCGGCGTAGATGTTCAGACCGGGCGGCGCTGCCGGAAAGTTGATCTGAGGCGTCAGCGCTC
>JAVJTD010000328.1:0-15429 GCA_040219065.1 Planctomycetota bacterium
TCGACGGGGTTCACCTCGGTCACCAAAGGGTCATCCGTCGCGCGATGACCTCTGCCAGGGAGCGACGAGTCGACTGCCTCTTGGTGACCTTCGGCCGACACCCGCAGGCGATCCTCTCGGGCTCGCCACCGCGCGCCATCCTCTCCCTCGAGCAGAGGCTTCGGATCTTCGAGCGTCTCGGTGTCGACGCGACCGAGGTGCTGAGCTTCTCCGATGAGCTTCGCCGTTGGACCGCCGCCGAGTTCGTGGAGCGGTACCTCCTGGGGCGCTATCACGCCAGCTTGCTCGTGCTCGGTCATGACGCGCGCTTCGGCTGCGACGGCCGGGCGCCGGGCGCCGTCGAAGAAGCCTGCCAGGCCCATGGGCTCGAGATGGTGCGCGTCGAGCCGGAGCGTCTCGGCGAGCGGACGATATCCTCGACGCTCATTCGGCGGCTGATCGAGGAAGGCGCGCTCGACGAGGCCGCCGCGATGCTCGATCGCCCGGTCGCGATGGAGGGGCTGGTCGTCCCGGGTGACCAGAGGGGCCGGACGCTGGGCTTCCCCACTGCCAACCTGGTCCTCCGCCACGACCTCCACCCGCCCCGCGGCGTCTACGCGACCATCGCCCATGTCGATCACCAAGCCTGGCCGTCCTTGACGAACATCGGCTCGCGTCCCACCTTCGACGGAGTCGAAGAGCGCATCGAGGTCCACTTGATCGGGTACGAGGGAGATCTGTACGGTCGCGCGCTCGAGGTGACCTTCCTCGGCAAGCTCCGAGACGAGCGCCGATTCGCCTCACCGGACGAGCTGGTCGCCCAGATCGAAAAAGACCTTCAAGCCTTCCGCCTGCAACATCCGAACCTGGTCTCGGGTGCTCGCCGTGATGGCGCGCCGGGGACGGCCGGTTTTTGATTGACTCTGGAGCGACCGACCCCATAATCACCCACCGTTCGCCAACGCGGGGGGGTAGCTCAGTTGGTAGAGCACAGCACTGAAAATGCTGGTGTCACCAGTTCAACTCTGGTCCTCCCCACCAGCCGAAACGAACGGAAGCGACTGCGAGACTCGCAGTCGCTTTCTACTTGGTTGGCTGGCGCGACGCTCAGCGCGCCTTCACCGGCCTTCGCCGGTCTCCGGCTCCCCGTAGATCGCGACGTTCTTCGGTGTCTCGTGCAGGGTGACCCGAGTGAGGCCGCTCAAGTAGGGCTCGAGCTGCTCGAAGAAGCGGCGGGCGAGTAGCTCGGCGGTGGGGACGTCCCCTTGCAGGAAGTCGATATCGTGGTTGAGGTGGCGATGATCGACGCGGTCGACGACGCGCTCATCGACGATGCGAACCAGCTCGGCCGGAGGGATCACGAACCCGGTGATCGGGTCGGGTGTGCCGCGGACGGTCACCTCGATCACGTAGTTGTGGCCGTGGCCGTTCTTCCAGGCGCACTTGCCGTAGATCTCGAGGTTGGTCGCCTCGTCGAGCTGGTCCGAGTAGAGGCGGTGCGATGCGGCGAAGTGGCGACGACAAGTGACGAGAAGCTCCACGAAGCACTCCAGAGACAGCGGTCGAGTCGGCCTCGGGCAAAAAGCCCGAAACGAGCCGGTTATAGTCAACCGCGAAACCTCCTCAAGCTGTAGTCCCTATTCCGTCCCGAGGACCATCGGGCCGCGGCGAGCGGCGATCGACATCCCCTGAGAACGAGACCCGAATGAACCCGAAGGGCACGGGCGGTAACGTCCGAAGAAGTGTGATAGGATCGGACTGCGAACCGCATGAGCAGCCGATCGAGTGCTCCGACCTCGCCCAGTCGAAGACGGATCGTGGTCTTTCCCAGGGTAAGGAGATCCGCGTGGGTCTGTTCTCCAAGAAGAAGTGTCCGACCTGCGAGTTTCGCAACGAGTCGGATGCCGTCTTCTGCGTGCGCTGCCGAACGTCCCTCGTGGATGATGCGGTCGAGGCGAAGCCTGCGCCGGAGCAAGAGGACACCCAGCCCTTCTACCCCTTCGGTGAGGCACCCGCGGAAGAGCCCATCGAGCGAGGGGAAGCGACCGAGCGCGACATCGCCGTCCAGACGCGCTTCGTGTTGCGACAGGTCCGCCGCGATGGCACGCCCGGCATCGAGCTCGAGCTCACCGGCGAGGACGTGATCCTCGGCCGGTCGTGTGAGCAGATCCCGCTGGGCTCGGATCCGTTCCTCTCGAAGCGCCACGCGCGCCTCTACTTTCGGGATGGCTTGCCGTGGCTCGTCGACCTGGGCAGCCGCAACGGCACGTTCTTGAAGGTCCGCCCCGAGCGCGAGCTGCTGTTGATCTCGGGGGACCGCCTCCTGCTCGGGCAGCAGCTCTTCCGATTCGAGCGCGTCTCGAGCCACCCTCATCTGCCCGGCGGGCAGGAGGATACTCGCGTCTTCGGCGGCTCGAGCCGTCCTGGGAGCGCGATCTTGGTCAACATCCTCGAGGACGGCTCCGACGGCAGCGTCTACATGCTCGACCAGCCGCAGACGACGATCGGGCGCAAGGACGCGACGATCACGATGGTCGACAACCGCCTCTCGCGCTCCCACGCGAAGATCGTCCTGCGCAACGACGAGTTCTACCTCGTCGATCTCCACAGCACGAACGGGACGTTCGTCGAGATTCGCCAGGACGTGGAGCTCGGAATCGGCGACGGCATGCGGATCGGCGACCAGACCTTCGAGATCATCAGCTCCTGACGGCGAAGAAATCGACCGCAGGCCACTTCTTCGCCGCGTCGATTCCTTAGAATGCACTGAACCTACGACGCCTTCTGTTCCGATGGCATCGCCAGGGAGTGCGTAAGCTCCGTCGGTTTCCGGATCGGCCGATCCGGCAATCGCTCGCAGGCCGTCAAAGACCGCATCGGCACGAATGAACGGCAAGACCAGCCAACTCCGGTCCCAGGCTCCGGGCTCGAGCCGGGACACTCAGCTCACCCTCGAGATCTGTGGAGAGTCCGACATCGGAGTCGGTCGCCGCCGCAACGAGGATGACGGATTCGTCGCCGACCTCACGCGCGACGTGTGCAGCATGGAGCCCAAGGTCCACGTCTGGATCGGCGGAGAGCGCGGCGCCTTGCTCGGCGTGGCCGACGGCGTCGGAGGTGCTCCCGGCGGAGACATCGCGTCCCGCCTCGCCACGCGCCTGGTCTTCAAGCACTATCGCGAGCGACTGACGACGGAGCCGACCGTCGACGCCGACACCGTCCAACGCTGCCTCGAGTACGCCATGCAGCGTGCCTCCGAGCTGCTCTTCGCGCACAACGCCGACGTGCCGTTCCAGCAACGCAAGGGAACCACCGTCACCGTCGCTGCGATCCTCGGACCGCAGCTCTTCGTCGCACAGGTCGGAGACAGCCGCGCCTACCTCGCCCGCGACGGCGAGCTGTTCCTGATCACCAAGGACCAGGTCACCGAGAGCGGCAACTTCATCGCTCAAGCGATGGGCGTGATGTCGCCCCTCGAGATCGAGATCTACCCGATCACGCTTCGGGAGGGCGACCGGCTTCTGCTCTGCACCGACGGTCTGTCGAAGTTCGTCAAGAACGAGGAGATCCGAAGACTGGCGAGCCGTGACGCGCCGCTCCCCGAGTGCGTCGACGCGTTGGTCGCTGCTGCTCGGTCGAACATGGGACCCAAGGGCGATAACGTCACCGTCCTCCTCGGCAACGTCTCGAGGGAGCCGATTCGACCTCGGCCCGAGGCCGAGCCCCAGGAAGCGGCGCCCGCTGCGACGGCGAGCAAGACCGCCGACGTCACGCTCATCGCGTCGCCGGAGCGATCCCGGTTGGTCGACTGGATCGCCTGGTCCCTCGCCGCCTTGCTCGGCCTGCTCCTTTGGCTGCAGCTCCGCCGCGCCGAGCAGCAGGCGAGCCAGATCCAAGCGTCGCGTGAGCTGGTCGAGCGGGCGCTCGATGCGTTGCGAGACGAGGACCAGGAGATCGGGCGGTCCTTGCTCGAAGACGCTCAGCGAGCATTGAAGGAGGACTGAGCCGATGAGGACGCTCGGGCCGAGCCCGCCGAGGGTCTTGGGATGAAGCGGTGTCCGAAGTGCATGCGCGAGTACGACGACTCTGCGCTCTTCTGCAAGATCGACGGTGAGGACCTCGTCCTCGCGATCCCCGTCGCTCCGCACTCGGCGACCGACACGCGTCTCCTCGAGGCCGCCCCCGACAACTCCGACGAGCTGCCCGACATTACCGTCCTCCACTACGGCGGCGCCTTCGATCCAGACCCGACCAGTACCGCCGCCCTCGAGCCGAACGACGACACCAAGGCGAGTGCGACGGTCACTCGCCGCGGCCAGGGCACGTCGCGCTCGAGTCAGGATGTCGAGGACCCTTTCGAGGGCAAGCTCCTCGAAGGCCGCTACCGCATCCTCGAGCGACTCTCGGTCGGCGGCATGGGAATGGTCTACCGCGCGATCGACCTCAACCTCAGCGATCTCGAGGTGGCGATCAAGTTCATCCGCCCCGAGATCGCCACGAGGCCCCGCTTCCGTCAGATCTTTCAGCAGGCCGAGCTGCTGATCGCCAAGATCCAGCACACCAACGTCGTCCGCGTCTACAACTTCAACGAGACGTCGGAGGGCTATCTCTACCTCGTGATGGACTTCGTGCCGGGCAAGAGCCTGCGCCATCACATCTATCGTCGCGTGGAGGAGGGTCACACCCAGCGCGGGCGGCGGCGGCAGATCCGTGAGGACACCGAGCTCCTGAGACAGCTCGCCTCGGGTCTCCAGGCGATGCACCGCGCCGGCATCGTCCACCGCGACTTGAAGCCCGACAACGTCATCCTCCAACCCCAGCCCGGCGGCGGCGTCACGCCGCGCATCATCGACTTCGGGATCGCGACCCAGGTCGATCCCGAGACGGGACAGACACCGCTCGACGATGCCTCGCGCATCATGTCGACGAACTACGCGCCGCCGGAGCAGATCCTCCACGAGCCGATGGACCGGCGAAGCGACATCTTCAGCTTCGGGCTGATCGGCTACGAGCTCCTCGCGCGCCAGAACCCGCTCAAGATCCGCACGACCGAGCGCTCGCGCACGCGACGCACACCCCGCGTGACGACGCAGAGCCGACGCTCGGATCGTGGAGCCACCTCGCCGCCACCAGGTACTCGCGGCTCGACTGGCTCGAGCTCCAGCCCCTCCGTCGACGAGGCGATGCTGGACAACCTCGATCGCATCGATCGGATCCCCCCCTTGCGAAGGCTCTCGCCCGAGGTCCCTCGCTCGCTCGAGAGGATCCTCCTGCGATGCCTCGAGTATGATCCCGGGCTGCGCTACCCCAGCGCGGCCGAGGTCGAGCGCGACCTCTCGCGCTTCCTCGCCCAGAGGCGTCGCTTGACGGCGCTGCTCTCGATCGCGGCCGTTCTGCTGCTGCTCGCAGGAGGCGCGCTCGGCATCGCGCTCTCGGGACGACAGAAGCTCCTCGAGACCGGGCTCGAGCCCGGGGACGCCGCCCCCTTCGATCTGCGTGCCGGCGACGTCGGCATCCTGCACGTGGGCCAGGAGGTGACCGGCGACCTCCGGCTCGCGCTCGCCCCGAACTTCGACATCGTCCAGGGCGAGGTCTTCCTCGAGCGCAACGGCGAGCGGATGGCCGGCGATCTGCGCCTTCAAGACCTCGAGGCGCGACTGCCGCGACGGCTACTCGAAGAGCTGCCCGACGGCGAGTACTCGCTTCATATCCGACTGCTGGGACCGGGTGGCCGCCCCTCGACGACCTCGCCGCGGAGCCTGCGCCTGCACAAGGACACCGTCCCTCCCAGCTTCGGGCTCGGTCTCGAAGCGATGAAGACCGATGAGCTCCATTGGTGGTACGAGGGCGATGGTCGGCGCGAGACCTTGTTCGTCGGACAACCGAGCTTCCACCTCCACGGCGAGCTGATGGACTCGAACCTGCACCGATTGATGCTCCGCGATATCGATCGCAATCGCGTCGTCGGCGAGCGTGAGTTCACCCCGAGCGACGCTGGCGGCGTCGAGTTCTCGCTGTCGATCGAGAACGCGCTCCCGGGTCGTTACGAGCTGGTCGCCGAGGACTGGGCCGGGAACACCCATCGCCTCGAGCTCGGGCTCGCCATTCAGAGCGGGGCGCTCCCGATCGAGCTGCGCCTGACGAGCGAAGGCCTCCCCGAGCAGGGTCTGCCTGTCGACTGGCTCAGCGAGTACTCCGAGATCCCGGTCCGCGGTGATCAGCTCACCTTGTTCGGCGGCGCGGTGACCGGCACCCAGGTGCCTCTTTCCAGAGTGACGGCGACCCTCGGCGGTGAGCTCTATCCGGCTCCCGAGTCGGTGCTCCGTGAGCTCGTGAGCGAGCGAGGCGGTCCGAGGCGGCTCCTGCAGATCCCCCTCGACGGCCTGCGCGGCACGAGCGACATGCGTGAGCTGCGGATCTTCGCGCGGGACGAGCTGGGCCGAGAGCTTTCGAAGACGCTCCGAATTCGACACACGAACGGGCCCTCCCTGACGCTCGCCGGTGTCGATGTCGAAGGAGACGGCCCGACCGTGGTCGGTCGCCTGGCTCGATTGCCCGACCGCCTCGAGCTCCGGGCAGAGGGCTTGGTCGCGCGGCCCGATCAGCTCACTTGTCGCATCACGATCGGACGGGAAGGCATCAGCCGCGAGATCAGCGCCTGGGAGGCGGATCCCGAGGGCTCGGCTTTCGAGATCCGCTTCTCGACCGGAACCCTGGAAGTGGGAACCTGGCGGCTCCAGGTCGAGATCGTCGACGCACTCCAGCAGCGCATCGAGCTGTTCGGGGGTCGCCCCTTCTACCTCGTCTTGGACGACCGGCCACCCAAGGTCGATCTGGGGGCAGCCTTCGCGCCCGCGCCGGACGAGTTCGTCGAGATCTACCAGTCGCAGGACGAGGCGAGAGGCCGGGACGTCGACCGAGAGATCTGGCTCCTCGATGCCCAGGCCTTGGACCGGGAGCTGACGGCCTACGGATTCGACTTCCACGATGAGGATCTCGCGCGAGGGCGCGTGACCGACATCGACCGTCAGTACACCTGGACCTTCGGCCTGGAGCGGGACGAGAAGGGGCATCTGAATCTCCCCCCGACGATCAGCTCCGCCTTCCGTCAGAGCTCGACGACCGGGCGGATCCAGTTCCTCGAGTACGACTGGGTGGAGGAGCTGCGCAAGAAGGAGCGCTCCGAGACGCGCCTCGACATCGAGCTCGAGGACGGTCGCAGTCAGAAGACGCTGCGCCGATTGCTCGTCATCGTCGACGCCGAGCCTCCCGAGCTGAAGGTGATCAGCCCCGATGTGAAGCAGGACGGAGAGACCGGCGAGGATTGGATCGTGGCGGACCCTCGCCTGCAGTTCGCGCAGAATGCTCCGTTCCCCGTGCGATTCCGGGTCACGGATTCGGGGTCGGGCGTGGCGACGCTGCGCTTTGGCGATCGCTCGGCCCGCGAGGTCACGGGCAACGTCGTCGTCTTCGACGAGCCGGTGGCGGAATCGCACCTTTTGGCGACTGCCTCGGACTGGGCCGGCAATCGCACGAGCTTGCGATTGCGCGTGCCGAGACCGCCTTCGGCGACGGTGCAGTGGCTGCTGCCGAGCGGAGTGCCAGTGCCCTTCCGACTCGTACCGAGGGGCCCTTTCACCATGGGCAACAACCTGAGGCTGAGCGACACCGACAGCCGTCGCTCTCCGACGCCCTTCGAAGCGCTCGGCACCGAGACCATCCCGTCGCGTCCCGAGAAAGAGGTCGTGCTCGAGCGCGATCTCTACCTGAGCGAGAACGAGATCACCAACGCGCAGTACCGTACGTTCATCCAGAGCGGCGGCTATGAGAACGACGAGTACTGGAAGCTGTCCTGGACGGTGGAGACGGCCGACGGTCCGATGGAGGTCCACGCAGCGCTCCTCGCCCCGCTCGACGATCTGGAGCTGGGCAGCCTGTCCTTGCCCGAGCCGGCTCTGCTCTGGACTTCCCTACCGAACCGGCGCCTGCTCTTCACCGACGCCAAGGGCAAGCTCGGCCCGCGGCGCTGGAGCCGGGGCCAGTGGCCTGCCGAGGAGAAAGGCGAGCATCCCGTCACCGGGGTCAGCTTCGTCGAGGCGATGGCGTTCTGCCGCTGGTTGGGCTCTTTGCACGGCATCCCTGACCGCGTCCGCCTGCCCAACGAGCGCGAGTGGGAAGCCGCCGCCCGGCGCAATGCCGAGGGGTCCGCACGCCGGTACGTCTGGGGCGAGCGTTGGGATCCGACGCGCTGCCACTACGCGAGGCCGCGCAAGGAGCTGGTCGGGACGTTTGCCCACGAGCACCAGGACGTGAGTGCGACCGGCCTCTACAACTTGGCGGGCAACGTCACCGAGTGGGCGATCCCCTACCCCGCTCACTACTCACCCTCGGAGCGAAAGGCGTGGTACCGCGGCGTCTATCGCGGCGGCTCCTTCGACGACCTCGCCTCACTCGAGCCTTCGGAGGCCGTGCAGATCTATTTCACGACCTTCGTGCACCGCGAGGCCAATCTGCTGTTCGATCGCGTGCGAACCCGTGGCTTCCGCTGCCTCGTCCTCGAGGCCGACCTCCCGCGGGAGCTGCGAAACTGATGACGCCGACTCGGTACTCTCTGGTCTTCAGCGCTGGTGTCTGGCTGCTCTGGGCGGCGGGCTGCGCGTCGACCGACTCGGCGATCTACGACAGCAGCGAAGGCCGGGCCCTCCTGCAGCAGCCCACCCGCAACTTCCGCGTCGCCGTGCCGCCCGTCTTTCTCGCCGCGCCCGTGCTCGAGCAGCTCGAGTCGGAGCGCGATGGCATCGGATTCACGATGGAGGCCGAGTCGCTGCGGCGAGAGTTCCTCGAGGCGTTCCAGCGCTTCGAGGCATTCACCGACGCAATCCCGCTGGAGCTACCCGAGGACGGCGCGACGCTCGATCAAGAGGAGCTGGTCGAGGCGTACCTTCAAGCGGCGCGCGCCCAGGACGCCGACTTCCTCGTCATGCTGCTCATCGACGAGCTCGAGTTCGGTGATTACGAGTACAGCAGCGTCGCCCTCCTCAACGGTCTGGTCTGGCTGGCGATCGGTCCACCCAGCTTCTTCATCGACGATCGGGACTATCGGGCGCACGTTCGGCTTCAAGTCCTGACCTTCGACGTGCACCGCGGACCGAGCCAGGCACGGGTGCGACTGACCGCCCAGACCGACGGCTACTCGATGAGCCTCGCCGATCGCTCCCAGAGCCAGGTGTTCCCCTATGTGCTCTCGATCCTGCTGCCGCCGTTCCTCAACGGAGGCCGCGACGACTCGGTCTCCCAGGCGCTCTCTCGGCAGGTCACCGACGATCTGCTGCTCGAGCTCTCGCGAAGGCTGAAGACCGAGCAGAAGACGCTCCTGCGCGCGAGCGACATGGAGTTCGAGCCGATCTCACCTAGCCGCAACGATGGCTTGCTCACCGAGACGATGGCCATCAACCTGACGACCAGCCGCAAGTTGAACCAGGTCGAGCTCACCGTGCGCACCACGAACGGCGGCGAGCTCGCCCGAACGGTCGCTCGCCTCGGTCACGCCGACTTGAACGAGGGCGTCCATCCCGATGTGCTTCGGAATATCGAGGGAGGGCGCTATGTCTACCGACTGCAATTCCCCATGAGCTCATGGACGGGCTGGACGCCTCGGAGCGATCCTCAGGAGTGCTTCGTGCGTTTGATCGTCCGCGACGACCTGGACGCACTCGACTCGAGAACGTATCGATTCCGAGTCGGGACCTTCACCGCTGACTGAGCCGGCCGCCCCATCGGCCCGCCGCTCCCTCCGAACGAGTCCGACATGAATCACAACAAGACTTGGATCTTCTACTCGATCTCCGCGGTCGGCCTGCTCGGCCTGGTGATCGGTCGCGCCGTCGGCGCCCTCTTTCCCACGGCCGGCTCCACCGAGCTCGAGGAGCTCATGGTGCGGGTCAAGCGGCTCGTGGAGGAGCGCTACGTCGCGGACCTCGAAGAAGACGAGCTGGTCTACGAGACGCTGCGGTCGATGCTCGGCTCCTTGGATCAATACTCGCGCTTCTACGATCCGAGCGAGCTCCAAAGGCTCGACGAGGATACGAACAACGAGTACGTCGGTGTCGGATTCGGGGCCGATGCGGCGCACCCTGACCAGGTCGTCGTCAACTACCCCTTCCGCGGCAGCCCGGCACTCACCGGCGGATTGCGCCCCGGCGATCGCGTCGTCGCGGTCGAAGGCGAGTCGGTGCTCGAGCTGCCCCAGATCGACGTGATCCAGAAGATCCGCGGCGAGCAAGGCACCGAAGTGACCCTGACGATCCTGCGTCCCAGCGGTGAAGAGGTCACGATGCGGCTCGAGCGGCAGATCATCCGCAACCCGGCCATCGAGGACGCTCACCTGGTGGCGGACGGGATCGGTTATCTCTGGGTAGAGACCTTCGATCCGGGACTGGTCGCCGAGTTCGATGCCGCGATGGACGACCTCTTGGCCCAGGGCGCGACATCGCTGATCCTGGACCTCCGATTCAACGCTGGCGGCACCGTGGAGAGCGCGGTCTCACTCGCGAATCGCTTCATCGGCAAGGGCCTGCTCGCCAGCACCCGCGGTCGGTACGAGCGCTCGGACCAGCAGGAGTATCGCGCCGTCGCCGAGGGCCTGCGTCACCCGGATCTGCCGCTCGTCGTGCTCGTCAACGCGCACAGCGCCAGCGCCTCAGAGATCTTCGCCGGAGCCATCCAGGACCATCGCCGCGGGATCCTGCTCGGTAGCCGCACCTTCGGCAAAGGCGTGATCCAGTCGCTCCTGACGCTGCCCCGCAGTCAGGTTGCCGTCAAGCTCACGACGGCCGCCTACTACACGCCCGCCGGGCGAGCGATCGAGAGACAGATCGGTGTGGCCGAGTCGAACGGTCGCCGCGGAGGACTGATCCCCGATGTGACGTTCCCGGTCGATACTCGGGAGATGCAGCGCATCTGGCGTCAGATGCTCTGGCTCGACATCCCAGCCGAGGTTCGGGACGAGGCTCTCGATCGCTATCGCGCTCGGGCGGAGGACCCTTCGATCTACGAGACGGTGTCCGATCGACAGATCGAGGCCGCGATCGAGCTGCTTCGCGGCGAGCCGGTCGTCACGCCGCTCGTGGATTCGGGGACCGAAGCGCCCGTGGACGAGGCGGCTGAAGATCGCTAGAACCGGGGCCCAGAGCTCACCCGGACGACCAGCGAGAATCGAAAATGTACGTCCTCGGAATCGACACCTCCTGTGACGACACGGCCGTCGCCATCGTCGAGAACGGCGAAGAGATCGTCACGCATCGCGTTTCGTCGCAGGTCGAGGTGCATCGGCGCTTCGGGGGCGTCGTGCCCGAGCTCGCCTCCCGCTCGCACCTCGATGCGATCGTGCCGACCCTCGAGGCCGTTCTCGAGGAGGCCGACTGCGAGCCCGATGCGGTCGCGGTGACCAACCGCCCCGGCTTGATTGGCGCGCTGCTCATCGGGGTGGCGGCCGCGAAGGCCTGGGCATTCGCCAAGAGCAAGCCCCTCGTCGGCGTCGATCACATCGCCGCCCATGTCTACTCGCCGCGGCTGGTCGCGCCCCGGCCGGCCTGGCCCTACCTCGCGCTCATCGTCTCGGGTGGGCACACCGCGCTGTTTCGCGCCGAGTCGGCGATCGATGTGCAGCGTCTGGGCACGACGACCGACGACGCGGCCGGCGAAGCGTACGACAAGGTCTCGGCGCTGCTGGGGCTCGGCTATCCCGGCGGCCCGGCCATCGATAGAGCTGCTCAGAACGGGGACGGCACTGCTGAGGCGTTCCCGAGAACCCTGCTCGCCGCGGACTCCCTCGACTTCAGCTTCAGCGGCGTCAAGACGGCCGTGCTCTACAAGGTGCGCGGACAAGACGCCCAGGGGCGACCGTTGTCGCCGGAGGAGGCGGCAGCCCTCTCGGAGCAGCGGGTCTCGGACGTGGCGGCCAGCTTTCAGGAAGCGGTGGTCGACGTCCTCGTCGAGAAAACCCTGCGGGCAGCACGGCGCGAAGGCCTCGAGCGCATCGCGGTCGGAGGCGGCGTCGCCGCGAACTCGCGTCTCCGCGAGCGATTGACGGAAGCCGCAGCAGCCGACGGTCGCCAAGCCTTCTTCCCGCCACGCCCTCTGTGCACCGACAACGCCGCGATGATCGCCGGCCTCGGCTACCACCTCCTTCGAGAGCCAACCGCCGAGCACGGCCTCGCCCTGGAAGCCCGCCCGCGAAGGTGACGATCAGAGCGCAAGCGACCAAGACGGATAGGGCTCGCCGACACCCGACATGGCCTCAGAGCGAGCGATAACTTTCACTCCCCTTCCGACTCCCGCTCTCTCAGCAGCGCCACGAGGATGGGCAAGGACAGCTTGTCCTTGGCGCGTCCAGTGGAGGACTTGACGTCGATCAGTGTCGCGAGATCGAGGACCCGAATCTCGACCTCACCATCGGTGACGACTTCGGTCAGCCCAATGAGATCGGCATAGCCCCGGCCATCATGCAGGCGACACAGTAGGTCGAGAGGGCCATACGACGTGGACAAGTTGAGCTGACCGGTTCCGGTGAGGAGATCCTCAGGAGGACGGATTCGCCGGTCACCCGGTTCCCGAAGAGTCGCGTCGAGTTGCTTCAAGATTGAGCGAAGCGCTCCACGTTTTCAGGCGACGTCTCATGGACGATGTCGAGATCCTGTGTCGTGAGAGGAGCGCCGTGCAGCACTGCGGCCGCACCACCCACGACGATGAAGCGAACGTCGGCGGAAACGAGTGCACGAATCAGCGCTTCCAGGTCAGCGATTCGAGGGTGGGACACGGCGGAAGCCCGAAAGTGCACGAGTCGACTCAGTGCAGGAGCGCAGCCGCTCGAAGGGCGTCAGCGCCAGCGACCAGCGAAGCAGGGAGACATCGACCTCTCGGGCGGCGGACAAGACTCGAGGGTCGAGCTTCCGAAGCGCCGCCTCGAGGTCTGTCCGAGTCACACTGGGTGAGGTAGCTCTTTCTTCATCGTTCATAGTGCCCATGATAACGAAAGCAGGGTAGAACGTGCCCATCGTACCGGGCCGTCGTCAGAGCAGGCCATTCCGACCGACAGCATCTTGGATGGATCTGGCCGACCAGGAGCTCCTCATCGTGAGACACAGGGATGGACGGCCCTACGACGAGATCGCTCGGGAGCTCGAGATCTCCGAGAACGTCGCCAAGATCCATCGACGCTCGAGGCCCGCCCCAGGGGTGCCCTTCCCACGCTCGGACCGGATCAAAGAATCTCGACTGGAGTGGCGCGGGAGGTGGTCAGCCGCTAGCATGTGGCGCTGGGCGAGGTCCGAACCGACGGTGGACCGCCGCTCGAACGGCTCCGACGATGATGCTTGGGGCCTCCGACCGCTCCGATACCAGCCGCTTCGAAGTCCGGCTTCCTGATGCAATCCGAACGCACTCTGAAGATCCTCGAGGAAGTCGCGGCCGGTCAGCGTACACCCGCAGACGCCGCGCAAGAGATCGAGCGCTCCCAGACGCTCGTCGATCTCGGCTTCGCTCGCGTCGATGTCGACCGCGGGCGGCGTTGTGGATTTCCCGAGGTGATCTTCGGTCAAGGCAAGACCCCGCGAGAGCTCGTCGCCATCGCCAAGCAGCTCCGGGATGGACCGCTCTTGGTGACGCGTGTCTCGCCCGAAGGCGCCGCAGCGCTTTGTGACGAGGAGCCGGGCGCCGAGTATGACGAGCGGGCTCGCGTCGTCACCGCGCGCTTGCCGGATCCCGAGACGCTCGTCGGAAGCGTCGGGATCATCGCGGCCGGGACGTCGGACCTGCCGGTGGCGGAAGAGGCCCGTTGGACCGTCACCGCGATGGGCGGCCGGACCGAAGTGCTCTATGATGCGGGCGTCGCAGGTCTCCATCGATTGCTGGCCGAGTGGCCCAGGCTGCAGACGTCACGCGTCTTGATCGTAATCGCCGGCTTCGAGGGCGCCTTGCCCAGCGTCGTCGGCGGATTGGCCAAGTGCCCGGTGATCGCCGTACCGACGAGCGTCGGGTATGGCGCGTCCTTCGGCGGCCTCGCCGCACTCCTTGCGATGCTCAACTCGTGCGCGGCCGGCGTCTCGGTCGTCAACATCGACAACGGCTTTGGAGCCGGTTACTCGGCAGCACTCATCAATCGACTCGGTGAACCGAAAGAAGCTCAGGAGAATCCTCAGTGACGAAGAAGGCGATGCTGGTCCTCGAGGACGGGACTCTCTTCGAAGGGCGATCCCTCGGTGCCGTCGGAGAACGGCGAGGTGAAGTCGTCTTCAACACCTCGATGACGGGGTACCAGGAGATCCTCACCGACCCATCCTACAAGGGTCAGTTCGTCACGATGACGTACCCGCTCATCGGCAACTACGGCATCAACCCCGAGGACATGGAGGCCGACGAGGTTCACCTGGAGGGCTTGATCGCCCGCGAGTTCTCTCGCCGCACGAGCAACTTCCGCGCGACGATGTCACTCGGAGACTTCCTCACGAGCAAGGGCGTCGTAGGCATCGAGGGTATCGATACTCGCATGCTGACGCGCCGCGTCCGCGACGAAGGCTCGATGCGCGCGATCCTCTCCAGCGAGGATCTCGATCCGGTGTCACTGCGCCAAAAGGTCACCGACGTGCCCTCGACCGTCGGCCGCGACATGGTGCAAGAAGTGACCTGCGCCGAGCCCTACGAGTGGACCGAAGGCTACTCCGCCCAGTTCCACTTCAAGCACCGCTCCACTGCGCCACCGCTCCATGTCGTCGCGATCGACTACGGCGTCAAGCGCAACATCCTCCGCTCGATGATCCAGGAGGGATTCCGCGTGTCGGTCGTCCCGGCCTCGACACCGGCGGAGGCGATCCTCGAGCAGAGCCCAGACGGTGTGTTCCTCTCCAACGGACCCGGCGATCCCGAGCCGGTGACGACGGCGGTCGAGCAGGTCCGCACGCTGATCGGCAAGGTGCCCGTCTTCGGCATCTGCCTCGGTCACCAGATCCTCTCCCTCGCCGCCGGCGCCAAGACCTTCAAGATGAAGTTCGGTCACCACGGCGGCAACCAGCCGGTGAAGGACCTCGAGACGGGACGCGTCGAGATCACGTCACAGAACCACAGCTACGCAGTCTCCGAAGACGACCTCGACGCCTGCGGGTTCGAGGTCACGCACCTGAACCTCAACGACCGCACGGTCGAGGGCATGCGTCACAGAGAGCTGCCGGTCTTCTCGGTCCAGTACCACCCCGAAGCCGCGCCCGGCCCGCACGATGCCACCCACCTCTTCCACCGCTTCCGCGAAGTGATGGAGAGGTGAGGATTTGGGTGGTGATCACGTGTTCACACGATCACTTGAGCACTTGAGCACTTGAGCACTTGAGTATCTGATCACCGTGTCCTTGCGGCACCCGTGCAAAATCGAGCCGATCGAGTCGGGGGTGACCGGGGCCG
>JAVJTD010000342.1:0-19536 GCA_040219065.1 Planctomycetota bacterium
CCGACGGGCATGTCGAATTGTCCTTTACTCATCGCCAGATGGATGAGGTCTTCTCCGTGATCCATGTTGTTCCAACGGCAACGGCTCCGTGTCAGGGACCCGTGCGGGCTCTGGTTTCAGATGAGCCTCAATCGAAGACGCGTTGGAAGCAGAACCACTGCGTTGGCGCTCGGGCGATCACGTGCTCGACGTCGCTGGCCATCTGCCGAACCGCGCGCTCGATGTCCGCTTGGCGGTCGGCAGTGCGCTCGACCACGATCGGGGGTCGCAAAACGACGCGGTAGCGCCTTCGACCTTCGCGGATCACGGAGAGCAGGATCATCGGGACCTCGGCGGTTCGCGCCAAGATCGCCGGGCCTTCAGGTATCGGGAACGGGCGGCCGAACAGCTCGGCGCGCACGACCCGGCCGCCGCTGCGGGGCCGGTCGGCCGTCACCGCCACGATGTCCCCGCGGCGCAACGCTCCCAGGAGCTCGAGGCCGCGCTGGAAGTCGTCGCCGATCTCGATGTGCGTGACGATGTCGACGCCCCCGACCTTCTTCTCCTTCAGTCTGTCCATCCAGGCTTGGGCCTTGGGGTCGAGCTCGGGCTCGCGGACGAGGTGGATCGTGCGGTCCAACAGGTGCTTCGGCAGGAACGTCCCCGACTCGAAGTTGCCGAGATGCGTCGAGAGGACGATCAGCCCGCGCTCTCCGCTCGAGGCCGCGTCCCAGTGCTCCTGCCCCTCGATGACGAAGGTGAAGTCGTCCTCGCCCCATTCGAAGCGCTCGTACTTCTCCGAGCGGCACCAGGCCCAGTCGCGGATCGCGTGGTAGGCGCGGCCCCAGGAGCGGAGGAGTCCGGCCGGGCCCAGGATCACGCTCAAGTTGGCCATCAGGTTTCGGCGCACTCGCCCGAGCACGACGAAGAAGAACACCGAGAACACACCGACCCAGACGGGCAGCAGCGGCCGTCGCCAGCTCTGCACGCCCCAGAGGTGGATCTGGTACCAGAACGGACCGGTGAAGTAGAACCGACCCAGGAATCTCGAGACCCACGTGCTCTGCGGAGGCGCATGGAGGTTCTTCGGAAAGCGCTCTCCCGAATCCTCCGCGCTCGGCGGGCTCTCTCCGCCCGACTTGAGTTGGCCAATCGTCATGTCGCCTGAACCTACCCCACAGTGATCGGCGTGAGTCTAGGCAAACGGAGAGCGCGTGTGTAGGCCCAAGCGAACGTGCCACGATCGAACGTCGACGTGGCTGCCGCCAAACGAACCGCCATGCCGGCGGCAGGCAGCGGGTTGCGCACTGGCGGGCGCGGTCGCTAGACTTCTTGCCGTCGACCGGGCAGGCGGTGTGCTGCGTCCGAGGAGCTGGCCGGTCAGGGAAGAGCATCGACAAGACGGACCCATGGATTCTTTCAACGACTGTCTGCAGCGGTGGGTCCAGGAGCGGGGACGTTCGCTGGCCATCTGGTCTCGAGGCGAGAATCGTCGGCTGACGTTCTCGAACATCCTCGAGAACCGAGATCGATGGCGCCGGCTGCTGCCTCGAAACGAGGCCTTGCGACCGGTCGTCCTCGCCACCGGAAACTCTACCTCATTCCTCGAGTTGCTCCTGGCTCTCCGCCTCGACCGCGTGCCCGTCGTGTTGCTGGAGCCCGGACCGAGCTTCGAGCACTTGGCCCAGCGCTGCGAGTCGCTGGGCGTGGCCCGATTGCTCCACACTTTCGAGCCCGGCGATCGTCTCGGCGACGGAGTGCGCTGGTCCATGCTCGATCTCGACGCCGAGGCCGAGGTGCCGACCGGTGCGGAGATCCTCAAGGTCACCTCGGGAAGCTCGGGCGATCCGGCCGCCTTCTGCTTCGGTGAGCGAGAGCTCTTGACCGGCATTCGAAACATCCAGCAAGGCATGGATCTCGAGTCGTCGGACCGTGTGCTCGTGACGGTTCCTCTCAGCCATTCGTACGGATTCGACAACGGCATCCTCTCCTTGCTCTGGATCGGCACGCCGCTGATCCTCGAGCCCGATTACTTTCCGGCGCCGCTATTGAAGGCAATGGCCGAAGGCGAGACGACGGTGTTCCCGGCGGCGCCACCCTTGGTGCGGGCGCTCGCCGCGTGCGTGTGGCCGGCGAGCTCGCCGCTGCGGCTGGTGATCTCGGCGGGGGCGCCGCTCACCGCCCAGGCGGCCGAGTCATTCCACGCCGCCAGCCGACGTCACGTGCACCAGTTCTACGGCTCGACGGAGACCGGCGGGATCGCCTTCGAGACGCGGCCCGGCTCGCCCGAGGCCATCGGCACCGTCGGTCGTCCGCTGCCGGGTGTCGAGCTCGCCATCGACGCGCGCGAGCGGATCTGGGTGTCGTCCGAGGCCAATCGGATCGGTCGGCTCGGGCAGAGCGATCCCGACTTCTCGGTCGTGGGGACGGGAGATCGCGGCCGGCTGCGACCCGATGGTCGCCTCGAACTGATCGGCCGGGTGGGCGACGTGCTCAATGTCGGAGGGAGGAAGGTCCCGGCGCGTGAGATCGAGCGTGCCCTGAGCCGCGTACCCGGTATCCGCGAGGTCGCGATCGTCGGCGTGGACGACCCGGGGCGCGGTGACCGGATCGTCGCGTTCGTCGTGGGAGAGGCGAGCGCCGAAGAGCTGCGCCGTCTACCGCGCTTCTATCAGCCTGGTGCGGTGCATCTCCTCGAGGCACTGCCGCACACCGAGCGAGGCAAGCTCGACCGCGACCGGCTGCGCACTTTGGCAGAGGCGAGCGAATGACCGGGGAGCGCTACGACGTCCTCGTGATCGGCGGCGGTCCCGCCGGGGCCGCTGCCGCGACGGTGCTCGCGAAGAAGGGCCAGTCGGTCGCCGTGCTCGAGCGCGAGCGGTTCCCGAGATTCCACGTCGGGGAGTCGCTCCTGCCCTACCAGCACGACGTGATCCATCGCCTCGGTGTTCACGAGAAGCTCGAAAGTCGCGGTTACGTCCAGAAGTACGGGGCGCACTTCGTCAGCAACGACGGATCGTGTGAGGGCGGGCTCGACTTCGAGGAGTTCCTGACCGAGCCCTACCGCCGTGCGTGGGAGGTCGAGCGGGCGGACTTCGACGAGGTCTTGCTGCGACATGCCGAAGAGGCCGGCGCCGAAGTCTTCGAGGAAGCCCGGGCCCGCGAGGTCCAAACGTCGCCCGGTGACTGCCGGATCCAGGCCACGATTGAAGGCCGTGAGCTCGAGCTCCGATCGCGCTTCGTGCTCGACGCCAGCGGTCAGGGCACCTTCCTCGCCCGCCGATTGGGCTTGCGCCGTACTCTGCCCGATCTGAAGAAGATCGCTCTCTTCACGCACTACTCGGGCGGCCGGAGGCGGCCCGGTCGCGAGGCGGGCAACATCACGCTCGTCTTCGGACAGGGCTGCTGGTTCTGGATGATCCCGCTTCGCGACGATCGCTTGAGCCTCGGCTGCGTCCTCGATCAAGAGCACTGGCGAGGCCGAGGCGATGCCGAAGCGACGCTCGTGGAGCGAATCAAGACCAGCCCTTATGTGAGCTCCTGGCTGGAGGGGGCGCGCCGGGAGCGCTCGGTCACGGTCGGCTCGGACTTCAGCTACCGGTCCGAGAAGCTCCAGGGCCCGGGTTGGCTGATGGCCGGCGACGCCGCGGCCTTCCTCGATCCGATCTTCTCGACCGGCGTCTTGTTGGCGCTGCTCAGCGGGGAAGCGGGCGCCGAGGCGATCGTGAAGCACCTCGGCAAAGGGAGCACCCGCCCGCTCGAGGACTACGAGCGGCGCTTCGACCGCTGGCTGAGCCGCTACTTCAAGCTCATTCGAACGTATTATCATCCGGGCTTCCCGGCCGTGTTCTTCAACCCGAAGCGAAGTTATCAGCGGGCCGTCGCTCCCTTCTTCGGTGGCCACGTGGATCCGGGTTGGCGCCAGAGGCTCTACCTCGCGGTCTTCTACCGCCTCGTCCATTGGAACCACCGCTTCGGGTTCCTTGCGGATCCCCGCTCCGAAGAAGCCCGGGTCGCTCATGTTTGAGCCGCTCCTCGAGCGCGCCTTACGTGTCTTCGCGATCGTGATCGCCGTCTCGGCCTGCGGATGCCGGGCGACGGTGCTTCTGCCATCCGAGGTCGCGGCCGCCTGGCAACGAAGTTGCCCCGAGGCCGTAGCCTGGCGCCAGATCGGCCGTGTGCGCCTGGACTCCGAGGCGATCTCGGGCTCGTTCCGGGGAGCTTGTGTGCTCCGCCACCTTCCGACCCCTGCGGTGCGCCTTCAGCTCTTTCCCGAGGTCGGAGGCAAGGTCCTGGACCTCGCCGCCGACGAGACCGGCTTCGCTGGCTACTTCCCGCAGGCCGCCCGCGGCGTGAGCCACGTCTGGGACGAGGGGCCGGCCCCGCGTCACGTCCTGACCTTCATGGCGATCACGCTGCTCGAGCGCGCCAGAGGCTCAGATCCCGAGCGTGCCCTTGCCGTTTGGCCGGAAGGGACCGGTTGGACGGTCGAGCTGCAGCCGCTTCACGTCGAGGCGCAGGTCACCCTCGATGTGAATGCTCGAGGGGAGGTGCTGGCCAAGCACTTCGAGCTGCGTGGGGCGCGGTGGACGGAGACGGTCAGCGAAGGCGGTACGCGCATCGAGGGGAAGGGCTTCGTGCTCGAGTTGGAGATCGAATCGACTAGCCCGGCCGAGGATCTTCCGGACGCCCTCTTCCACCTCGAGCTGCCGCCGGGAGTCACGCGATGATCGCGATGCTCGCCGAGCGCCTGACTCGCCTCGTCGTGCGGCATCCCGGCGCGATCCTCACCTTGCTACTCGCCATGACACTGGCGGCGGTCTTGGCCCTGCCGAGCTTCCGGGTCGAGTCGGACGTCTCGGCGCTCCTGCCGGAGGACCATCCTGCGCTCGAGCTTCGAAGGCTCACGTCTGAGGACGAGTCTCCTGCGCGCAACCTGCTCGTCGTCCTCGAAGGGCAATTCGACGATCGGAATCTGCTGGAGCTGGCGAGCCGGCTGGAGGCGCTCGAGCGTGTCGCGTCGGTGACTGCGACCCAGGCCGCGTTGTTCGGGGAGGGAGCCTCGGCGCCCTTGCACTGGCTCACTCCCGACCAGCTCGCTTTGCTCGAAGACCGGCTGATCGGTGACGGACGTCACAAGGCACTGTCTCGGCTGCGCGAGCGCATCGCCGACGATCCTTTCGCCGGACCGAAGCTGGTGCGACGCGATCCGCTGGAGCTGCGCTGGCTCTTCGAAGAGGCGAGGCGAGAGGCCTTGCCGCCTGGGCTCGATGGGGACGCCGCCTGTCTGATCCTCGAGTCGCCGCCGCGCGCATTCTTGCTCTTGCAAGGGCGAGAAGCGCCTTACGACGTCGAGTTCTCGAAAGCGCTCTTGGCGGACGTGGAAGCCGCGCTCGCCGGTCACGCCTTCGAGCTCGTCGGCGGATACGTCGCGGCTCGGGCGGACGAGGCGAGGCTGCGGTTCGACTTGACGGTGTCGGCCTTCGCATCCATCGGGCTCGTGATCTTGTTCCTCACCATGTCGACACGGAGCCGGCTCGAGCCGCTGCGGATCGTCGCACCGTGCAGCCTCGCGGTCGTGTGGACGCTCGGCTTCGGCTCCCTCGCTCTCGGACCGCTCTCGCCGCTCGCGACGGCATCGGCCGCCGTCCTCGCCGGGCTAGGTGTCGACTTCTCGATCCATTACGTCGCGCGGTTTCGGCACGAGCCTGCGAGGGATCATGAGGAGGCGCTCGTGAGGTCCGCGCGCTCGGTGGGACCTCCGATCGTCATCGGCGCGCTGACGTCGATCGTCGGTTTCCTCTCGTTCACCGCCAGCCGGTTCCACGGGCTCTGGTCATTCGGGGTGTTGCTGGCGAGCGGATTGTCGTTGGCGTTGCTCGCGACGTTCCTCGTGCTGCCGTTGGCGCTGCGGGGGGAGCGGAGCTCGCCATCCCGGCCGCTTCCAATCGGACCGATCCTGCGAGCCGCGCGCTGGAGCGCCGAGTCCCGGCTAGGTCATTGGATCGGAGGGGGCACGCTCTTGCTCGCCGCTGCAGGGTGGGTCGCGGTGCTGGTCGGGGGGCTGACCTTCGATGCCGATCCGTCGCACCTCCGACCTGACGACGATCCGGCGACGGCCGCACTCCACCGCGTCGAGGAGACGCTCGGCTTCTCACCCGTGCCGGTGTCGGTGCTCGTCCCCGGCGAAGTTTCCCTCGAGTCCTGCCGCGAAGCACTCGACAGGCTCCGCGCCGAAGACGCGATCGTCTTCGCGCTGGGACCGCACCGGGATGTCCCGACCGGGGAGGACCAGCGAAGGCTCGAGGCGTTGCGACGGAGCGTGAACGGCTGGCGAGAGGGCGCTGCCGAAGATCTGAGGGAGCTCGGGTTCGTCCCCGAGATGTTCGAGGAAGGCTTCGATCAGATCGATAGCTGGCTCGCCCCGGCGGAGGCGGTTCCCCCGTCACCTGCGATCGCATGGCGCGGTGACTCGTTTTGGATGTTTCGCCTGTATCCCACTCGGGGCGGCTGGACGAAAGCGGACAGGGAGAATCTCCGCGCGGACATCCGAGACGTGCTCGGTGACGAGGCCAGGGCGGTCATGCCTATCGGGCTCGCCGACTCGCTCGGAAGCTTGCTCGAGGACGACCTCGTCCGTTGCGCTTGGATCGCGGCGTTCGGTGCACTGGTGATCCTGCTCCTTCTGTTGAGGAGCATCCGCTCGGTGATGACGGCGGCGCTACCGACGATGACGGCACTCGGCTGGACGCTCGGCGGAATGGCGTTGACGAATACGCCGCTGCATCTCGGCAACTTCGTCGCAGTGCCGCTCCTCGTCGGCATCGGCTTGGACGACGGGATCCATCTCGTCTCGCGGCTGCGCAGTGCGCGGCGCGGCGCGGCGCGGGCGTCCTGGTCTGTCATCCTCGAAGACACCGGCCGTCCCATCTGGCGAACGACGGCGACGACGACCTTGGCATTCGGCACGCTGCTGCTCTCGCGAACGCCCGGACTCTCTTCGCTCGGCTTGCTTTTGGCTATGGGAATCGCCATCTGCTTCGTGACGACTTTGACGACGATTCCGATCTTCCTGCCTCCGACCGGAGGCGAGCCTGCTGGAGAGGCCCCATGATCCTCGTGCTGCTCTCGACCTTGATCCTGATCCAAGAGCCCGCGGCGGGGAGCCCGTCCGAGGAAGCAAAGGCATTGCTCGACGCTTGGGCGAAGAAGCAGGAAGCGGTCACGCAGCTCGGCGCCCGGTTCGAGCAAGAGGTCGAGACGCCGCTCCTTCTCGAGCCGCTGAAGTCCGAAGGACGGCTCTACTACCGCCGCGATCCCGGCTGCCTGGTGTTCGCTCTCGAGAAGCCGAATCGCTCCGTCGTCAGATTTGACGCGAAGAGCTACCAAGTCCACCGCCCGGCCGAGCAGCGCGCCGAGCGGTTCCTCTTCCAGGAAGGCGACCTCGCCGGGGCCTTGGTCAAGGTGTTCGGTCCCTCCGTTCGGACACTCGACTCGGCGTTCGCGGTCTCGGGCTTCGAGCGATCGAGCGGCGACGTCCGGATCGAGCTGACTCCCAGGCGAGAGGACTTGAAGGCGTTCCTGGCGCGACTCTCGGTCACGTTTCGGGAGAGCCCGCTCGAGCTGAGAACGATCGCCTACCGCAATGCCGAAGGCGATCAGGTCTCGATCCGACTCGAGGACATCGATCGCAAGGCGGAGATCGAGAAGGAAGTCTTCTCGAAGGAGCTTCCCGAAGGCACCGAGCTGAAGGTGCACGTCATCGAGAAGTCGAAGGGCGGGCGCTGAAAACAAGCGACCCCGCTGCTTCGAGCAACGGGGTCGTGTCAGTCGGTCGGCTGGGCGATGGGAATCCGCCGGAGGAGCGGGTGGATGATCCAGCGCTTGAGGCGGCTCACCGGAGGGCCGGTCTCGGCGGGCATCGACTCGCCCGGGTCGGGCGTCGACGCCGAGGTGAGCTCGGCGGCTTCCTGAAGTCGTCTCTCGCGCAGCCTCCGAATCTCGTCGGAGTTCCCCGTCACGAGCCAGCCGCCGGGGGTCGTCACGGATTGTATGCGCGTCATGATCCTGTCCTCTTTCGGGTCCGCCCACTCATTACGGTGAGAACGCCGGTTCTTTCAGGTCCGCTTCGTGAATTGACGGACAAGACTCTCGGATTGCCGACGGACCGGGAGTTTTCTGGCACTCGTGTTCAAAACACCGAGGGTGTGGAGGAGCCGCAGGAAATCTCGTTCGTCAGCGTGCCGACTCGAGGACCAGCCATGTCGAGACCCCTCCGGAAGCAAGTCCGGTGAGGAGAGCGCGCGAGGCGGGCCCATCGATGGCGGTGGGACGGAGGCCGAGAGCGGGATCTTCCCGCTGAAATCCGGCCGGCATCGCGAACGTGGCGCCGGTGATCGCGAGCACACCGGGACCGAGAAGCCCTCCAGCGAACTCGCCCGTGACCGCCTTGGGCGTGACGATCGGCGGGAGCCGGTCGCCGAAGCTGGCGCGTAGGACGCCCGCCTCGAGCGCATCTCCGCGGCGAGCTCCCGAGGCTCCGGAGACGATCAGAGAAATGTCCTCCGGAACGATCCCGAAGCGGGAGAGTCCCTCTACGAGGCAATCGGCGAGGGGACCGGGCTCGGCGCCCCAAGTGTGGGCCGGTGCGGTGGGGTCGAAGGCGCGGGCCCAGCCGGCGATCACCGCCAGGATCTCCGCGCCGCGCGCCCTGGCCGCGGACTCCCGCTCGAGGAGAAGGCAGGTCGCGCCTTCCGAAGCGACGATTCCGTCGCGATCGCGGTCGAAGGGACGCGGCAGCTCTCGTCCATCCAGTCCCTGATGGGCCAGTGCCGAGAAGCGGTCGAGGATCGCATGGGTGAGCGGCGGCATCTCCTCGACGGCGCCGACGATTGCCCGGTCCAGACGTCCGGCGGCGATGTCCCTCGCCGCGTGAATCACCGAGAGAAGAGGACCGGCTTCGCGCTGAGTCAGGGTGGTGTTGGCGCCTTGGGCGTTCAGCCGAATCGCGATCTGGCCCGCGGGTGCGTTCGCGACGCACTCGGTGAACAAGAATGGGGAGGTCGACTCGGGGTCGTCCAGGATCTCGAGGACCAGGTCCTCGGTCATCCGCGTCGAGCCGAAGGCGGTCGACAAAGCGATGCCGAAGCCCGGGCCGCCGATCGCTTCTGCAGACGTTCCGGCTTGCTGAAGAGCCATTCGCGCAGCGGCCAAGGTGAAGCGAGAAGCTGGTCCCATGCGACGGCCTTCGCGGGGGGACACCCACTCCCCGATCGCCGAGCCATCGACCAGGCCCGCATGCCTCGCCGGCTTGCGCGGATGCACGCCCGTGCGTCGCTCGATCTCGGGAAACGATGGTGAGCCTGCGGCCAAGGCGATCGCGAGGGCATCCTGCCCGACACCGTACCAGCCGAGGCTTCCGGCACCGGTCACCACGACGCGCTCTGGCTCGTGGCGACTCATCCGGCCCCCAGGACGAGAGCGGCATTGGCGCCTCCAAAGGCGAGGCTGGTGGACAGCGCAAAGCGCGAGCGCTCGAGAGCTCGCGCTCGCCCGAGCACGACATCGAGGCCGAGCTCGGGATCGACCGGTCCCTCACCCGCAGTCGCATGAACGCACTGTGCACGGAGGCAGATCAGCGTCACGACGGCTTCGAGGGCGCCGCTCGCACCGAGCAAGTGACCGACGAGCGACTTGGTCGATGTGACGGGGATACGGCTCAGATCCTCTCCGAAGACGGAGCGCAAGGCGGCGGCTTCCGCCGCGTCGTTGTGGGGCGTCGCCGTCCCGTGCGCATTGATGAAGTCGATCCCCTCGCCCGGCAGGCCGGCATGGTCCAACGCGGCTCGAATGGCCCTCGCCGGTCCCGATCCCGACGGCTCGGGCGCGGTCATGTGGTGGGAGTCGCAAGAGGCTCCGGAGCCGAGCACCGAGCCGAGGATCGGCGTTCCGGCTCTTTCGGCATCTTCCCGTCTCTGCAGCAAGAGAAAGGCGGCGCCTTCTCCGAGGGACAAGCCCTCCCGGTCCGCCCGAAACGGGCGGCAAGCGTCGGGGGCGACCGCGCGCAAGGAGTTGAAGCCGGCGTAGGTCAGCTCGCAAAGGCCGTCGGCACCGCCGCAGAGCGCCAGGTCGACCTCACCGTCTTGCAGCGCAGCGAGCCCGGCCGCGATCGCCATCGAGCCGGCGGCACAGGCCGAGGCGATGGACTCGACCGGTCCGCGGGCACTGATGTGCCGGGCGACTGCTTCGGAGGGGGCGCTGGTCGGCTGGGACACCAGCCGGGAGGCGCGAACCTTGCCCACGAGGATGTCCCGGTAAGCGACCTCGCCTTCGAGCATCCCTCCGGTGCTGGTGCCGACGAAGACGCCGATCCGCTTCGAAGCCGGAACGGGCCTGTCTCCGAGGGCTTCCCGTGCAGCGGCGACGGCGAGGCGGTCGGTGCGAGAGTGGCGTCGTGCGTGATTGGGGATGTCGGTGACGGAGCCGGCGAGGCGAGTCCGGTGACGTCGCGTGTCGAAGAGCGCGAATGGGGCGATGGCGGCTCGGCCGCCGAACAGATCGTCCGCGAGGGAGCAAACGCTCGAGCCGAGGCTGCAGATGGCGCCCAGGCCGATCACGACCCCGTCATTCGGGCGTGCTTCCCGGGAGACCGAGCTCATGACTCGACCGTGGCCTCCCGGGCCTCACCGCCTTCGAGGTGCCGGCGGACGAGGTCGACGAGGGAGTCGACGGTGCGGAAAGCATCTCGCTCGGCCTCGGGGCTTCGGATCTTGATACCGAACTCCTTCTCGAGACCGACGACCAGCTCGAGGGCATCGACCGAGTCCAAACCGAGGCCTTCGGGACCGAACAATGGCGTGTCGTCGTCGATCGATTCGGGGGTCACGTCGGGGAGCCGCAGCTTCTCGACGATGAGCTTCTTGATGCGCTCGTGCATCGTGTGTCCTGGAGGGAGTTCGGGTTCGGGTCTTCTCGGGAACGGGCGACGGTCGCGGCCAAACTATATCGGCCCGCCGCGAAGGCCGTCAACGTGAAGCGCCCGCCTCGGTGGGTGAGCACGAGGAGTTGGATGCGGGTTTGCAAGCCCGCGTTGCAAGCCCGCGCGCACGGAGTTAATAGGGGCGCCCGAGTCGGTGGGCGTGCCTCCGGGCCGATTCCCTGGCCAGCGATCGCCTCGGTCAGGTTTTCGGTCCCCGAGCTGGCAAGGATGCGCGCAGCCGTTATAGTGGCGGCTTCCATTCTCCGGCCGAGACTTCGGTCGGCGGCCGTTCACCCGGCTTGTCGGGTGCACCGGTCTCCGCCTTCTTCCATACAACCAATCGACTTTCGATCATCATCGCGCGGGAGCGTCAACGGACCTCCGTTCGGCGCTCGCCCGAGAATGCAGGAGAGGATTTCATGACCGAATCGACCATCAATCCGGCGACGATCGTCGGAAAGCCGGCCGCCGACTTCGAGCTTCAGGGCTACTTCAAGGGTGAGCTCAAGGCCTTCAAGCTCTCGGACTTCAAGGGCAAATGGGTTTGCCTGCTGTTCTATCCGCTCGACTTCACCTTCGTCTGCCCGACCGAGGTCCTGAGCTTTTCGAAGCACGCTGCCGAGTTCAGCAAGCGCGACTGCCAGGTTCTCGGCGTCTCGGTCGACTCGCAGTTCACGCACAAGGCGTGGGTCGAGACCAAGCATGAAGAGGGCGGTCTCGGCGGCTCCCTCGAGTACCCGTTGCTCGCCGACCTCAACAAGCGCGTCGCCCAGAGCTTTGGCGTCCTCGCCGATGCCGGCGTCGCCCTCCGCGGCCTCTTCTTGATCAACCCCGAGGGCGTCGTGATGCACGCGACGATCAACAACCTCCCCGTCGGTCGCTCGGCCAACGAGGCGCTCCGCACGCTCAAGGCCTTCCAGTACGTCGCCTCGCACGATGGCGAAGTCTGCCCGGCCGATTGGGACGAAGGCGCGGAGACGATGAAGGCCAACCCCGAGGGCATGCGCGCCTACCTCAGCTCCAAGGGCTGAGCGGTCCGGCAATCCCTCCTCGAGATTCGAGCATCGCCGAGTGGTCCGACGGATCGCTCGGCGATTCGCTTTTTTAGGCTCATTCCGCGAGCCCGGGCTCGGGTAGTCTGGGCGCGTCTCGGACGCGGGGGCGGTCCGCGTCCGACGAGCAGCGAACCTCGGGAGGGAGGGGTGTGACGGACTCACGTGGCGAGATCCTGATCGTCGGCGGTACGGCGGAAGAGCGGCGAGTGGTCTGCGACCGAGTCGAGATGGCGGGTCATCGTCCGATCGCGGTCGAAGGCCCGGACGAAGTGGCGAGCTCTTTGACCGAGCGGGTCTTCGAGGCGGCGGTGTGTCTCGGGGGAAGCTCGGTCTCGGAGCTGAAGCGTCGCGACGAGGCCTTGTGCACGATCGTCGTCGACGGTGTCGATCCCGATCGTCCTCCCGACACCTTCTGGACGGCACTCGAATCGGCGCGCGCAAAGACGCTCCGCACTCGCCGATTGCTGGGCCCGACTCCGGATCGCGCTTGGATAGAGTCCTGCCCCGATGCCCTTTGGGCCATCGACGCCGACCTGCGCTTCGTCGCCGCGAACGAGGCGACCGCTCGGCTCTACGGTCGACCGCTCGACGATTTGATCGGCCGCCCGATCCTCGAATTCTTGGCGGGCAGTGAGCGAAGCTGGTCGGACGAGGCCTTCGAGGTCGTGCTCACCGAAGAGCGGCCGTTCTCATGCCTGGAGAGAACCGTGCCGGGACCGAAGAGCGCAGCTCGTCTCGTCGAGACGTCGGCGTGTCCTCGTCATGACGAGTCTGGCCGCTTTTTGGGCTATTGCGGCATCGACCGTGACGTCACTGACCGGAGCACCGCCGAGCGTCAGCGGCGCGCTCGGGAAGCTCGTCGCCACGAGGAGCAGCAGAATCGCGCGCTGCAGTCGTTCGCCGGCGCCATCTCTCATGACTTGAGCAACGTCCTGACCGCCGTCTTGGGCTACGCGCAGATGGCGGCCGAATCGGGAGACGACGAGTCGCGAAGCTCCGCACTGACCCAGATTCGATCGGTCGCGAATCAAGCGCTCGAGCTGGGTCACAAGCTGGCGCTGGTCGCAAGCCACGGCGAGCGGGCTTCCGACCCCTTCGATCTCGGTGAGCTGGTGCGTCGCTTGACGGAAAGGCGATCCCGGGCCGTATTGTCAGTCGATGCGCAGACGAAGAGCTTCTGGCTTCGCGGCGATGCTGGGCAGCTCGAGTCGGCTCTGAACGCGATCCTCGACAACGCCGAGGAGGCGGCGACCTCGGGTCCGGTCCAGATCCTGCTCGGGCGCGAAGAGCTGGCTGGGGGACCGGTCGTGCGCTTGTGTGTCCTCGACGAGGGACCCGGCATCGACCCGCGCCAACGCGAGGACCTCTTCTCGCCGTTCACGACCTCCAAGCCCCGGAACATCGGAACCGGGCTAGGACTCACCCTCGCCCGCAGCCTGATTCGCGAGCACGGTGGGACGATCGTTCTCGAGAATCGCCGCGAAGGCGGGACGCGGTGTGTCATCAGCTTGCCGCTCGTCGAGCGGGAGACGGTCAAGAAGGGCGCGGTTCGGCCGGACGCGATCCTCATCGCCGAGGATCATGATCACGTCAGGCACTTGGTGGGGGAGGCGCTGGGCGCCGCGGGCCTGCCGATTCGGGTGGCAGCGGACGGCGACGAGGCGCTGCGCCTGGTGGAGACGCGGGCCGCGCATTTCCGATTCGCCATCCTCGACGTCGACCTCCCCGGCCATTCGGGGGTGGAGGTCCTCAAGGCACTGCGCCGGAAGAATCCGAACGTGCCGGTGCTGCTCATAACGGGTCGAGCCGACAGCCTCAGCCATGAGCAGCTTCCGCCGAACGTCGACGTGCTCTCGAAGCCCTTCCGCCTCGAGCAGCTCGTCGAGCGCGCCCGAGCCGCCCTCGGCCTCACCCCACTCGAGCCTCACCTCGAAGCCGAGCACGGTTGAGGTCGGAGTAGCGCTCGGATGGAAGACACCGAGATCGACCGAAGCGGGCGGTCCGAATGACGGCGTTTCGAATGCCTTGGGTAGGATAGTGGCACGGAGTTTCGGATGAGAGGTCCGGGTCATCTCCAAGGGGCTTGGAAGAAGGGAACCGAGACCGGCTGAAGCCGGTGGTCCAAATGCGCCAATTCCAGGACGCCGGGTTTCTCAGAGGACGGCCTCGGCCCAACAGAGCGTGTACCAGAGCGCGGCATCCTCCCGAGCTCGCCAGTGCTCCAGCTCCTTCATGCCGTCCTCGAAAGCGGCTTCCGTCGTCAGGTCGTGGTCGAGAAGCGGCTGGCGGCTGCCGACCAAGACGCCTTTGAAGTTCGCGGCGATGAACTCGAAGGTCGGGCTGCCGGCGCAGCTCCCGAAGAAGACTGCCGTATTCCGAGTCGGCCGCAGTCCGGCGGTATGAAGCAGCCTGACCAAGCGACGCCCAATAAACGGGTCATTCCCCAGTCGATCGTAGAGCCGGATGTACGCTCGCCAGAGATGATCGATCGCGGGCAAGGGCGGGTCGAAGCGCAGGAGGTCATGGTCGTCGTCCGCGAGCACGATCCGCCCGCCGGGCTTCACCGCCCGGACCATTTGGTCCACGGCGGCCTGGGGATCTCTGAGGTGCTCGAGGACGAAGCGGGAGTGGACCACGTCGAAGCTCGCGAGCTCTTCCTCCTGGAGTGGGAGCGCGAGGGCGTCGCCTTCCCGAAAGGTCACGCGACTTCCGCTCTCATGGGCATATCGCTCGGCACGGGTTCTCTGCTCGACGCTGCGCTCGATTCCGACGACGCCACCTTCCGGGCCGACCGCCTCGGCCATCGCGCACGTCATCTGCCCTAGCCCCGAGCCGACATCGAGCACGCGAAGGCCAGGCTTCAGGCCGAGCTCGTTCAGGCAGCGGTTGTTGAGGAACTCGTTGAGCTGCGAGAGACGCTCCTGCTCTTCGGGAGCAGTCCCATGAACGTACTCGGAGGGGGCGCAATGGCGAGTCATCGGGATCTCCTGTGGCGGCCGGCAGGCCTGCGTCGCCGAGTATACGAATGGATGACGTACGGTGCTGGAGCCGTGTGCCGGGATTGACCGGTTTCCCTGCTGGCGAGCGCGAGGTACAAGGGCGACTCCCTACCGGGCACGCGCTCACCCCGAGACCCAGGACGATGCTCCCAGACGTCTACGACTCCGAAGCCTTCCGCCGCGATGGCAAGCAGCTCATCGACCTCCTCGCCGATCACTTCGCTCGCCTGGACGGCGACCGCCCCGGCCCGGTCCTCGACTGGACGGCGCCTCCACAGATGCTCTCGTCCTGGCAGTCCGACTTTTCGGGCGGCGCTCCGTTCCTCGAGCTGATGCGCCGAGTCCTGGCCGACTCGATTCAAGTCCGCCATCCACGATTCATCGGGCATCAGGTCTCCTTGCCACTTCCAACGGCGGCCCTGGCCGATCTCCTCGGTTCGTTCCTGAGTAACGGCATGGCCATCTACGAGATGGGACCCGCCTCCTCCGCGATGGAGCGGCATGTCACCGACTGGCTGTGCCAGAAAGTCGGCTTCGACGACCAGGCGAGCGGGATCCTCACCGCCGGCGGCACGCTCGGAAACCTCACCGCCCTCTTGGCCGCCCGTCAGTCCCGTGCCCCGTACGACGCTTGGGAGCAGCCGGCCGCCGAGCATCCCCCCTTGGCGATCTTGTGCTCGGACCAAGCTCATTACAGCGTGGCTCGCATCGGACGGATCCTCGGCTTTGGCGAGGCGGGCATCGTGCCGGTACCGGTCGACGAGCGCTATTGCCTTCGGCCTGACGCGCTCGAGGGCACCCTCCGCTCCGCCCGCAACGCGGGCCGCCACGTCATCGCCGTCATCGCCAACGCCTGCTCCACCGCCACCGGCTCCTATGATCCGCTCGAGCCCATCGCTGACTTCTGCCTCGCCGAGAACCTCTGGCTCCACGTCGACGGCGCCCACGGCGCTTCGATGCTCCTCTCCGACCGGCATCGCCACCTGCTGCAAGGAATCGAGCGCGCGGATTCCATCGTCTGGGACCTGCACAAGATGATGATGATGCCCGCGCTGACAACGGCAGTCCTGTTTCGGCGGAGCGACTCTTCCTATGCCACCTTCGCCCAGAAGGCCACGTACCTGTTCGAAGGGGACCGCTATCACGGCGACCGCACCGGGGACTGGACCGAGATCGGCCTGCGCACTTTCGAATGCACCAAGCGGATGATGAGCCTGCGCATCTACACGGCCTTGGCCGTGCACGGCGAGGCCCCGTTCAGAAAATCCATCGAGACGACGATCGCGCGTGCGCAAGACCTGGCGGATCTGGTCGAGGCGGCTCCCGACTTCGAGCTCTTGATCCCTCCCGAGGTCAATATCGTCTGCTTCCGGTACCGTCCCCATTGGGCGATGGAATCCGAGCTGGACGCGTTGCAGAATCGAATCCGCGATTTCGTCGTCCGATCGGGCAGCCACTACCTCGTTCAAACCACGCTACCCACCGGCCGCTACCTCCGCTGCGCGATCATGAATCCGTTCACCCGGCGAGCGGACCTCGAGAGCCTTCTGACCGTGTTGCGTGAGGCCGGCGAGTCGATGCGGCGAGGGGAGCGCCCTTGAGGAGTAGTCGTGGGGGGACTGCATCATGAAGACTCCTCGGCACTTGGCTCATCGAAGCCTGGGCGGTGGAACCGAGGAGCGTTGGGGAACTCGGCGAGGACGCGAGCCCGGAGCTTTCTGAGATCGCGGCGAAAGCTGGAGGGGCCTGGCGAGTCGCGATGGCCCATTCGGCGCAAGTCGGCCCAAGCACGGAGGCTGCGGTCGATACCGAGGAGCGCGACCTTGGCCGAGCCATCGACATCGTCAGCGACATGGGGACCTTTGCGGAGGATTGCAGGCGAGCATTGGCCGACGGCGCGGCCCAACTTGGCGAATAGAGTGACGGAGTACCAGCAGAGGACGGCGACTGCGTCGTCGAGGCGAGGCCGTTCGGGGGCCGGGAGGTCCTTTCGGAGTTTGTCGAGTGTCGGGCCGGCTTGTTCGAGGTGGACGTTGGCGCCAATGGCGTAGTCCTTGGCCAAGTCGAGGAGTCGCCGTTGCCTCGGGAAGGGCGCCATGGCGATCAGCGCGTCGGGAGTGGGGACGGCGATCGTCACGGTGACCAGGCCATCGCTCTTCGCGCAGGTGTCATGGCGAGTCCGTGTGAGTGGCGTCTCGCAGCGGTGCTTGAGCGTGCAGCGTTCGCACCAGCGGTCGCAGTAGTTATGGATTCCCGGGATGAAGGAGTGATCGTCTGAAACTTCCGAAACACGGTCTCTGGGCATGGCCTGGCTCCGCTGGAGGGAGTGGACGAGCTCGCGACCGGGGAAGGGGCGGCCGATCGGTACAGCGGTACCGACACCTCACTAGTCGTGGTTCGGTATGCCAGGGTCTCGAAAAAAGGCGGGGGAAAATCGGGGACGGGGTGTTCGTGTGTTCGTGTGTGTGGACACCTGGACACTCAATCACTCAAACACCCATCCCGACACCTGAAGAACCGGTCACCTGACTCTCGGTAAATCGGTGGTTTCATCAGTCCCTCAATCGGTTAGGATGATGGCCTCTCGGTCGTGCGAGTGGCCGGGGAGGGAACCACCGCTCGCATCGACCCACAGTGGGCACTCGGGGAGGAGTTGCCACGATGTCGAATGCGAGCTCCGTCGATGGCGGTCGACAGGAGGCAGCGAAGCCGCGGCCGCAGAGTTGTGAAGAGAGCCTGAAGAGGCTGGTCAGCGACAACCCGCTCGGTGTGATCGTCAGCAATGCTGCTGGCGTGGTGCGCCTGGCCAACTCGGCTGCGTCGTTCTTGCTCGGCCCCGAGGATGCCGTCGAAGGACAGCGCCCGCGTTTCCCCTTGGAAGAAAGGGCCGGAGATCTGACCGTCTTCGAGGGCGGTGAGGTCACCCATCACGTGGAGATCCGCTCCATTCCCATTCACTGGAATGGCGAGGCGGCCTGGTTCTCGGTCTTGCAGGATGTCTCCAAGCTGCGAGGATTCCAGGAGCGAGTCACCGATCTCGAGAAGCAGCTCTCCGAAGCTCGCCAGCGGCTCGAGCGCATGACCCGGATCGACTCGCTCACCGAGCTGCTCAACTGGCGAGGATTCCAGGACGCGCTGACGCGCGAGCTGGGGTGGGCGCGGCGAGAGGGGGCCGACCTGGTCGTGGTGCTGCTGAGCCTCGACGACTTTCAGCAGATCAACGATTCGCTCGGCCATGCGGCCGGTGACGTGGTCCTGGTCGAGACGGCACGCAAGATCGAGAGCTCTCTGCGAGAGACCGATTACTGCGCCCGCATCGGCGGCGACGAGTTCGTCATCCTCCTGCCCCGCACTCGCCTGGCCGAAGCCATGCGCGTCGCCGAGAAGCTCCGCCTTGCGATCGCCGAGTGCCCGATCAGCCTGTCGAACGGGCGAGTGCGGGTGACGGCCAGCTTGGGCGTCGTCCCTGTCTCGCAGGAGAACACGGTGTTCGAGCGGCTGCTCGTCCAGGCCCATGAGCTCGTTCAGATCAGCAAGACCGCGGGCAAGAACCGGGTGTCCTTCTTCGCCGATCCGCGCAAGCCGATCGCCGATGACCATGGCCTCGATCGCGTCCTGGCCGCTCTCCGGCGCGGCGACTGCTTCCGGGTCGTGACGCATCCCATCGTACGGCTGTCGGACGAGCGGCCAGTTGGAGTCGAGCTGTTGAGCCGGCTGAGCAGCGACGACTTCGAGATGCCCGACGACTTCTTCCGCGTCTCGCGGGAGGCGAACATCCTCACGCTGGTCGACCATCAATGCCTGCGCTCGTGTGTCGAGGCGTCCCACCTGCTACCGCCCGAGACGCGTCGCCATCTGAACGTCTTCCCCTCGACCATGCTCGACGTCTCACCCTCTCGCCTGATCGACTCCTTCCCCCACGAGCGAACCGATGGCTCGTTTTGTGTCGAGATCAGCGAGCAGCAGATCATCGGCGATCCGTCTTATCTTGCGGAGTCGGTCTCGGCGCTGCGCGGCGAGGGCATCCGAATCGCCATCGACGACGTCGGCTTCGGGCGGAGCTGTCTCGAAAGCTTGATCCTTCTCGAGCCCGACATCGTCAAGATCGACAAGAAGTGTGTCATGGGCTTCTCGACCGACGAGTCGCGCATTCGATCGCTGGAGCGGCTGCTGCGGCTCTCGAGCAGCCTCGGCACCGAGGTCGTCGCCGAAGGCATCGAGACCCGCGAGGATCTCGAGCTGCTCAAGAGCATGGGCGTCAATTACGGCCAGGGCTTTCTCTGGGGCCGTCCGAGCGCCGCGGCGCTCGCCTGAGGCGAAACACGGCATTCGGACCGACGGCTTCAGCCGGTCTTGGTGCCCTCATTACGAGCGCTTTGGAGAGGACCAGGACCTCACATCCGAAGCTCCGTGGCCCGATGCTGCCAGGTGCGATCGGACCGCCAGCTTCAAAGTTGAGAGTTGGAAGCCGGGCCGCTGGACGTTCGAAGAGGCCCAAGCTCGCTTGCGCAGAGCTCTCACCGAC